>JBJOKR010000319.1:0-3012 GCA_046045995.1 Pseudomonadota bacterium | reverse complement strand
CTGCCGGTGGCCGATGTCACCAACCCGGACGGGCTGCGCCGCCTGGACGGCAACGCCTTCCAGGTCAGCCGGGAATCCGGTGACATGTACCTGTGGGATGCCGGCAGCGGCCCCGCCGGCACCATGAACGGCGGTGCCCTTGAAGCCTCCAACGTGGATATCGCGGAGGAGCTGACCAGCATCATCGAAACCCAGCGCGCCTATTCCAGCAACGCCAAGATCATCCAGACGGCGGATGAAATGCTGGATGAGGTGACGCGGCTGATGCGCTGATCCTGCCTGCCTGCCACCCCGTTCCTGGCCCCTTGCCAGCGCTGCGCCCACCCGGGGACCCAAGCCCATGACCATCGGCATCGCGCTTCAGACGGCGTTGACCGGCCTGCGCACCAACCAGCAGCGCACCGCCATAATCGCCCGCAACATCGCAAACGCCACCACCCCGGGATTCACCCGGAAGGAGGCGGTGGTCGGCTCCCTGACCGTGGCGGGGGAGGGGCGGGGGGTGGAGGTGCGGGACATCCGCCGCACCGTCGATGCCGCCCTGGCGCGGGAGGTGCGGGCCCAGACCTCCATCCAGGCGGGGCTGGCCGCCCGGGCCGATGCGCTGGCCACCTTCACCCAGGTGGTTGGCCAGCCGCAGGAGGAACGCAGCCTCTCTTCCGCCCTGGCCGGGCTGGAGCGAGCCTTCCTGCGGCTGGAGGAACTGCCCGAAAGCCCGACCCAGCAGCGCGCCGTGGTGGATGCCGCCGTCACCCTGGCCCAGCGGCTGAACCAGACCGACGCCAAGATCGCGGAGGTGCGCCAGCAGGCGGATGGTGAGATCGGCGATGCGGTGGCGGAGGTGAACCAGGCGCTGGGCCAGTTGGAGTCCCTGAACCGCCAGGTGGCCATCCGCACCGGCACCGGCCAGGACGCCAGCGAGTTGGAGGATGAACGCGACCGCCTGCTGGACGGCATCGCCGATAGGATGGGCATCCATTACTTCACCCGCGACGCCGGCGAACTGGTGGTGATGACCAGCGGCGGCGTCACCCTTCTGGACGGGCGGGCCCGGCGGCTGGATTTCTACCACACCGCCATCATCGGGTCGGATGCCGCCTATCCGGGCAGCCTGTCCGGCCTGCGGGTGGATGGGGTGGATATCGCCCCGGGCAGCGGCTATCCCAATGCCCTGTCCGGCGGCCGGATCGACGGGCTGTTCGCCGTGCGCGACCGCCTGATGCCCCAGGCACAGCGCCAGATCGATGAGATCGCAAGCCACCTGGCCGACCGGTTCCAGGCGGCCGATGCCAGCATCCCCGGCACCGGCCCCGCCGATACCGGATTGTTCACCGATAACGGGGCGCGCCATGACCGGGCCGGATCGCCGGGGGCGGCAGGCATGGCCGGTCGGATCCAGGTGAACAGCCTGGTCCGCGGCGATGCGGGCGGCGATCCCGTGCGGGTGCGCACCGGCCTGCACAGCGCGGGGGGCGATGTGGGCGATACGGGTCAGGTCCGAGCGTTTCTGGAGGTGTTCCAGGAGACCGTCGCCTTCGCCCCCGCCGCCGGGCTGATGCCCAATGGCACCCTGCGCAGCTTCACCGATGCGGCCGTCGGCCAGCAGCAGGTGTCCCGCGCCACCACCGCCGAGGATGCGCGGGCCCAAGGCGTGCTGGTGGAGACGGTGCGCGCCACCCGTGAGGCGCGGGAGGGCGTGAACATCGATGAGGAGATGCAGGAGATGATCGTGCTGGAGCGCAGCTATGCCGCCTCCGCCCAGGTGATCCAGGCCGCCGCCCGCATGCTCGATGCCCTGTTGGAGATCTGACCGCCATGAGCCTTCCCTCCGTCTCCACCCTGTCGCTCGCCCGCCAGACCCGCAACAGCATCCGCCTGATGCAGGGGGAGGTGGCAGACCGCAACCAGGAACTTTCCACCGGCCGCCGGATCGATGTGGCGGGCAGTATCGGCAGCCGCACAGCCACCCTGGTCGATCTGCGCAACGCCCGGGCGCAGGTGGAGGAATTCCGCACCTCCCTCCAGGCCCAGGGCTCCCGCCTCACCATCATGCAGAACGCCCTGGCGGAGGTGCGGGGGGCAGCCACCAAGGTGCGCGACCTCGCCCTTTCCGTCTCCGGCTCAGGCGAAGGGCCCCAGGCCGGTGCCATCGATGAGGCGGCGCGCGATGCCCTGCAGGTGCTGCAATCCATGCTGAACACCAGCCAGTCGGGCCGTTTCCTCTTCGCCGGCATCCGCTTCGACCAGCGCCCGGTGCAGCCCCAGGATGAGGTTGGGCCCAGCGGCCTGTCCCCCCGCCAGGCGGTGGCCCAGGCGGTGGCGGCAGCAGGCCCGATCACCGCGGCGGCGGATGTGGATGCCCTGATCGATGGGCCGGGCGGGTTGACCGACCTGTTCACCGACGCCAACCCCGCCGATCCGGCCAGTTTCTCCAATACCTTCTTCCTGGGATCGACCCAGCAGGTGGTGGGAAGGGCGGGGGACGGGCTGCCTATCACCTACCGCGCCACCGGCGGCGATCCGGCCATGCGGGACCTGATGCAGGGCCTGCACCTTCTGGCCGGTGTCCCCCACGGCAGCGTGCCGGGGGAGGCCTATACCCGGGTGGCCGAGCGCGGCTGGCAGCAGATCACCGCCGCCCTGGACCAGTTGGTGGAGATCCAGGGCGTGCTGGGCCTGGAGGAGGAGGCGGTGGACCGCGCCGCCCGCCAATACGATGTCCAAGCCACCCTGATCAGCACCCAGGTGGTAAGGCTGGAAGAGGCGGACCCCTACGAAACCTCACTCCGCCTCAACACCCTGCAAACCCAGCTGGAAGCCAGCCTCTCCATCACCGCCCGCATCAGCCGGCTGTCGCTGGTGGACTTCCTGTAGGGACCGCTCGAG
Organism: Pseudomonadota bacterium; assembly: GCA_046045995.1. Classification (GTDB taxonomy): domain Bacteria; phylum Pseudomonadota; class Alphaproteobacteria; order Azospirillales; family Azospirillaceae; genus Indioceanicola. The sequence continues at coordinate 126 of JBJOKR010000319.1, read as the reverse complement.
CTCCGTTCTTGAGGGATTTGGAGGGCTAACCCGTCGTATTCACGATGGCGGCTTGGAGGGGGCGGCGGGTGTAGCGTAAGTCTCTGATCTGGCGTAGGATTTGGGTGCTGAAACCATCTCTGCAAC
>JBJOKR010000318.1:0-3024 GCA_046045995.1 Pseudomonadota bacterium | reverse complement strand
GCTCCAGCCCCGTGATGCCCACATCCCGCTTCCCGGGGACGATGCGGCGCTGGCCGGGGCCGTGGCCCTGGACCTCCGCGCTGGGGCTTTCCACCCGCAGGTATTCGGCGGGCAGGGTGAAGGCCGCCCCATCCTCGAACCGGAGGGAGAGCACACGCTCCGCCCGCTTCAGCCTCACCTCCTCCGGCCAGGCGGCAGTGCCGGTCGGATCGGAGGCGAAACGTTCCTCGGAAGCCATGGCTTGGTGCTCGCGGATCAGTCGACGGAATTGGCCGGGGCGGCGGCAGGCCCGGCCCCCGCATCTCCCGTCTCCCCTGTCCCGCCCAGATGCCGGGCCTCGTCCACCAGCATGATCGGAATGCCGTCCCGGATGGGATAGGCCAGACCGGCCTGATCGCTGATCAGTTCCCCCGCGGCGGCATCATAGCGCAGCGGCCCCTTGGTCAGGGGGCAGACCAGGATCTCCAGCAGTTTCGGATCGACCTTGGCGGTGGCCATGGTGGGTATCCTTCCGCAAGCGTAACAGTCATCGCATGGTCCCGGCACCGGGATCCGGCACCGGGCAGGGAGGGCGGCCCCTCAATGGCGGGCCGCGTCCCCGCCGGTGCCCTTGTCGTGCACCGCCATTTCCAGCAGCGCAAGTAGTAAATCCGCCCGGCTGGGAAGGTCCGCCGCCTCCAGCAGGGCCTGTTTCTCATTCGCATCGAAGGGGCAGACCATGCCCAGTGTCGCCACCAGCCGCTCATCGGGGGTATCGGCGATGGCGTCCCAATTGGCGGAGATGCCCTGTTTGCGGAAATAGGCGCGCAGCACCGTATCCAGACGGTCGCGATCCAGCACATCGGCCAGATCCTCCGTCAGGTCCAGCTCAAAACGGGACCAGTCGGGCACCACCCGGCGGTAGCCCCGGGTCAGCGGCAGTTCCTCCTGCCAGCTGAACCGGCACAGCCCGGTCAGGGTGATGAGCAGGCGGCCGTCATCTGTTTCCGCGAAGGAGGTGATGCGGCCGGCGCAGCCCGTGGGCAGCAGCCCGGGCGGCGCCCCCTTGGGCACCGCCGCGTCCGACGGCTGGATCATGCCGATGATCCGGTCGCCGGCCAGCGCATCCTGCACCATGGCAAGATAGCGCGGCTCGAAGACGTTCAGCGGCAGCTTGCCGCGGGGCAGCAGCAGCGCCCCCGTCAAGGGGAAGACGGGGATGCTGGGGGGCAGCTGGTCGAAGGTCGGGTCGAAGGGGTTCCTGGTCATGCGAACAAGATAGAGGACAATTTCCGCCGGGCCATGACCGTCAGCCTGTCCGTGGGTCCGAAAGCCTCGAAAAATTTCAGGAGCTGCTTGCGCGCCGCCTGTTCGTTCCAATCGCGGTCGCGCTTCACGATCTCCAGCAGGGCGTCCACCGCCTCTTCCCGGCGGCCGGCGGCATAGAGCGCCATGGCCAGGTCGTAGCGGGTCTGGTGGTCGTCCGGGTTCTGGGTCACCCGCTTCATCAGGTCGGGGATCGGGCCTGCCTGCTTGGCCTGTTCCGCCAGGTCCAGCTGGGTGCGGATGGCCGCCAGCTCGGCCGATTTGGCGACGGCGGGCGGTGCCTCCTCCATCATGCCGCGGGCCGCATCCTCCTGACCGGCTGCCAGCAGGCAGCGGACCAGACCGGCATAGGCGACGGCATTCTCCGGCTCCTCCTGCAGCACCTCGCTGAAGGCGCCGGCGGCATTCTGGATGTCACCGGCATCCAGCAGGGTCTTCGCCTCCTCCAGCACGGCGGCGACATCCCCGCCGACCGCCCCGCCGCCCGCCAGCGTCAACAGGCGGTCCACGAAGGTCTTCAACTGGCTTTCCGGCTGTCCGCCGACGAATCCATCCACCGGCCGGCCCTGGAAGAAGGCGTAGACGGCGGGGATGGATTGGATGCGCAGCTGGCCGGCGATCATCGGATTCTCATCCGTGTTGATCTTGACCATGCGGACCTTGCCCTTGGCGGCCCGCACCACCTTCTCCAACGCCGGGCCCAGCTGCTTGCAGGGGCCGCACCAGGGGGCCCAGAAATCGACGATGACGGGCACCTGGCGGGAGGCCTCCATCACGTCCTTCATGAAGGTGGCGTCGCTGCCGTCCATCACCGGATCGACGCCGGGGCCCGCCCCATCCTTGGCCCCGGGCTTGACCGCACCGCCGGCGGGGGGAAAGCTGATCTGCATGGTGTTCATCCCTGGTTCCGGTCCTGCCGCCCGCCCGCCCCGGCCGGGGCACCGACAGGGGTGCCCGTAATCGGGAACGGACCGGCGGGGACAGGGGCGGTCACACGGCCCCCCTGCCCGATCTTCCCGCGATATATAGCCCCGCCCACCGCCCAGGGCAAAGGGACGCCGCATCCCGGGCCCCAGAAGACGGCGAAAGCCCGCACCAGTCAGGTGCACATGACCGGTGACAGGGTCCCCGCCGGGGCACATCCAGAAAAATTCACGTCCCTGAAAAAAGTGCTTGCAGGCGCCGAAGTCCTGGCTATATTCCGCGCTCACCGCCGGACGCCGACGGAAACGCGGTCAGAAACGACAGCGCAAACGGCATGGTTGAAGGGTGGTGAAAGCCGATCTGGTATGCGGGCGTAGCTCAGGGGTAGAGCACAACCTTGCCAAGGTTGGGGTCGAGGGTTCGAATCCCTTCGCCCGCTCCAGATAATTCAAGGGCTTAGAAGTAAGGTCGGGTGCTTACCCGGCCTTTTTTTATTCCCGGGTAAGCACTGGGTAAGCAGGCGGCGGCCTACGCTCCTTCGCGCCTGACCAGTCCCATCTGCGCCGACACACACAGCCGACTGCTGGATGGGACCCGTTCTCCTCCTCCCGATACCCAGGGGGACCTCTCCCACGGTCCCGGCGCCCTACGCCCCAGAACACCCCTCGCCCCGCGCGCCAAGCCTCCTGGTCCCATAGCCTTGATGCCTGATGACCGGCAGGGGCTTGTGGATAAGGGACATCCCTTGATTCCAAGATTCACGATTCCGGTTCAGGGGCCGAAAAGCCGTTCTGT
>JBJOKR010000317.1:0-3028 GCA_046045995.1 Pseudomonadota bacterium | reverse complement strand
AGCATGAGCAAAATGCCCTTCCTCCTGCCGTTCCCCCTTAAGCTCTGGCGACGCCGTTATCGGATCGTCCTGCTTATAGAGAGAACGTAGGAGTGGTGGGTCGGGTCTGACCACCCGGCCCATCTTCCTTGGACTATACACGTTTCAGCGGCGCAAGTCCATTCGTGGCCCCCGCCGACCCCGGGTATCAGGCTGCGCGCAGAAGGGCTTCCCGGCGGCGGCGGGCCAGGCGGGTGGCGGCGGCTTCCATCACGCGCCGCACCTCATCGGGGGACAGGCCGTCGCGGGCCATGACAAGGCGGACCAGGGGATCGTCGATCAACTGGTGCAGCGTCGGCTCGCGCAGCAGGTCGGCGGTGCTCATCGGTGTTCCTCGTCGGGACAGGCATCGGGAAAAGGACGGGCGGCCGGGCCCCGGGTGGCGGGACCCGAATGGCCGCATATATGGTGACCGTGCATGACAGGCACGTTGCGGACACAAGACCTTTCGGAGACCCCCCGCCAGGGGTAACCCACCCCCGCCCGAACCCCTCCGCAGGCCCCTGTTGCCGTGCCCCCCGGCGTGCCTGCACGCCCCGGAACAGAAGCGCCCGCAACAGACGCTCCCACAACAGGTCGCGCCAGAAACGGAACCGCCCCGGACGGGCCGGTCCGGGGCGGCGGGTACACAGGTCGGGCGGGAGGGGGCGAAAAGAGACCCCCGGTCGGCCTACTGGTTCATGCTGTCGAAGAAATCGTTGTTGGTCTTCGACTGCTTCAGCTTGTCCACCAGGAATTCCACGGCGTCCTGGGTGCCCATGGGGTTCAGGATGCGGCGCAGGATCCACATCTTGGCCATGGCGCCCCGGTCGACCAGCAGTTCCTCCTTGCGGGTGCCGGACTTCTGGATGTCGATGGACGGGAAGATGCGCTTGTCGGACAGCTTGCGGTCCAGGACGATTTCCGAGTTACCGGTGCCCTTGAACTCTTCGAAGATGACCTCGTCCATGCGGCTGCCCGTGTCGATCAGGGCGGTCGCGATGATGGTCAGGCTGCCGCCCTCTTCGATATTGCGGGCGGCACCGAAGAAGCGCTTGGGCCGCTGCAGCGCGTTCGCGTCCACACCACCGGTCAGCACCTTGCCCGACGACGGCACCACCGTGTTGTAGGCACGGCCCAGGCGGGTGATGCTGTCCAGCAGGATGACGACGTCGCGCTTGTGCTCCACCAGGCGCTTGGCCTTCTCCAGCACCATCTCCGTCACGGCCACATGGCGGGTCGCCGGCTCATCGAAGGTGGAGCTGATGACCTCCCCCCGGACGGAGCGGGCCATGTCCGTCACTTCCTCCGGCCGTTCATCGATCAGCAGGACGATCAGATACACTTCCGGATGGTTGGTGGCGATGGCATGGGCGATGTTCTGGAGCATCACGGTCTTACCCGTGCGCGGCGGCGCCACGATCAGGGCGCGCTGCCCCTTGCCCAGGGGGGAGACGAGGTCGATGACCCGGGTGGTCATGTCCCGCTTCTTGCCCGTGGGATCGACCTCCACCTCCAGCTTCAGCCGCTCATCGGGGTAGAGCGGGGTCAGGTTGTCGAAGTTGATCCGGTGCCGGACCTTGTCCGGGTGGTCGAAATTGATGGCATTGACCTTCAGCAGGGCGAAATACCGCTCCCCATCCTTGGGGGCGCGGATCTGCCCCTCCACCGTGTCGCCGGTGCGCAGGCCGAAGCGCTTCACCTGGGCGGGGGAGATGTAGATGTCGTCCGGGCCGGGCAGGTAGTTGCTCTCCGGCGAGCGCAGGAAGCCGAAGCCGTCGGGCAACACCTCCAACACGCCTTCGCCGAAGATCGGAACATCGTTTTCCGCCAACTGCTTCAGGATCGCGAACATCATGTCCTGCTTGCGCAGGGTGCCCGCGTTTTCGATCTGCAGCTCCTCCGCGAAGGCGAGGAGTTCGGCGGGAGTCTTGGCCTTCAGGTCCTGAAGATTCATCGGTATCCGGCGGGGAAGAAGGGTGGGGCGGTGGGGACCGGCGGGGAATCCGCGGGCGGTGCCAGGGGCGAGCGGGCCCGTGGGGGCCCAGGGGCGGGCGGGCCGGTGGAGGCCCAGGGGCGTACGGGCCCGGTGGGGGCCCAGGGCGCCGTTGGGGTGGCGCCGGGGAAGCGGGGCGGGAAATCAGGTCGAGGCCACGACAACGCGCCCAATGACCAACCCCGGGGAGGGGCGGCGTACCGCGGATGCGTCCTGCCTGGAACGGCCGGCGTTCCGCGGGGTCTTCCCCCAGGGACAACCGGGCCGGGACCGGGCTTTGGCCTCTAGCCACCCGGATCGTTAGCCGACCCTGCGGTTCAAGTCAAAGCAAAAGAAGGGCTAATCACCGGACCGTCCGGGCGAAGGGTGAGAGGCAAGGGGGGAGGGAGGCAGGGAGGCTTGACCGGAACGGCGGGCGGCCGGAACGGGGGCGGCCGGAACGGGGGTTGAGGCGGATCAATGCGCCCGGGTGTTCGATGGGTCAGGTAACCGTTACCCGGCACCAGCATTGGACCCCGTCATGCACAGCCCCACCTCCCCCCCCGGCGACACCCGGCTCCCGCCCCCCGCCCGTGCGGCAACGGCGGGAGTGACCCCGGCGGAGGAGGTGCCCTGGCATGCGCTGGAGGTGGGGGAGGTGCTGCGCCACCTGCACGCCGATCCCGGCGGCCTGGCGGAAGGTGAAGCGGTAGGCCGGCTGCAGCGGCACGGGGCCAACCGCCTGACCCCGCCGCCGCGCCCGTCCCCCCTGCGCCGCTTCCTGCGCCAGTTCGCCAATGCCCTGATCGCCATCCTGCTGGCGGCGGCGGCGGTCATGCTGTTGCTGGGGGATTGGCTGGATGCGGCGGTGGTGGCCGGGGTGGTGCTGATCAATGCCGCCATCGGCTTCCTTCAGGAGGGCAAGGCGGAGAAGGCGATGGACGCCATCCGGGACATGCTGTCCCCCCAGGCCTGCGTCCTGCGCGACGGCGACCGGCGGACCGTGGCGGCGGAGGATCTGGTACCGGGGGACAT
>JBJOKR010000316.1:0-3065 GCA_046045995.1 Pseudomonadota bacterium | reverse complement strand
CGGGCAGGGGCGGTATTTGCTGTCGGCCAGACCTTCGTACAGGACCTGCATGATCGACAGGCAGGTATCCAGGCCGATGAAATCCGCCAGTTCCAGCGGGCCCATGGGGTGGTTGGCGCCCAGCTTCATGGCGGTGTCGATGGCGACCACGCCGCCCACCCCCTCATACAGGGTATAGACCGCTTCATTGATCATCGGCAGCAGGATGCGGTTGACGATGAAGGCCGGGAAATCCTCCGCGATGGCGGCGGTCTTACCCAGCCGGGCCGTCAACTCCTTGATCGACAGGAAGGTCGATTCGTCCGTGGCAATGCCGCGGATGATCTCCACCAGCTGCATCACCGGCACCGGGTTCATGAAGTGCATGCCGATGAACTTCGCCGGCCGGTCGGTGGTGGCGGCCAGGCGCGTGATGGAGATGGAGGAGGTGTTCGTGGCGATCATGGCGTCGGCCTTCAGGTTCGGCACCAGCGCCTTGAAGATCTGGCGCTTCACCTCCTCGCTCTCCGTCGCCGCCTCGACCACCAGGTCGCAATCGGCGAAGATGGCCATGTCGGTGGCGGTGGCGATGCGGGCCATGGCGGCGTCGCGGTCGGCCTGGGCGATCTTGCCCTTGGACACCTGGCGGTCCAGGTTCCGGCCGATCCCCGCCACCGCGCTTTTCAGCTGCTCGGCACTGATATCCGCCAGCTTCACCTCATACCCCGCGAGGGCACAGACATGGGTGATCCCGCTGCCCATCTGCCCTGCGCCGATAACGCCGATCTTCTGAATGTCCATTGTTCCGGTCTTTCCGGTGATTCCGTCCCAGGGCCATCTTAACCCAGGGGCATCTTAACCCACGGGCGGGATTGTGCAACGCGGGTCGGGCGGCAACGCACCGCCCCCAAAAGCCAGGGGCGGCGACCGTCACCGGCCACCGCCCCGTGTACTCATTCCGAAGCCTGCCGGATCAGCCCTTGGCGAGCGTTTCGGTCAGTTCGGGGACCAGCTTGAACAGGTCGCCGACCAGGCCGTAATCGGCCACCTGGAAGATCGGCGCCTCTTCATCCTTGTTGATGGCGACGATGACCTTGCTGTCCTTCATGCCGGCCAGGTGCTGGATCGCGCCGGAGATCCCGACGGCGATGTACAGTTCCGGGGCGACGATCTTGCCGGTCTGGCCGACCTGGTAGTCATTGGGCACGAAGCCCGCATCGACGGCCGCGCGGGACGCGCCGACGGCGGCGTTCAGCTTGTCCGCCAGGGCGTCCAGCAGCTTGAAATTGTCGCCGTTCTGCATGCCGCGGCCGCCGGAGACGACGACGCGGGCGGCGGTCAGTTCCGGCCGCTCGGACTTGGTCAGCTCCTGCCCGACGAAGCTGGACAGGCCAGCCTCACCCGTACCGTCCACGCCGGCCACCGCACCGGCCCCGCCGGTCGCCGCCGCCGCTTCGAAGGCGGTGCCGCGCACGGTGATGACCTTCACCGCATCGGTGGACTGCACCGTGGCGATGGCGTTGCCGGCATAGATCGGCCGCTCGAACGTGTCGGCGGAAACAACGCCGCTGATCTCGCTGATCTGCTGCACATCCAGCAGGGCGGCGACGCGGGGCGCCAGGTTCTTGCCGAAGGTGGTGGCCGGGAACAGCACATGGCCGTAGCCGCCGTCCTTGGCGACCTTGGCCACCAGCGGGGCCAGGTTCTCGGCCAGGCCGGTGGCGTATTCGGCACCATCGGCCACCAGGGCCTTGGCCACACCGGCGGCGGCGGCCGCGGCGGTGCCCGCTTCCGCCACGCCCTGGCCGGTGACCAGCACATGGGTTTCCCCGCCGATCTTGGCGGCGGCGCCGATAGTGGTCAGGGTCGGCTTCTTGACCGCGCCCGTGGAGGGCTCGGCGACAACCAGGATGCTCATGGTCTTCGTCCTCTCACTCAAGGGGTGCGGGCGTCAGATGACGCGGGCGTCGTTGCGCAGCTTGTCCACCAGGGTGGCGACGTCGGCCACCTTGATGCCGCCCTGGCGCTTCGCCGGTTCCACCACCTTCAGGGTCTTCAGCCGCGGCGTGAAGTCCACGCCCAGGGATGCCGGATCCACCGTCTCGATCGGCTTCTTCTTGGCCTTCATGATGTTGGGCAGGGAGGCGTAGCGCGGCTCGTTCAGGCGCAGGTCGGTGGTGACGATGGCCGGAAGTTTCAGGTCCACCGTCTCCAGACCGCCGTCGATCTCGCGCGTCACGGCGACGGAGCCGTCGGCCGGAACCACCTTGCTGGCGAAGGTGCCCTGGCCCCAGCCCAGCAGGGCGGCCAGCATCTGGCCGGTCTGGTTGGCATCGTCATCGATCGCCTGCTTGCCCAGGACGACCAGCTGCGGCTGCTCCTTGTCCACCAGGGCCTTCAGGGCCTTGGCGACGGCCAGCGACTGCGTCTCCGCCTCGGTCTGGACCAGGATGCCGCGGTCGGCGCCCATGGCCAGGGCGGTGCGGATCGTCTCCTGCGCGGCGGCGGGGCCGATGGAAACGACGACGATCTCTGTCGCCTTGCCGGCCTCCTTCAGGCGGACGGCCTCCTCGACGGCGATCTCATCGAACGGATTCATGGACATCTTCACGTTCGCGAGTTCGACGCCGGTATTGTCCGGCTTCACGCGGATCTTGACGTTGTAGTCAACGACCCGTTTGACGGCGACGAGTATCTTCATCGGCGATCCCCTGGCATCTGGCCCGTGTATCGGACCGCAACCGCGGCCCCTTGGCGTCTCGGGCGCATGGTGGTGGCGGGACAAGCAACAGTGTTGGGCATTGCGCCGCACGGCCCCGCGACACGCGCCGGCGCAAGGTAGGGTGCAGCCCCGACCCTGTCAACGCGCACCCCGCCACGGCGGCGGTGCCGCAGGGCCGGGGGGCGCCTTTCCAGGCGGGGTGTCCGGGGCGCCCAAGGCCGCTGGGCCCCGGGACATCCGGACGCGATCAGGTTTACGTTTACGTAATGGGAAGATGATACCGCAGCGCAGTGGAAATGCAAGCGCCCCGGTGGGACGGCTAGCGGTTCGGGTGTCGCAGGGGGGAAGGCAGGGGGGAAGTATG
>JBJOKR010000315.1:0-3072 GCA_046045995.1 Pseudomonadota bacterium | reverse complement strand
CCTGTCCGCGCTTGCCAGTCTTGCTGGGGCCGGCCATGCACCTTGCGTGGTGTTGACCGGCCAGCGGGCCCGGGCGCTGGGCCATGATGTGCCGGAACAGGCGACGGTGGTGCTGCGGCCCGACGGTATGCCCGGGGCCGATCTGGTCCGGTCCCTGGCCGATCCGACCCAGGCCCGACCCCTGCCTGCCAAGCCCGTTGCGAAGGCGGAAAGTTTCGCCCCCGGAACAACGCTGGAGGGAAGCGCCCTGCTTCTGGTGAAGCTGGCCCGCCTGTTGCCCGCGGCCCTGATCGCCCCGCTGCCCAAACAGCATGAGGGGGATGCTTTCGCCCGCGCCCATGACCTGATGGCGGTGCGGGAGGGGGATGTGGCCGCCTATCGCGACCTGACCGCCCGCACCCTGCACAAGGTGGCGGAGGCGACGGTCCCGCTTGAGGATGCGGAGCAGACGCGCATCATCGCCTTCCGCCCATCCGACGGGGGGCCGGAGCATCTGGCCATCGTCATCGGCGATCCCGCCCCGGGGGAACCGGTCCTGGCCCGGCTGCACAGCGAATGCTTCACCGGCGACCTGCTGGGCAGTCTGCGTTGCGACTGCGGCCCCCAGCTTCGCGGCGCCATCCGGGAGATCGCGGAACGTGGCTGCGGCGTTCTGCTGTACCTGGCGCAGGAAGGCCGCGGCATCGGCCTGATCAACAAGCTGAAGGCCTACCGGCTTCAGGATGGCGGGCTGGACACGGTGGATGCCAACACGGCCCTGGGCTTCGATGCGGATGAACGGGTCTACCTGCCCGCCGCCGCCATGCTGACCGGCCTGGGCTTCACCGCCGTGCGGCTGATGACCAACAACCCGGACAAGATGGCCCAGCTAGGCGCCTGCGGTGTGCAGGTGGTGGAGCGCGTGCCCCACATCTTCCCCAGCAACGGCCACAATGAAGGCTATCTCCGTACCAAGGCGGAGAAGTCGGGGCATATGTTCTGAAGGCGCGCGGCAGCGGGGGCGGGATTAGGGGTCGACAGGGGGGGGCACACCCAGCCCTGGCCGCTGCCGGCGGCACCGCTGGTGATCAGGGCTTTGGCGGCGGCGATGTCGGGGGCGAACCAACGGTCCTGGTCCCAGAAGGGGACGCGGGCGCGCAGGGCGCGGTGGACGCGCTCCAGATCCGCGCTGCTACGCAGGGGGCGGTGGAAATCCACACCCTGGGCGGCGGCCAACAGCTCCACGGCGATGATACCGGTGGCATTCTCCGCCATGTCCAGCAGGCGGCGGGCGGCCCAGGTGGCCATGCTGACATGGTCTTCCTGGTTGGCACTGGTGGGGATGCTGTCCACGCTGGCCGGATGGGCCAGGCCCTTGTTCTCACTGGCCAGGGCGGCGGCTGTCACCTGGGCGATCATGAAGCCGCTGTTCACCCCGCCGTCCCGCACCAGGAAGGCGGGCAGCCCGCCATTGTGGTGGGGGTCCACCAGCATGGCCGACCGGCGTTCGGACAGGTTCCCGATCTCCGCCACCGCGATGGCGATCTGATCGGCGGCCATGGCAACGGGTTCGGCGTGGAAGTTCCCGCCCGACAGGATCTGCCCCGGATCGTCCGGCCCCGCACCGGGGAAGACCAGGGGATTGTCCGTCACCCCGTTCGCTTCCACGGTCAGGGTGCCCGCCGCCTGGCGCAGCTGGTCCAGTGCTGCCCCCATCACCTGGGGCTGGCAACGCAGGCAATAGGGGTCCTGCACCTTGGCGCAGCCGATATGGCTGGCCCGGATCTCACTTCCCGCCAGGATGCGGCGATAGGCGGCGGCCACGTCGATCTGCCCCTTCTGGCCCCGCACCGCATGGATGCGCGGGTCGAAGGGGGTGTCGCTGCCGCGGGCGGCATCCACGCTCATGCTGCCGGCCACCAGGGCCGCGTCGAACACCCGCTCCGCCGCCAGCAGCCCGGCAATGCCGATGGCGGTGGAAACCTGGGTGCCGTTCAGCAGGGCCAGCCCTTCCTTCGGGCCCAGGGCAACGGGCGTCAGCCCCGCCCGGCGCAGCCCCTCGTCCGCCTGCATCACCTCCCCGTTCAGCCGCACCTCCCCCTCGCCGATCAGGGGTGCCACCAGATGGGCCAACGGGGCCAGATCGCCCGACGCGCCGACGCTGCCCTTGGCCGGGATGCAGGGATAGACCCCCCGCTCCGCCAGATCGGCCAGGGCGCGGATGATCCCCGGCCGGATGCCGGAGAAGCCGCGCAGCAGGCTTGCCACCTTCAGCAGGATGATCAGCCGGACGATCCCGTCCTCCAGCAGGGGGCCGGTGCCGGTGGCATGGCTCAGCACCAGGTTGCGCTGAAGCAGGGCCAGCTTGTCCCCGGCGATCCGGGTCTTCGCCAGCAGCCCGAACCCGGTGTTGATGCCATAGACCGTTTCCCCCCGGCCGATCACATCGGCGACGATGCGGGCACTGGCCTCCGCCCGGGCCAGATCCTCCTCCCGCAGCACCAGCCGCACCGGACCGGCCAGGGCGGCGCGCATGTCGTCCAGGGTCAGGGCGCCGGGAACCACGGCCAGATCGCGAACAGGGGTGGGGGGCGTCGTCATGCAAGGCTCTCCGCATGGTCGGCGGCGGCCGACAGGAAGGTGGTCATCATGCCGCGCAGGACCGGGCGCAGGGTCTCGGCCTTGGCGAAATCCAGGCTGGGGTCGGGGCCCTGCCACGATCCGTCCACCATGTAGGCGGATTGGGCGATCTCCATCTGCAGGGCATGGATGCGGGTATCCGGCCGACCATACCGGCGGGTGATGTAGCCGCCCTTGAACCGGCCATCCAGGATGCTGGTCAAACCCCTGCCCGCCGCATGCGCCACGGCCAGCACCGACCCCGCCACTGCAGGCGGGCAGGCGGCCCCGTCGAAGCTGCCCAGGTTCAGGTCGGGCAGGGTGCCCGCGAACAGGCGGGGCAGGGCGGGGGCGATGGAATGGGCATCCCACAGGCAGGCGAAGCCATGGGCTTCCACCAGCCGGTCCAGCTCGATCCGGATGCGCCGGTGATAGGGGCGCCATACCGTTTCCACGATCTCCGCCCGCTCCGCT
>JBJOKR010000314.1:0-3182 GCA_046045995.1 Pseudomonadota bacterium | reverse complement strand
ATGCCGGGACGCTGGACAGTGCCTCCCTCACCCCGGCGCGCGGCCTGCTGAAGGAAGGGCCGCTGCAGCGGGCCTACATCCTGGGGCTGGCCCTGCGGCTGGCCCAGACCCTGACCGGCGGGGCCATGCTGCTGCTTCAGCGTACGGCCCTGCGGCTGGAGGATGAAAGCCTGACCCTGACCCTGCCCCCCGATGCCGCCGACCTGGTGGGGGAGGCGGTGCAGCGCCGGCTGGAAACCCTGGCCAAGGCCCTGAACCGCACCGGCACCATCGTCATCCGGGCGGCGGGCGATTAGGCGGGGTCAGTGTGGGACCAAGTTGCGCGGGTCCGCCAGCAGCATCTGCCACGGCGTCCCCGTCAGCTTACGCCGGAATCTTTCGTCCAGGGTCACAAGCTGCGACCCGGTCCGGATTGTGGTCGCAAGATAGATGCAGTCATAGACGGAGTTGTCCAGGTCCACGGCCAGCGTCAGCGCATGCCGCCAGACCGTATCGGCTGGGGCCATGTCGATTCCCAGCGTACCCAGCCGGTCCACAGCCCAGTCCAGTTCGGCGGCACTGATCAATTTCTTGCGGAAGCATTTCCAGATTGCGTTCGATACCTCTACATGCAAAAGGGCGGGACCCATAAGTTGTCGCCCTTCGGTGAACAGAGGATGGACGCGGTAGGATTCCTCCTCATCCAGCAGGTAGGCGATGACGACGCTTGCATCGACTACCAGCGGGTTCACCGGTCCCGACCCTCACGGACAAGGTCGACCGCACTCGGGAACTGTCGGCCCGCAAACCGTTCCCGCAGGCTGCGGAACATCTCCTCCGTCTCCTCACGGGTCGGGTGCTGCGCGAATTCCTTCAACCGCGCGGCGACCTCCGCCTGGAGGGAGCGGCCATGGTTGCGTGCATGGAGCTTCAGCCGCTCCACGGTTTCCTCATCCACGTCACGGATCAACAGATCGGGCATGGCGGCCTCCGTCTTTTATGCCGGGATGATAGCATTATGCTAGCATCTGGTCGAGGCGGGACCGCCTGCTTCCATCCCCCGGCCATCAGAACCGCAGGGTCGCGCCGATGATCACCTCCCGCGGGGGCTGAGGGAAGGCGGCGACGGGACCGTCATTGGTGGCGGTGATGCTGTTCACCTCCCGGTCCAGAAGGTTGCGCACCGTCACGGTCACATCCAGCCGGTCGAACCGGGACGGGGTCCAGGTGGCGGCGGCACCGAAGACCGCATGGCCCCCCGCCCGCACCGTATTGGCCGGATCGTACCAGACATCGCCGCTGGCATCGGCCCAGACCTGGGTCGTCAGGCCCAGAGTCTCCACCGTCTGGGTGACGGTCAGCCGGCCCGCATGGCGGGGCACGCCGGCCACATCCTTGCCGCTGAAATCGAAGGGGCGCTGGGTGAACGGCTCCAGGAACGCATTGCGGGTCCAGACCGCGTCGGTCAGGCCATAGGTGGCGCCGACGGACAGGCCGGGCAGCATGGCATCCAGATCCAACGCCATCTCCACTTCCGCCCCGCGGGAACGCTGACGGCCGGTGTTGATGGTGCGGGCGGTACCGCCCACGGGCAGAAGCTGCAACAGGTCCTGGCGCTTCAGCTGATAGAGGGTGAGGCTGCCCGACAGGGGGCCGATCCCGCCCTTCAGCCCCGCCTCCACATTCTCCGCCAGTTCGGGCGCCAAGCCCGTGTCGCGGGTGCGGAAGGACCAGAGGGGGCCGAAGCCGGGGCTGAACCCCTCCCCATAGGCGGCATAGGCGGTCAGGTCGGGGGCGATCCGCCAGCGGGCGGACAGTTTCGGGCTCAGCCGCTGGTCCTTGTCGCGGACCCGCTGCCGTGTGGTGGCATTGAAATCGGGGGCATAGACCACGTCGCGCTCGAACACATCGAACCGCGCCCCGGCGGACAGGGTGACGTCGCCGACGTCCAGATCCGCCTGGGCGTAGACGGCATCCGCCCGGCCGTCGCTTTCCGCATCCAGCAGGGTGGCGCGGGTCCAGGCGGCGCGGTTCAGGTGCCGGCCGGTGGCGATGTCGCGGCGCTGGGCGAAGAAGAAGGTGTCATCCAACTCCCCCTCCCAGGTTTCCACATGGCGGGCATCCACCCGCTCCGCACTCACGCCGGCGACCAGGGTGACCGGGCCGATCGCGGCATTCACCTGCTGCTCGGCGAACAGGGTGTTGGTATCGCCCGTCACCTGGAACCCGGTGAAGCCGATCCAGCTCTGTCCGGCGACATAGGGCAGGAAGAAGCCCTGGCGGGCCGTGGTATCGCCGCGGCGGGCATGCAGGCGGGTGGTGGCGGTGACCGTATCGCCCAGGTCGATGTCCAGGATGGCGGTGCCGGTCCGCATCAGCTTAGCGAACCCGGCATCATCCATGTTCCAATTGGCCGACCGGCCGCCGGGCAGGGGGACCAGCTGTCCCCGCCGATCCACCGGCAGTTCGCCCGCCAGATCCTGGTCGGTATCGACCCAGGTGGCGGTGACGGTCAGCCGGGCCCGGTCGGTCAGGTCGGCGCGGTGCTTGGCGAAGGCGGTCACCTCCTCCCGCCCGGTGCGGTCGCGCCAGCCGTCCCCCGCCTGCGCCTCCACCGTCAGCAGCAGGGCGCCGCCATCGATGGTCGGGGTCTGGGCCAGGGCACCCAGGCGGCGCCAGCCATGGCTGCCGATCCCGGCTTCCACGCTTGCCTCCGCCGTATCCCCCACCTCCCGGGACAGGTAGTTCAGGGTGCCGGCGATGGCGCCGCGGCCATACAGGGCGGACATCGGGCCCCGGACCAGATCCACCCGGCCGACCGCGCCCAAGGGCAGTTGCTCCAGATCCACCTCCTCATCGCCGGTGACGAAGGGCACCCCGTCCACCAGCACCACCAGCGTGTCGTTATGGATGCGGTTGGGCACCCCGCGCAGGGTGATGCCCGTATAGGTGCCGGAATCATTGGTCTTCAAGGTCACGCCGGGCAGGCCGCGCAGTTCCTCCCCGATGAAGCGGGTGGCCTGACGTTCGAACGCCCTGCGCTCCACGGTGGAGACACTGGCGGGCACATCCCGCACCACCTCCGCCCGCCGGTTGGCGGTGACGATGATTTCATCCAGCGGCTTCTCCGCCGTGGCGGCAGCGGCGGCGGGATTGGCGGCCGGACCAGCCAGGGGCAGAAGGGCTGCGGTGCAGAGCAGGAA
>JBJOKR010000313.1:0-3193 GCA_046045995.1 Pseudomonadota bacterium | reverse complement strand
CAGAACCACGCCTCCTCCTCACTGGTGAAGGGGGTGGTGCCGGGGTGGTGGACAGGGGGACGGATTTGAACATATCGTGAACGCGAAAGTCGGTCCATGGGGCTTTCCTCTGCCGTCGGATCGGGGGTCCGGGGCATAGGATGAAGGGTTTTATTCCTATGTCAAGGAAAAACGGAAAATGATCCTAGGGACGAAGGCGCCGCATTATGGGATATTCATCCCATGCTCAAGCATTCAGACATATGGCGCGCCATCGACCGGCTGGCTGCACGGCATGGCCTCTCCGCCTCCGGCCTCGCCAAGCGCGGCGGGCTGGACCCCACCACGTTCAACAAGTCCAAGCGTATGACGCCGGACGGCAAACTGCGCTGGCCCTCCACGGAAAGCATCGCCAAGGTGCTGGACGCGACGGGCAGCAGCCTGTCCGATTTCGTCAGCCTGACCGACGGCGGGGGGGAGGGCGGGGGTCCGCGCGCCATCCACCGGGTGCCGGTGATCGGCTATGCCCAGGCCGGCAGCCAGGGCTTCTTCGACGATGCCGGTTTCCCCGTGGGTGCGGGCTGGGATGAACTGGAATTCCCCCAACTGGCCGATCCCCACGCCTATGCGCTGGAAATCTCGGGCGATTCCATGGAACCGCTGTACCGTGACGGGGACATCATCATCGTTTCCCCCGCCGCTTCCTTGCGCCGCGGCGACCGGGTCGTCGTCCGCACGAAGGAGGGGGAGGTGATGGCCAAGCAGCTGTCCCGGATGACGGCGACCAAGGTGGAATTGCAATCCATCAACACCGCCCACAGCGACCGACTTCTGGCCTTGGCCGACGTGGCCTGGATGGCCCGGATCATCTGGGCCAGCCAGTAAGGCGGGCCGCCCAGGAACGCAGGCCAGGAACGCAGGCAGGCCCCGGGCGCCGGTTGGCCTGAAGCAGACCGGTGCCGCCACCCCCCTCTTCCCCTGAGGGAGAGGGAGGGGCCCACTGCGCACGCAATGGGAGGGTGAGGGGTCAACAAGGGCGGTGCTCCACGGAGGTTCCAAGGCCGGTGCCGGGGGAAAGCAGGGTAGGGTCGGTGCTGCCGGACCCCTCACCCTCCCACCCTGCGCTTCGCTCCGGGCGGGTCCTTCCCTCTCCCTCGGGGGGAGAGGGGTTTGGTGAGGTGCCGCCAGGTCCGCCTTTTCCGTCCATCGTCCTAGGAAAATATGCTTGACGATCCGCCCTGGCGGTAGAGACTCGAATCCCCGAGTCGCCTGTGATGGAGCGTTCCCGCCATGCCTGACCAGCCCCTTTCTCCCCCCTTCACCCCCGATACCTCCCCATCCCGCCTCACAGCCATCGACGGGCTGGAGCGGGCCCATGACGGGCCGCCGCCGGTCTTGACCCGGGCGGTGCTGGCGGCTGGGGGGCCGGGGCCTTGGCAGCGGGATCGGGCGGCCTGTCGCCGCCGCCGCCTGGACCGGGAGTGTGCGGAGATGCGGCTGGCCTGTGCCCGCCGACGTGCCGCACTGCCGGCAGCGGCGGTGGCCGCCGATGCCTGGCTGTCCCGCCTGTGCGCCGGTCTGGCTGCGGCCCGAGGTGCGGCGCTGGCGGCCCCGCCTTCCTGACCGGCCAGCCATGGCTGCCACGGCCGCAGCGCCAAAAAAATGGCCCGCCGGGGCGGGCGGGCCTTGAAGGGGTTCCGGGGGATGCCGGAACGGGAAACAGCGGATCTACAGCGATCACGCTCGAACCGGCTTATTTCCAGCCGGCCCGGTCCATGATCTTCAGCGCCTCGGCATTGTTCTTGCCGAAGACGGCGGCGTTCAGGCTGTCGGTCTTGAACTCGCCCCAGGCGGCGACGGTCGGGTGCGGGGCGACGCCGGCCACCACCGGGTATTCGAAATTGCCGTCGGCGAAGATCTTCTGGGCTTCCGGCCCGGCCATGAACTCGATGAACTTGACGGCATTGGCCTTGTTCGGGGCGTTGGCGGCCACACCGGCACCGGACAGGTTCACATGGGTGCCGCGGCCGACAGCGCCCTCACCCGACTGGTTGGGGAAGAACACGCCCACCTTCTCCGCCACTTCCTTGTCTTCCGGCTTGGTGGAGTTCATCAGGCGGCCCAGGTAATAGGTGTTGGAAATGGCGATGTCGCCCTCCCCCGCCGCCACGGCGCGGATCTGGTCGGTGTCCCCACCCTGGGGCGGGCGGGCCAGGTTGGCGGCGATGCCACGGGCCCAGGTCTCCGTCTGGTCCGGTCCCAGGGCCGCCAGCACAGACCCGGTCAGGGACTGACTGTAGATGTTGGTGGAGCTGCGGGTGAGCAGCCGGCCCTTCCACTTCGGATCGGCCAGATCCTCATAGCTGGACAGGTCTGCGGGCTTGACCCGGTCCTTGTTGTAGATGATGACGCGGGCGCGGGTGGACAGGCCGAACCAGTGGCCGGCCGGCTCCCGCAGGTTGGCGGGGATCGCCTGGGTGAGATAGGCGCTTTCCACCGGCTGGAGGATGCCAGCCTCCTGCGCGCGCCACAGGCGGCCCGCATCCACAGCGATGACCACGTCGGCCGGGCTGTTCCGGCCTTCGGCCTTCAGCCGCTCGATCAGCTCGTCATCCTTGCCTTCGATCAGGTTGACCTTGATGCCGGTCTTCTCCTCGAAGGCCTTGTACAGCGTCTGGTCGGTATCATAGTGGCGGGAGGAATAGATATTCACTTCCCCCGCCGCCCCCTGCGCTGACGCCCCCTGCGCGGACGCGGGCGCCGGACCGGCCCCCAGGGCCAGCAGCGCGCCGCCGACCATCAAGCCCAGCGCACCCCGCGCCAGGCCGCGCCGTCCAAAAGTGCCAAGACCGCTCATGCTCGATCCTCCCGCCTCACCGGTGCGTAACAAGTGCGACTTACTCGCAGTTGCGCGGTAGATGGCCCTGCTGCCTGGTATCTGTCAAGGGGCTTCGCAGGGGCGAACCGGTGGCAGTTTGAACAGGGGGTGGCTGCGCACTGGGAAATGATGTATCCCATAACACCTGAAGCTTTATAACTGTAGGTATAACTCGAATGCAGGATCGATATGCCGGTGACATTGGCGATTACGTGAAGCTCGGCTTGCTTAGGGCAATCTTAGCCCGTCCTATTCACCAGCGTTGATCTGAATGGGGATTGCCTGGGGGCGGATGCGCGGTTCGGTGGCGCGGTCGGCGCGGTGCTGGATTGGATT
>JBJOKR010000312.1:0-3246 GCA_046045995.1 Pseudomonadota bacterium | reverse complement strand
ACTTCCCCCCTCCAGCACCAGGAGGCCCAGGCGCAGCCAGTCGCGGGCCGTGGCCCGGACACAGCAGGTCAGGACCGGCGCGCCGTCCGGGCTCACGGTCATCTCCGCCGGGCGGGCGCCGAGCGGCTGCCACAGGCTTCGGGACAGGTACTGGGGCAGCGGCTCCCCCACGGCGCGGGCGATGGCCAGGCCCAGCACCTGGATCTCCAGCAAGCTGGGGGCGAATCGGCTGCCCGGTTCCGCCGCCAGTCGGGCGGACAGGGCAATGGACGGATCCATCCCCTGCCGGTTGTCTGCCCCGCCGTCTCCAACCGACGCGGGCTCCAGGCCGCTGGTCCCTTGGATCAATTGGCGGAAGGTGATCGCACCGCGCGCATCCTCCCGCCATTCCGGAACCCAGCCGCCGATCTTGTCGTCCAGCGACAGGATGAAGCCCTGCTGCACGGCCCGACCAACCAGCAGGGCCATCAGCCCCGCCTGCAAGCCCCGCCCGTCGATCAGGTCGAAGGGCTGAACCCCCTCGGCATAGTGTTCGACCTGAAGCACCCCGCCCTGCCAGACAAGCAGCGCATCGGTGCCGGTACGCCCGGCGAAGGCCAGGATCTCCGCCACGCCAGCCGGGGTGATGGTCCGCGCATCCTCCGCCGCCACGGGTAGAAGGCGCCCGGCACTGCCCGCGATCTCCACCGCCACGGGGCCGGTCGGGGCGGGCAGCACCTCCGGCTCCGAAAGGGTGATGGCGGTGACGGGAACGCGGGTTTCCGGGGACGCCGGCGCCGGATCCGACCAGGGCGCCCAGCGCAGGATGACGATGCCAAGGCCAAGGGCGGCCAGGGCCGCACCGGACAGGAGAAGGCGACGCTGCGGCATGGCTCAGATCTCCCCGGCGGGCATGGCCGCCGCCGCCGATGGTCCGCTCAGGCGCCGCCCACGCGGCGCAACGGATAGGTCTTCGTGTCGACAATCTCCCACCGGTCGGGCGACTGCTGGCACATCACGCCGGTGGAATGCCGGAACAGCACGTCGCGGTTGACGACGGCGTGGAATTCCCGGCACGCCCGGTTCCGGGCATCGAAACCATCGCGCAGAACCTTGACCGACCCCGTCAGCCCGGTCGCCGGGTTGGTCCAGGGAATCGACTGGTTGTGGGCGGCCTTCGGGATCTGGTCCATGGCCATCTTCAATGCCGCTTCGTCCGCCGGGGTCAGCACGATGTCGTTCACCGCCACCGGCGGGGGGACGGGCGGCGGAGCGGCGGGAAGCGGCGCCGGTGCCTTCGCCGTGGTGCAGGCCGACAGCAGCATGCCCACCGCCAGCAAAGCCGGCAGCAGGGCGGATGACCGGGACGGGCGGGGCGACATCGAGCGGGGACACGGGCGGCGCATGATGGCCGTGAACTCCAGGACCGGGTGCGGACCGCCCCTCTTTGCCGCATCGGCCCCTGTCCATGCAAGTACCGCCCGGGCGGACCCTTCCCGACGGCGCTCCCCCTTGCGTCGGCGCTGCATCGATCATGTGCGTGGGCCTGCTCCGTGATCCGTCGAACTTATACGAGTCGCGAGCCTACCGCCTCCCTGTGCCCGAAATAGGGCGGCATCGGGGTTCCCGGGAATGACGACCGGCCCGGTGGAAGGGTCGGGCCCGTCTTGTCCACCACGGCGGCGCAGGCACGGCGGAGCAGGCATGGCGGGGCAGGCATGGCGAGGGCACAGCCCCGCCAGCGGGGCGTCGATCCAGCAACAACCTGCCAATGTGACCCTGATTCCCCGACGGGTTATTTCCGGGCTTTCACAAAAGCGTCGCCCCCCTTTAATACTATCCGCGTAGCCCATTCGGGCTTCGCAACTGATCATACACTATAGGGGGATGACGATGATGGATGGCGGCATGGTGACCCGTCCGGCGGCGGACAAGGCCACCGGAACGACGACTGGGCGTCTGACCATTGTCGGGTCGGGCATCAAGGCGATCGCCCACCTGACCCAGGAGGCGATCGGGCATATCCGCGGGGCGGATGTGGTCTATTACAAGGTGATCGACGGGGCCACGGCCGCCTTCCTGCGCAGCCTGAACGTCAATGCCATCGATCTGTCCCAGTATTACGGCGACGACAAGAAGCGCCGGGTCACCTATATCCAGATGGCCGAGGTGATGCTGCGGGATGTGCGCGCCGGCAAGGCGGTGGTCGGCGTCTTCTACGGCCACCCGGGCTTCTTCGTCGATCCGGCCCGTCGGGCCCTGGCCGTGGCGGCCAAGGAAGGCTACCCGGCGGAGATGCTGGCCGGTGTCTCCTCCCTCGACACCATGTTCGCCGACCTGCGCTTCGATCCGGCCCAGCATGGCTGCCAGATCGTGGAAGCGACGGACATGCTTCTGCGCCGCCGGCCGATCGTCACCTCCGGCCATGTCATCGTGCTTCAGGTCGGGTCCGTCGGCGATGCGATGTTCAACTTCGCCCATGGTTTCCGCAACAACCGCAGGGCGGTGCTGTTCGAGCACCTGATCGAGACCTATGGCCCCGACCACGGCAGCATCCTGTATCTCGGCTCCACCCTGCCGGGTGTGGCGCCGACGCTGCTGCGGCGCAAGCTGTCCGCCTATCGTGATCCCGCCATCCTTGCCTCCGTCCCGCCGGCCTGCACCCTGTACATCCCGCCGAAGGACATCCGCCAGACCGATCCCGAGATGGCGGAAAAGATGGGGGCCCAGTGGGTGGTCAGCCCCGATGCCCCCCGCCTTGCACCCCTGTCCGAATATGGGCCGATCGAGAATGCGGCCGTGGCGGATCTGGTCAACCATAGCCTGTCGCCCCATTACCGGCCGCCCGTAGCCAGCCCGGCGATGCTGGCCGTGCTGACCCGCCTGGCCCTGGAGCCGGAGGCGCAGACCGCCTTCGCCCGTGATCCCCACGGCTTCGCCGCTGCCGCCACGGGCCTGACCGCGGCGGAACGGGCCGCCCTGCTGTCCGGCAGCAGTGCCCGGCTGTACGCGGCAATGGCCAGCGGGGGGGAGAAGGCGCCCGGCCCGAAGCCGGCGGCCACGCCGATGTCCGACACCGACATCGCCGTCACCCCGGACGCCGTGCCGATGTCCGACACCGACATCGCCGTCACCCCGGATGCCGTGCCGATGTCCGACACCGACATCGCCGTCACCCCGGATGCCGTGCCGATGTCCGACACCGACATCGCCGTCACCCCGGATGCCGTGCCGATGTCCGACACCGACATCGCCGTCACCCCGGAT
>JBJOKR010000311.1:0-3273 GCA_046045995.1 Pseudomonadota bacterium | reverse complement strand
CGGTGGTGTCGCAATCCGCGGCGCTTCTTGCGACCTACGGGAGGGGGGTTACAGGGGGCCGGAATCGGCACGGGCCAGGCCCTCCAGCATCAGGACCAGGGCCCGCTGCCCCTCCAGCATGCGCAGGGCGGCGTCGCCCGCCTGGGGGCCCAAGGCGCGGTTCAGGGTGATCCGGCGCAGATGGGCCAGCAGCAGGGCGCCATCCGCCGTGGCGAAGATCCGGGTGGCCGCCCGGGCGACGGCGGCGGAGCCGGGATCCGGCGCAAAAGCGGAGCCGGGATGGAACGTGGCAACGCCTCCCCCAGCGGCGGCTCCACCGGCGTTGGTCTGGGGCAGCGGGTCCCCCGCCCCCCAGGGCCAGGCGGGTGCGGTGGCGGGATCAGGCATCGTCGCCCTCCTCCCGCCCGGTCGTTGCAGGCACCATCCCCGGCCCGGTGGGCAGCGCCCCCGGTTCCGCTGCCACGCCCTTGGTCCCGGCGGGCAGTGCCGTCGGCAGGGGCCGCAGCAGGGCCGGGGGCACGCCCGCAGCATCGGCCAGCAGCCGGGCGGCCGCCCCCAGGTCCACGGCGGCCAGGGCCTCGGGCCCCAGGGCGCTGATGCTTTCCAGCCAGCGCAGGGTCGCCTCCCCGTCGCGCTTGGCCTGGGCCCGGGCCAGGGGGGACAGGATCTGCACCACCACCAGCCGCCCGTCGGCGACGATGTCCGGCACCTCCCCCCGGCGGCGCAGGATGGACAGGCACCGGCGCACCAGCGGCACCAGCAGTTCCGCCTGCAGCCGGCCATAGGTGGCGCCCAGCACCCGGGCCATCTCCGCCGACCGTTCCAGAACCTCCGTCGCGGTCATGCGCGGCCCGTCCACGGGGCCCAGCCGGTCGGCCAGCAGGGCATGGCGGATGCGGGCGCGCAGATCGTCCAGCACCAGCTGCGACACGTCGAACCGGCCGGGGCTGGCCAGCGGGGTCAGACCGGCGCTGCCCACCGCCTTGGGGATGATGGTGCCGGGGACAAGGCGGATGGCGGCGGGGTTCAGCACCCCGTCGTCATCGGCCTGCCAGATGCCGGTGACGGCGATGCTGGCATTCTTCAGCACCAGTTCCACCACCTTGTTGGCGGTGCGGATATCGGGCAGGGCCTTCATCACCGGTGACCGGCCATAGGTTTCCCCCGGCGCCTTCATCCACCGGAAGGCGATGAAGGGGCTGTCGGCGAAGCGCCCCTCCGCCAGCAGGGTCGGCGCCTCCCCCTCCAGCACCACGGCCCAGCGGCGCCCGCCGCCGCGGATGGTGTCCAGCGGCATCACCGCTTCCACCAGCCCGAACCGGGCCTGGGGATCGGCATCGGCCTGGGCGGCCAGGGTGGGGGGCAGCAGGCCCCGGCCGAATCGCCGGGCGATTTCCCCCCCGGTCAGGGCGATGCGGCGGAACACCGTGTCCAGCCGCCCCTCCCCACCATCCTCCAGCACCAGTTCGGACAGGGGGATGGCGGTGAAGCGCAGGGCGCTGGGCCCGCCGGGTTGTGCCTCCTCCACCAGCAGGCAGGCGGTGCCGCCGGTCACCACGTCCAGGAAGGCCTGGTGCGCCTCCACCGCGAAATTGGACCGGTCGATCTGGGCCTGAAGGGCGGCACCCGCCTGTTCCAGCAGGGGGGCGATGGCGGCCCGTTCCTCCCCGTCCAGGTCGGGACCGGGGGCAAGCCCGGCCCAGCGCGACCAGGGCGGGGTAAGATGGGCCAGCAGGCTGGCTGCCAACTGGTCGGCGGCATCGGCGGCGGTGGCGTCGAACAGGGTATCGCCCCGGCGGGTACCCGCCACCCCCCCGGCGAACAGCCCGCTCTGGGGCAGGACATGGGCATAGCAGTCCCGCCACAGGGATTCCCAGGGCTGGCGCCGGGCCAGCGCATCGCCGTAGCGGGTCAGGATCGCCTCCGCCTCCGCCCGGTCGTCGATCGGGGGCAAGGGGGCGTGGCCGGAAGCAAGGGCCGTCTGGATCGCATCCATGGCATCAGCCCCCCATCAGGGTCTTGCGCCGCGGGGCAAGGCTGCCCGGCGCCAGGATGCCACGCCAGCCGGTCAGAACCGTTCCGGCCCGGCCCAGGGTTCGGCGCAGCAGGCTGGTCCCGGCGGCGGCACTGACCGCGGCATCCACCGACGGGGCATCGGCCGCCGGTCCGGCGGGGGGAAGCACCGGGTCCGGCCCCGGTGCCAGGGCGGGGGACGGGGGTGGCGGCGGCGGTGGTGGGGGCAGGGCAACCGCCCGCGGCTTGGGCGGGGAGATGATCTTGGCCATGGGGTCGGTATCTCCGGAAAGGGGGCGTCAGGTCCGGGCGGGACAGGCGGTGGCGGGGGCGGCGGTGGCGGGGGCGGCGGCCACGGTGCCAGCCGGCGTGCAGGTCGGGGCGGGGACCGCGGCCCGGTCCGCCACGGTCAGGCGCCGGTACAGTTGCCAGGGCGTCAGGATGAAGGGCGCGTGCAGGCCCAGCACCCGCTTCACCGCCTCCACACAGGTGAAGGGGGCCCAGGGGGCGGGGGTGCGGCGGCTGCGGTCGGGCACGGTTTCCACCACCGTCAGGCCGCGGTCGCGGAACCAGCCGGCCAGGTCGAAACCGGGCGGCAGGTCCTGCACCACCACCTCCATATGCGGGGACAGGGGGTCCAGCGTGACCCAGTGGGGCCCGTCGCGCAGAGCGACGAAGACATGGCGGAACCCCGGCTTCAGCAGCCGCAGCCAGGCCAGTTCCACCCCGTCGCAGAAGACGACCAGGGCCATGGGGACCGCCGGGGCGACCGCCTGGGCCCGATCGCCTCCCCGGGCCGGGGCCAGGGGGGGCAGGACGGGATCGACGGCGGTCATGCCACGATCCCCTTGCCGCGAAGGGCGGGCTCGATCCGCTCCAACGCCTCCCGCCACAACCCACTGGCCCGCGCCTCCGTCCGGCGCTCGGGGTCCGGGGCCATCAGGCGGCGGCCGTAATGCACCAGAACGGTCAGGTGCTCGCGGAACAGGCGGCGCTGGCGGTACAGCCGGTCCACGGTGCGGGCCACGTCCACCGGTTCGCAGGGACGGGGCAGCAGGGCCTGGCCCGCGCGGATCCGCGCGCCTTGCAACAGGGCGTCCTGGGCCTGGACGAACCAGAACCACGCCTCCTCCGCACTGGTGAAGGGGGTGGTGCCGGGGTGGTGGACAGGGGGACGGATTTGAACATATCGTGAACGCGAAAGTCGGTCCATGGGGCTTTCCTCTGCCGTCGGATCGGGGGTCCGGGGCATAGGATGAA
>JBJOKR010000310.1:0-3291 GCA_046045995.1 Pseudomonadota bacterium | reverse complement strand
GAACTGGGCCCCGGGCTCCTGGGCGAAGATGGTCGGGGTGAGCTGGCCGCCCTCGACCAGGGCGATGTAGAATTCCAGGTCGCCGTCGAGGGGGCTGCCGGCGATGGAGTAGGCCCGGGGCACGAAGCCGTAGGGGGTGTCCAGGCCCAGGGTCGTGTACTGGCCCGCCTGGTACCACCAGCGGTTGCCGCTGTCCGGGCGGATCACGAAGGTGCCGAGCCGCCCGCCGGCGAAGATCTCCTTCCGCACCAGGGTCGCGGTGGCCATCTTCTGCTTGAGCAGGTCGTTCGGGTGCGGCTTGGGCTTGGCGGCGTCGGTCATGATGCGGATGATCCTCGGGTGCGGCTGCGGGGAAGCATGCAGGCCACAGGCCCCGGCACCCATGCCGTCCGCGCAGGGGGGGTATAGGCCCGGCGTGCCCGGGGGCCTGCCATCGCCGGCGCAGGTCGTGCGTGGGCGAGGCGCTTGGCCAGGAACCTGGGGCGCTCCCGGCGACCATCATCACGCCCTGACCTTTTACACTCAAAATCAGCAGTCGGTGCGGGGAGCGGAGGGCCTGTGTTCCATGTGGCTCAGGTATCGTCGTGACGGACGGGCATCCTTCACCCCGCGGGTGGGCGGCTTCGGTTCGAGGCATCCCCTTGTACATGTTTGCTGCATGCGCTCCCACGCTCCCCCGCACCGACTGCGATGTGAAAGGCGAGAGATCAAAGGCTTCCCAGGGTCGGGCTTCGTCGACGGATGGTGCCTTGTGACCACGCACCGGATCCGCGGATCACCGACGCCCACCACCTGCGCCGGTCCGCCTCACCCGGTCTGCGGTCCGACCACCGCGGACAGGTCACGAACGCCCCCGGATCCGTTCCAGCGCATGGGCTCTGACTTCCTGCGACCGCTCGCCATCCTGCTGGTCTGCCTGGCCGGATCCCTGGCGGGGGCGGATCCGGATCCCAGGCCGGTCTTGGTGGTCATCGGCGAGAACGGCACCGCCCCGTTTGGATCCGGACCTGCCTGGACCGACCTGCTCCAATCGCGCCGGCCCGGATGGCGGATCCTTGCCGATGCGAACGGGAGCCGTGACCTGGACGGTGCGGTGCAGGCGGTTCCAGGGATCCTGTCCCGGGTACCGCGGGCGGATATGGTGGCCTTGATGATCGGAACCACCGATGCCGAAGCCGTCCGGGCGGCTTCAACGGCCTCCATCGCCACCCGCTACCGGAACCTGATCCGGGCGGTCCGGACCCATCCCATGGCCTCGCGGGCGACGATCGTGGCCGTCACGCCGGTGCCGGTCGTCGATGCCCGCCTCGACCAATGGAGCCGTGAGCGCTTCGCCGGGGGCCAGGCACGCTCCGCGGCCATCGCCGCGGCGGTGCGCGAGGCGGCAGCCGCCGAGGGCGCAGCGATGCTCGACCTGCACGCCTGGGCCCTGGCCGACGAGGACAACGGCAAGCCCGGACGCATCCTCGGAAGCATCGGCTGGATACCCAGGGAGTGGGGGCATCCCATCATCGCAGCCTGGATCGAACCGGGTCTGGCAAAGCTGCTCCCGGCCCCGGCGGACCCCGCCGCCCTGGCCCGCTGGGAGATGGTCCAGGCCGCCGAGGCCGACCTGGACCGCATCCTGTCCACCACCGGCGAGGGCCGGCCGGACCTGGGCGAGCCCTTGCCGACCACGCTCGACAAAGGCCGTCTCCAGATCCGGGTGCCGGGCAACCTGCTCGCCGGGGAGCACCTCGCCCTCGCCATCCAGGCTCCGGCCGAGGCGGGTACCGCCATCAGCCTGGGCGGGGACAAGCCCCGCCCCACGCTGGCCTGGACCGGGGGCAGCTCGGAACCGCCTCCGTGGTCATGGACCATGATCGATGAAGCCACGCCCACCGCGACGGTGGATCGCAACCGTTTCAAGCTGAACCAGGGGAAGATGCGCTTCCATCCCATGGCCCGGGACGGCGCGGGCGTGCGGCGGTGGATCCTGTGGCGCATCCCCCTCGGGGCCGCCGCCGGAGCGTCGGAGGCGACGGTGTCCGCCACCGTGGTCGGGACCCTGGACAACGCCGACGCCGCCCTGGGCGGAACTCCGGTGGTGCGTCCGGTCCTGGGCCGGGATGGGGACTTCGACCCGATCACCGCCACCTGGACGGCCCGGGATGGCCGAGGCCTGCCCTGGACCGGGGGCACCCCCGGACCGATGCGCAAGGCAGCGGTCACCCAGTTCCTGGCCACCCATCCCCCGGAACCCGTGGCAGCCAGGGCCAGGGCCGCAGCGCGCTGAGATGTGCGGCATGGCCTTGTGGCCCAGGCTTCGGATCCTGCCGGACGGCCGACTGAGCGGCAGGGAACATGCTACCTGACCGTGGTGCGTTCGGGGCCATATATAAGGCAAGAAAACGCAGTCGGTGCGGGGGCGGAGGTGCTGTGTTCCATGTGGCCCAGGTATCGTCGTGACGGACGGACATCCTTCACCCCGCGGGGGAGCGGCTTCAGATTCGAGGTAGCCCTCTTCACATGCATCCAGCATGCGAACCTCCGCTCCGCCGCTCCCCCGGACCGACTGCGGTGTTTACGAAAAACGGGTGCGTTATCCGGCTCAGAAGCGCCAGCCGCGGTCGCCGCGGACCAGGCCGCCGGGATGGGCTTCGGGGCGTGGGCCGTCGGCCAGGCCGGCGGGATCGGGCAGGCGGCGGGCGCCGTCCGGGGTCGCCAGCCACAGGGTGCCGGCGTCGTCGGCCGCCAGGGCGCCGCTGCCGCCGGGGGCGATCCAGCGCAGGGCGCGGTCGAAGCGGAGCACGGCGCCGCCGGCGAAGCGCAGGCGCGGGCCGAGGGCGTCGGCGCCGGGGATGGCGATGCCGGCGGGGGTCCAGGCGGCGTCCTCGGGGCGGTCGCCGGGGGCGGGCTCGGTCTCGCCCAGGGCCTCGCCGGTGGCGCGGTCGAAGGCCCACAGGCGGTGGTCGCCGGCGGCGACCCAGGCCACCCCGCCCCAGGTCCACACCGCGGTGGCGGGGGCCAGGCGCTCGTCCGGGCCGTTCCAGCGCCGCCGCCACCACCACGCGTCGCCGTCGGCGCAGGCGAGGCGGAAGTCCCCGTCGCGCCGCTCCAGCCGCAGCCGGCCGGGGCCGTCCGCCGCCGCGGCCGGGGCGGGGCCGCTGCCGGGGATGCCGCCGGAGACCCGGGCCGGGGCCAGGGCCCAGCCGCGGCCGCTGCGCTGGTGCGGCCAGGCGTCCGGGAACGGCCAGTCCGCCGCGGCGGGCGCGGAGCCGGGCAGGACCAGCCCGGGATCCGCGTCCGCGA
>JBJOKR010000309.1:0-3291 GCA_046045995.1 Pseudomonadota bacterium | reverse complement strand
TCCAGGCCCTGTTCCAGGCCTTGCCCGCGGCCGGAGTCTGACGGTTTTCCGGCCCTTTGTCCATTGCTGTCGATAAGCGGATCTTATCGTAAGTCAGCGGCCCCAACCCGGGATCGCTGTGAGCGTCTAGGAAATTGCTTGTTCACTTGGCCTTCGCCCGTCGTGGCCCCGGAACAATTCCGATCGGGAGCCCAGCCGAAAACATGGGAAATTCCTTTGCGTCATCGGAAACCCGCCGGGCCCGGCCAGGGGCGAAGACCTCACGGCATACCCCTCCCCGCCCCGTGTTCCACGCCGGCGGGAACCGGCGCCACTGCCTTGCCGCGGCGCCCCGCCAGAAGCGGGAGATCGACCATCACCCGGTCCTACCGGGCCTCGGGAACCTGGGCCCTGCCCCGCCTGTGCAGATCCACCAGCCCGAAACGGGCCAGGGTCTTCAAGGTCCGCGACAGGTTGGGTCCCTTCCGGCCGGTCAAAGGCTCCAACTCACCGATCGACGCCGGCTTCGCCGCGGCGATGATCTCCAGCAGCAGGCGGTTCTTCTCCGACAGCACCTGGGCCAGGCTCTCGATCGACGAAAACCAGATCTTCGGCTCATCCGGCTGCGGCTTGTGGTCCCCGCGGGCAATGGCCATGAACCGCGCCTTCTGGTCTTCGTAACTGGCAATGCCCACCTTGACGACACGTTCGGTCATGGGAGTATCCCCTTTTCCTTCAGAATGGTGTCCACCGCCTCCCAGAAGTCGGTCAGCAGATCCGACGCGCAGAATGTTCATCGAAAACGATTTGGCTACCGGCAGTCTGTTGATCGAGCGCTACTCTTCGCACGCGGCCTGGACCCTTGCACTCGCGATAGACCTTGGATGCATGAGCATTGTCGATGCCGTGGGACAACGCTGACCCTCGAAGTGCCCGTCAGGTCGGCCCCATCAACCCCACCTGAAACCGATCCAGGATCGGTGCCATGTCGGGAACATCGATCAGGCGCCGCAGCCTGACCGGCACCAGCTTGGAAACTGCCCGATCATAGACGGCGAGGTTGACCTCGCCGTTCAGACGTGACGGATAAATGATCCCGTCCGGTGCCTGCGGATGATCGTGAAACGCAGCGGACCATGCCCGCCCCAGCGTGTGGGAGCGACCACGAACAGCATCGGACGGGATACCCAGCGCAACGGCGGCATCGCCGCGCAGGTCGACAAGATCAAGGGGTTGAACCGCAGCGACCTCCGCATAGAGCCGTCCCGTCAGTTCGCTCTCTGCCATCACCAGGGGACCGATGATCCCGTCCCTCTGATCCCGCAGGACCGCTTCAAGGAAGCAGACCGTCAGGGTTTGGCCGAGATAAAGCACACCGAAGCGATGACGGTCGATCCGGCGTCGCGGGTCGCTGAACCGGCTGCGCGTCTTGCCGAATCCCAATGGGTCGGTGTAATGGGCGGCATAGATCCGGCCGAACCGGTCGCCGGAATTCACTCTGTACAGAGGGAGGGATACCGTGAAAAAGCTAGTGGCAGGACGGACGTCGCTCACTTAAGAGAAATCCCCCCGCGCCATTCCAGCGGCGGCGGCTACAACCTCTTCTTCCCGGCCTTCCTCCAAGGCCCGGCGCCCGGTGAGACCGTCAAGCGCCCCATGCGGCTGGATCAGGAAGCGGTAAACGGCCCAAGGGGCTCCCAGATGCTTCAATAGCGTCGGCAATGCTGCGTAAGGCTTGCCGTCCGCATTGATCTGCCAGACCGGGAAGCGAAACCCCCGCCTGGCACCCTCCAGCCCGAGAACCTGGCCGTTCCGACGCTTGGCGTTGACCGTCACCCGGGTCGTGCCGAGAAGCTTGGCCAATTCCTCGGCATTCACCATGTCCGCGCCGGCCAAAATCTCCCCTGCCCGCACCCTGCCCCGGGCCCGCGCGGCGGCAAGGGCTGCCTGCAACGCCGGATCGGGATCCGCGACCGTCTCCACGGGAAATGACGCCGATGCGGTCGCCGGATTGACGTGGCTGACCGTCGCCGTGCCATCGGGGGCGACATCGACCTGAAGCCGAACGGCCTGGCCAGTCGCCTGGCTCCGAGCAACGGCTTCACCGAAACCCTGCAGCAGCGGGCCGATCCGGGAGGGATCCTGCGCCAGAACCGTCGCTGTCGGACCGGTGGCTGTCACCGTGAACCGCGCCGACCCTTTGTCCGTTTTTCCCCCCCGCGTACCGGAGAAGACAGTGGCCCAGACATTTGGGCGAGGCGTATCTCCCCGAACCGCCGCAGGACGGCTATCGATCTTGGCATTGGCCATGGCGTTCCCCTTCGTTCGGAAATCTGGAACACCCCGATAAGTTCGTCAAGTTCGTTCCCGGTCCGTCGGCGGATTGGATGTCCGCGCTGATCGTGCCGTTCATGGCCGCCGTCCGGACCTTGAGCATGAGGTGGGCTCCGCGCGGCGACCATCGCTGTTGAACAGCGCCCATCATTCGACGCTGCCGGTGACCATGAACAACTGCTTGCGCCCCAGATCGACGGTCAATCCCGGCGCCTGTGGCTTATGGGAGGACGGCGCGGTCCAGGCAATCCTCGTGGCCGCTTATGATGCTGGCAGTACCCTGGCATGGAGTATGGCAGACCGTCGCGGCCGCCCAGCGCTACAATGTCCGCACCCGCTTCGGCACCATACCATCCCGTCGTCGCCGGGATATAGGCACCCCACCCGCAGGCCCAGATCCTTTGATATGAATATCGCCAACCTATCATGTTAAAGGTTATCGTTGATTCCTATATCACCATCCCTGCCCGGCTGGGTTCATCAAAGGATTCGCCATGCGTCGCAGCGATTTGAGCCCGGAGGTGCGGCAGTGTCTCGTACGCTATCCCCCGCCCTATGACAGCCATTACGGTGTTGTGCCCGCGGCCCCTCCCGAAAGCGGGGTTCCGATAACGGAGGCCCGGAGGGCGCTGTTTCAGGCCACGTAAGCGTTGGGACGTGCCGAGGCCTGGGCCCATGATCTACCCGACCCTTGGGTCTCGAGCCGGATTCTGATGCGGCGGGAAGCCGTCAGCAGTTCAGCGATCGAAGGAACCCAGAGCACGTTGGATGATCTACTGGCAGCCGAGGAAGACGCCGGCGAGGCTAGCAGGGCCACCGTCCAGGTGCGGGACTATGCGGCCGTTCTGGAGACGCTCGTACCAGAGGCGACGTCCAAAGGGGTCGGCATCTTCGTCCGGAGCTTGGTTGAGACCCTGCATCGGGCTGTGATGCAGAATGACGGGGCCTACAGGGATCCTCCGGGTTCGCTGCGCCGCG
>JBJOKR010000308.1:0-3298 GCA_046045995.1 Pseudomonadota bacterium | reverse complement strand
CCGTCGTGAGCGCCAGGGCGTGCAGTTCATTGCCCATCCGGCCCTTCAGGGCGGCATAAACCATCTGGTGCTGCTGCACCCGGGTCTTGCCGATGAAGGCGGGGGATTCCACATGGGCCGCGTAGTGGTCGCCGTCACCGCGCAGATCGTCGATCCGGACGGTGGCATCGGGGATGCCTTCCCGGATCAGGCGTTCGATCTCAGCCGCTTCCATTGCCATCGCTGCCGCTCCTTGACTGCTGCTGCTACCGCTTACTGACCGCCGGCCATGTAAGACGGCAACCATTCTTCACTGATCGCCCGCATCGCGTCCACCGTGATGAACGGACCTTCGCGGCCGGACAGGGCGGTACCGCCGGTCTGCCCCAGGAGGGTGACCGGGATACCGGCCGTCGCGGCCCGGGCCAGCACCCCGTCCAGGTCGTCCGGGCGCAGGGTGATGATATAGCGGCCCTGATCCTCCCCATACAGGGTGGAGGCATGCATCCCGTCGAAGCCGGTGATCCGGGCGCCGATGCCGGACGCCATCGCCATCTCCGTCAGGGCGATCATGCAGCCGCCGTCGGACACGTCATGGCTGGCGGTGACCAAGCCTTCCGTGATCAGGGACAGGACGAACTCGCCATGGCGGCGCTCCGTCGCCAGGTCCACCGGCGGCGGCGGCCCATCCTCCCGCCCGTGGATCTCCCGCAGGTACAGGCTCTGGCCCAGATGGCCGCGGCTATCGGGGGTCAGGTTCTGGCCGATCAGCAGGATAGGCTCACCGTCGGCGGCGAAGCCCAGGCCCACCGCCGTCTCCGCATCCTGGAGCAGACCCACGCCGCCCACGGTCGGGGTCGGCAGGATCGCCTCCCCGTTCGTTTCGTTGTAGAGCGAGACGTTGCCGGAGACGACGGGGAAGTCCAGCGCCCGGCAGGCTTCCGCCATGCCTTCCACGCAAGCCGCGAACTGGCCCATGATGCGCGGCTTTTCCGGATTGCCGAAATTCATGTTGTCGGTGATGGCCAGCGGCCGGGCGCCGGTGGCGACCAAGTTGCGCCAGGCCTCCGCCACCGCCTGCTTGCCCCCCTCATACGGGTCGGCATAACAGTAGCGGGGGGTCACATCGGACGTCATGGCCAGCGCCTTGCGCGTGCCGTGGACACGGACCACGGCCGCATCCGCCTGGCCGGACATGAACTTGGTATCCGCACCCACCTGGCTGTCATACTGCTCCCAGATCCAGCGCTTGGAGGCGAGATCGGGGCAAGAGAGGAGCTTGGTCAGCTCGTCCGTCGGGCTCAGCACCATCGAGCCGGCATAGACGGGATCATCCGCCGCGAGCGGGGCGGGCTTCGGCGTATCCTCGACCGGGCGGGTATAGAGCGGGGCCGCATCGAACAGCGGGGCCAGTTCCAGGTCGCACCAGGTGTGGCCATGCATCTTGATGACGAAGCGGCCCGTATCGGTCAGGTGGCCGATGATGGCGAAGTCCAGTTCCCACTTCTCGAAGATCTTGCGCGCCTGCTCCTCCGATCCCGGCTTCAGGATCATGAGCATGCGCTCCTGGCTTTCCGACAGCATGATCTCGTAAGCGCTCATGCCCGTTTCACGCTGGGGCACATCGTCCAGGGTCAGCTCGATGCCGAGCCCGCCCTTGCCCGCCATCTCCACGGAGGAGGAGGTGAGGCCGGCCGCACCCATGTCCTGGATGGACTGGATGGCATCGGTCGCCATCAGCTCCAGGCAGGCCTCGATCAGCAGCTTCTCGGTGAAGGGGTCGCCCACCTGCACCGTGGGGCGCTTCTCCTCCGTATCCTCGCTGAACTCGGCCGAGGACATGGTGGCGCCATGGATGCCGTCCCGGCCCGTCTTCGACCCCACATAGACAACCGGGTTCCCGATGCCGGCGGCCTTGGAATAGAAGATCTTGTCCTTGGGCGCGATGCCCACGGTCATG
The DNA here is from genome assembly GCA_046045995.1 of Pseudomonadota bacterium. Classification (GTDB taxonomy): domain Bacteria; phylum Pseudomonadota; class Alphaproteobacteria; order Azospirillales; family Azospirillaceae; genus Indioceanicola. Next base: position 1,359 of record JBJOKR010000308.1, on the reverse strand, counting down.
GCGTTGACCAGGCAGTTGCCGTTGTAGGCCTTGTGGAAATTCGTCTCTCCGCCCACGGTCGGCACGCCCACGCAGTTGCCGTAATGGCCGATGCCGGCAACGACTCCGGCCACAAGCTGGCGGGTTTTCGGATGCGACGGGTCGCCGAAGCGCAGTGCGTTCAGGTTGGCGATGGGGCGCGCGCCCATGGTGAAGACATCGCGCAGGATGCCGCCTACACCGGTGGCCGCCCCCTGGAACGGCTCGATATAGCTCGGGTGGTTGTGGCTCTCCATCTTGAAGATGGCGGTCAGCCCGTCGCCGATATCGATGACGCCCGCATTCTCACCCGGCCCGCAGACAACCCACGGCGCCTGCGTCGGGAACTTGCGCAGCCAGACCTTGGAGGATTTGTAGGAGCAGTGCTCCGACCACATGACGGAGTAGATGCCCAGCTCCGTGAAGGTCGGCACCCGGCCCAGGATCTCCAGCAGGCGGGCATATTCATCCGCCTTGATCCCATGTTCCAGGGCAAGGGCGGCGCTAACCTCGGGCTCCTTCGGGAGGGTCACGGTCTGGCTCACGACAGGCTCTCCACCAGGCTGTCAAACAGGGCGCGGCCGTCGGTGTTGCCGTGCAGCGGTTCGAAGGCGCGTTCGGGATGGGGCATCATCCCCAGGACGGTGCGGGTCTCATTATAGATGCCGGCGATGTTGCGGCTGGCCCCGTTGGGGTTGCCCTCCGCATCCACGGCGCCGCCAGGGGAGACATAGCGGAAGGCCACCAGCCCCTCACCCTCCAGCCGGTCCAGCGTCTGCGCATCGGCGACGTAATTGCCTTCGCCATGGCCGACGGGAAGGCGGATGGCCTCGCCCTCCGCATACTTGGCGGCGAAGGCGGTATCCGTCCGCTCCACCCGCAGGTCCACGGTCTTGCAGATGTATTTCAGGGTGCGGTTCCGGATCAGGGCGCCGGGCAGCAGCCCCGCTTCCGTCAGGATCTGGAAACCGTTGCACACGCCGATCACGCGCACGCCCTTGGCGGCCCGCTCCTTCACCACCCGCATGATCGGCGAATGGGCGGCCATGGCCCCGCAGCGCAGGTAATCGCCGTAGGAAAAGCCGCCTGGCACGCCGATGATGTCCACATCGGGCAGGTCGGTGTCCTTGTGGAAGGCGATATGGGGCTTGGCCCCGGAGGCCTTTTCGAACGCCACCGCGATGTCGCGGTCACAGTTCGATCCCGGGAAGACGATGACGGCGGATCTCATGCCGCGGACCTGTCCGTTGTCTGTGGCTGCGCGAGGGGGGCCGGCGGGGCCTGCGGGTCCGGCGACCCTGGCCCGACGGGGTGTGCCCGATTGCCGCGCAAGCTACTGCC
>JBJOKR010000307.1:0-3300 GCA_046045995.1 Pseudomonadota bacterium | reverse complement strand
TGAGGGACCGGCGGTTCAGCCCGTGAAGGTTCCGGTACCGACGATGGTGAAGGGATCGATGGTGCCGATTTCCACCAATTCCTGGCGGGCGGAGCTGAAATAGGCCACCGGCACCTCCCACCCCGACTGGTGGGCGGCGAAGTCACCCAGATTGGCGATGATCACATCGGCCAGCCCGTCCCCATCCAGGTCGCCGGTACCGGCGAAATCCCAGCCGCGGTCCATCCGGAACAGGGTCTGGAAGTAATCCACGCCGATGGTCAGGGCCGTCGGGTCGATGGGCCCGCGGACCCAGACGCTGAACTCCCGGCTTTCGGCATTGTAGAACAGGATCTCATCCTGGGAGGCCGAGCCGTGGAAGTTGTCCACCGCGGCGACGCTGACGGCCGGATCGGCGGTGATGGCGGTGACGAACTGGCGGTCGGAAGCGGCGTTCTTGAGGAACAGCTCGCCCGAGCGCAGGTCCTGGTACAGGACATCCACCCCGGCATGGGCGTCCAGATCGGCGAAGGCGATCAACTGCACGTCGGGGTCCCGGGCGCTCCACACCGGAATGATCTCCCCGGTTTGCGGATCCACGGCGAAATACTCGGCGACGGCGGGGGTGAAGCAGCGGATCACCTCCCCCACCACATCGCCCATGGCCAAGTCGCCGGCGGTCGGCCCGTCGACGGGGTCCAGGGCCAGGCGCGTTTCGGTCTCCCACCCGGCCCCCAAGCCATCCCCCGCGCCGCTGTCGATGGGCTCCCCCGCCCACAGGGTATAGGCGACGAAGATGATGTCGTTGCCGCCGTCCCCATCGGCGTCCGCCACGGCGACCGGACCGACACCAAAGGTAATGGCGGTGGTGGCGAAGTCGATCCGGTGTTCCACCGGCGCCTGCCTACCGGGCTTCAGATCATACCAGGCAAAGGATCCATCGGCCCGCACCAGCACCACATCATCCACCCCATCGCTGGAAAGCCGTCCGGTCACGGCATACCAGGCCCCGGTATCATCCACACCGGTCAGCGGCACCTTGGACCCGCCGGGGGTGAAGGCGGAAAGGCCGGTGTCATCAAGGGTGAGAATCTGCGCGGTCATGGACCCTGTCTCCCTGGCGGCGGGGCTGTCTGAAAGGGCTGGCCGGAGGGCCTGCGGGAGGGCCGTTCCCCGGCCTTCCGCGGGTTCCCGCCCCATCTGGCTATCATCCATATGCATCTTCAGATCGATAGTCAACAAGTTACTGTACACGCAGATCTGCGGATGATCGCAGGCGTTCCTGCCCCTGGCGCAGGGGCCATCGCCGTGGCAGGCTCCCTCCCGCCATGACAGGCGGGGCCAAATGACAATCGTGAATTTCTATGCCGGGGGCTGGCTGGACCGGGCCGCCCTGCGGCGCAAGCAGCCCGACTGGCTGGCCGAGCGGCTTGCCCTGCCGGAGACCCGGATCGTCCCCTATTGGCGGGGCCGTTACCTGATGGCGGGCCCGCCGGAGATGCCGGTGCCCGTCTGGCTATCGCCGGGCGATCCCTGGTGGCGGGATCTGTGCGGCCATGATCCCGTGTTCCTGGGGCTGGGCCGGGGGGAGCACGGCCAGGGAGGCGACAACCGGGATGTGGCCTGGTTCGCGGTGGACCTGTCCGCCGTCGACCAACCGGAAGCCCATGACCTGCTGGCGACGCTGGGCAGCTTTGTCGAGCTGCGGGCCCTGGCCACCGCCATCCCGGCGGAGGCGGGGCACATCCTGGCCTATGCCCGTGGGCTTCTGGGCTGGCACGCCAAGCACCGGTTCTGCGGTGTCTGCGGCAGCCCGACCCGGGTGGAGGAGGCGGGCCATGTCCGCCGCTGCACCAACCCCGACTGCGCCACCAGCCATTTCCCCCGCAACGACCCGGCCGTGATCATGCTGGTGCATGACGGGGAGGACCGTTGCCTGTTGGGCCGGCAGCCCCAGTTCCCGCCCGGTTTCTATTCCACCATGGCCGGATTCGTGGAGGCGGGGGAGAGCCTGGAGGATGCGGTGCGCCGCGAATGCCTGGAGGAGGCGGGGGTGACGGTGACCGATGTGGTCTACCATTCCAGCCAGCCCTGGCCCTTCCCCTCCTCCCTCATGCTGGGGTTCACGGCGCGGGCGGTGACCTTCGATATCGATACCGGCCAGGACGAACTGGAGGATGCGCGCTGGTTCGACCGGTCCTGGCTGCGCGGGCGCAAGGGCGGGGATGATTTCCGCCTGCCGCCCCGGCTCAGCATCTCCCGCCGGCTGATCGAGGACTGGCTGGCGGCGGGGTGAGATCCTCCCCCCGCCCCACCCCTCTGCCTGCCTCCCTGCCTGCCTCCCTGGCTGCCTCCCTGGCTGCCTCCCTTGGCCGCCCCTCTCCGGGCCGCCGCCTTGGCCAAAGGTGGCAGGCGACAGCGCCCGGCATTTCCACGTATATGGATTTCCTGCTTCCCCCAGTCGAACATCGGGTCGGTCGTGCACGGCATCGTCTCACTTCGTGATCATCTTTCCGCCCCGGCGCGACCGCCGGTGGACCTGGTCATCGTTGTCAGCCTGTCGGCCCAGGGAATCGAACCGCCGGAAGGGTTCGAGCCGACGCTGGAGAACAACCTGATGGGGGTGGCGGCCGACCGCGACCTGACCATCATCGCCCTTGCCCCCGGGGAGTATGTGCTGCTGTCGGGCCCCAGGGCGGACACCAGGGCGGGCCCCAGGGCGGTGGCGGGAGCGGGGCCGGCCACCGGGTCCGACGGCGTGACCGATGTGCGCGCCGCCGTGCTGCGCACCCTGAACCGGCACATGGCCGGCGGATTCGGCAGCATCGACCTGTCCCGCGCGGTGCAGCCCCATCCGATGGCGGACGATGCGGCCGCCATCCTGGCCGTGGCGGAGCGGCATCAGGCGATCCTGGACGGGCGTGCGGATGGTCGGCTGCCGTCGCGCACGCTGACCCTGGACCATCTGGAACGGCTGGAGGATGCCCGCCGCCGCCTGGGCGTGGGCCCCCTGGTCAGGCAGATGGCGCGGGGGGAGCGGGCCGTGGTCCTGCATCCGGGGACGACACCGCGCATCGCCTTCATCGAGCACGCGGTGGACATGGACCGCCTGCGCCGGGAGGTGATCGGCGCGGACGTGGACCTGCGCCGCAACCGCCCCCTGTTCCGCCGCATGGGGCTGGCCCTGGACCGGCTGACCCTTCTGGGGTTCGACCAGCTGGACAGCGGCGGCCACCGGGCGGCCCTGAACCTGTGGCTGGAAAGCGTGTTCAGCCAGGAGTTCGAATACGTCGCCAACGCCACGCTGGGCGGGGACCTGTC
>JBJOKR010000306.1:0-3327 GCA_046045995.1 Pseudomonadota bacterium | reverse complement strand
CCTGCCAGTCGAACAACTCCCCCGGATCGATCTTGCGGTCCGGCACCACGTCGGAATGGGCCAGCACATGCAGGGGCGGGATGGCGTAATGCTCCACGATGCCCCGGCACAGCTCGGTCAAGGCCGCCATCTGGGCGGCGGGGAAGGGGCGGTAGCCGAATTCATGGCCGGGATTGACCAGCTCGATCCCGATGGACCGGCTGTTGATATCCTTCTCCCCCCGCCAGAGGGAGACACCGGCATGCCAGGCCCGCCGCCGCTCATGCACCATCCGGTGCACGGTGCCGTCCTCCTCGATCAGGTAATGGGCGCTCACCTGCGCCTCCGGATCGCACAGCCGCTCCAGGGCGGCCGTGCCGCTGCGCATGCCGGTATAATGCAGGATCAGCATGTCCACAGGCTTGCCCGGGGCGCGGGGGCCGTGGTTGGGGCTGGGTGTCTCCACAAGATGCAGCGGGGGCATGGGCCCGTCCTCACGTCGTGCTGCGGCCGGGCACCAGCCGGGGCCGCCGCACCATGATGACACCCACGCCGCCGATGGTCAGCAGCCCGCCGACGATCAACTGCCAGGTCAGCGGCTCGCCCAAGGCCAGGACCCCGCCGCTGACGCCGAAGATCGGCACCAGCATCAGGAAGGGCATGGTCTGGTTCACATCGAACTTCTTCACCAGCGGATACCAGAAGGCATAGGCCAGGATCGTCGCCGCCAGGGACAGATAGGCCAGGCAGGCCAAGCCCAGCCCGTCGATCGCCTGGATCTGGGCGATCTGGTCCGTTTCGAAGATCAGGGACAGGATCACCAGCTGGGGGATGGAAAACAGCGCCATATAGGCGTTCAAAGTCTTCCAATCCACATCGCCGCCCATCCATTTCAGCTGGATGTTGGAAAAGGCAAACGCGATGGCCGCGGCGATCACCATCAGCAGATGGGGCAGGCTGGTCCGCCCGTCCGGCACCCCGGCGATCACCGCCACACCCAGGAAGGCCACCCCCATGCCCGTGGCCCGGCGCCAACCCAGCTTGTCCTTGAAGAACAGCATGGCCAGGACGGAGGCGAAGGGAACCTGAAGCTGGATGGCGATACTGGCCACACTGGCATCCACCCCCTTCACCCCGCTGAACACCAGAGGGAAGTGGATCCCGCCCATCACCACCGAATATAGGAACAGCTGGCGCAGATGGGGCCAGGGCACCTTGACGAAGGGAACCAGGATCAGCGCCACGATGGCGAAGCGCAGGGCCATGAGCAGCAGCGGCGTCACCTGCTCCATCGCCACCTTCGCCACGACGAAGTTGAAGCCCCAGATGGCCATGACGGCAAGCGCCATAAGGGCGTGGACGGGTTTCATGGGTTGGGCCGATCGGTTCGGGGTCGAAGGTCCCCGTAAGGTGGCAGCCTCCCAAGCCCCGGTCACCCCACACGGTGGCAAGGGTGCCGTGCGGTGGACGGGAGGCGGAAGGGCGGGCCGTAGGAAACCGCCGAGCGGGTGGGCCGTCGGTCGTAATGAGCGGGGCGGATTGGGAAGGGCTTACCCCCCCAGCTCCTCCTTCAACGCCTCCAGCTCCAGCCAGCGGTCCTCCGCGGCTGCCAGGTCGGCTTGGGCCTGGCTCAGCTCGGCGGTCAGTTTCTGGGCGCCGGCGGGGTCGCGGCTGAACAGGGCGGGGTCGGCCAGGCGGGTGTTCAGCGTGGCGATCCGGGCGGTCAGCGCCTCCATCCGGGCAGGCAGTTCCTCCAACTCCCGGTTCTCCTTGAATGAAAGCTTGGATTTCACCTTGGGCTTCGCCGGGGCGGCGGCGGGCTTCGCCGTGACCGGCGCGGTGGCCTTCGCCGCCGCGGCCTTCTCCTTCCGCTGGGTCAGGTAGTCGGTGTAGCCGCCGGCGTATTCCGACACATCCCCGTCCCCTTCAACCGCGATGGTGGAGGTGACGAGGCGGTCCAGGAAATCGCGGTCGTGGCTGACCAGCAGCAGGGTGCCCTCATACTCCGCCAGCACCTCCTCCAGCAGGTCCAGGGTGTCCATGTCCAGGTCGTTGGTCGGCTCGTCCAGGATCATCAGGTTGCTGGGCTGGGCGAACAGCCGGGCCAGCAGCAGGCGGTTGCGCTCCCCGCCGGACAGGGCGCGCACGGGCTGGTCCGCCATGGACGGATCGAACAGGAAGTCCTTCATGTAGCTGGCGATGTGCCGCGGCTTGCCGCCCACCAGGATGGTGTCCCCGCCATGGGGCAGCAGCACGGATTTCAGCGTCTGGTCCGGGTCCAGCTGGGCCCGGCGCTGGTCGAAGACGATCATCTGAAGGTTGGTGCCGGTCTTCACCACCCCCTCATCCGGGGCCAGTTCCCCGGTCAGCATCTTCAGCAGCGTGGTCTTGCCGGCCCCGTTCGGGCCGATCAGGCCGACCCGGTCGCCGCGCATGATGCGGGTGGAAAAGCCCTTGGTGATGACCCGGTCGCCGCCCTGGCCGCCGAAGGACTTGGCGATCCCCTCCGCCTCGATCACCAGCCGGCCGGACGTCTCGCCCTCCGCCACGGCCAGGTTGGCCTGGCGGGACTTGATGCGCTCCGCCCGATCGCGGCGCATGTCCTGCAGACGGCGGACACGGCCCATGTTGCGGGTGCGCCGGGCACTGATCCCCCCTTCCCACATCCATTTCAGTTCGGCCTTGATGCGCTGGTCCAGCTTGTGGGCCTGCGCCTCCTCATCGGCGAAGACCTGGTCGCGCCAGGCCTCGAACTCCCCGAACCCCCGCTCCGTCACCCGCATGACGCCCCGGTCCAGCCAGAAGGTCCGGCGGGAGAGTGCGGTCAGCAGCTTGCGGTCGTGGCTGATCAGCAGCAGCCCGCCCTTGAAAGCCTGAAGCTCCCCCTCCAGCCATTCGATGGTGGGGATATCCAGATGGTTGGTCGGCTCATCCAGCAGCAGCACGTCCGGCTCGTCCACCAGGGCGCGGGCGATGGCGGCCCGGCGCGACTCACCCCCCGACAGGGTGGCACAGATCCGGTCGCCCGGAAGGTTCAACGCCTCCAGCACCTGCTCCACCCGGTAATGCCGGGGATCCTCCTGCCCGGCGGCGACGAAATCGGCGACGGTGGCGAAGCCGGTGAAGTCCGGCTCCTGGGCCAGATAGGCGACCCGGGCACCGGGCTGCACGAACCGCTCCCCCTCATCCACCTCCACCTGCCCAGCCAGGCACTTCATCAGGGTGGATTTGCCCGACCCGTTGCGCCCCACCAGCGCCACCTTGTCCCCCCGCCCGATGGCGACATCCACGCCTGAAAACAGGGTGGTGGAGCCCAGATGCACACCGGCACCGGCAAGGGAGACAAGG
>JBJOKR010000305.1:0-3361 GCA_046045995.1 Pseudomonadota bacterium | reverse complement strand
ACCCCACAAACTCGCCATCGTCGCAACCATGCGCCGCCTCCTCGTCGCCCTCAACGCCATGGTCCACAACAACAAGGATTGGACGCCACGAAACAGCTGACAAAGGCCGAGATCACAGTTGCTACGAAGGGGGCCTAGGCTGACGCCTTCTTCCGCACCGGTGCCTTTTTCGTCGCCGTCGCGGCCTTTGCGGCGGCGGCCTTGGCGGCGGCGGGCTTTGCCGCCTTGGCCGGGGCGGCTTTCTTGCCCGGGGCCTTCTTGGCGGCGGGCTTCTTCTCCGTTTCCGCGGCGGCCGGGGCGGCGGCAGCCTTCTTGCCGCTGTCCTTCGCCGCTTTGGCGGCCAGCAACTCCAGCGCCTGGGCCAGGGTCACCTCTTCCGGGTTCACGGATTTGGGGATGCTGGCGAACAGCTTGTTGTGCTGGACATAGGGACCGAACCGGCCGGAGCCGACCTTGATCGGCTTGCCGTCCTTGGGATGGGTGCCCAGGTCGCGGCCCGCGACCGCTTTCTTGGCCGGTGTTTCGGCCAGCAGATGCACCGCCCGGTTCAGGCCGATGGTCAGCACATCGTCATCGGCACCCAGGTTCTTGTAAGCGGCCCCATGCTTCAGATAGGGGCCGTAGCGGCCGATGCCGGCCTGGATCTCCTCCCCCGATTCCGGATGCACGCCCACAAGGCGGGGCAGGGCCAGCAGGGCCAGCGCCCGGTCCAGGTCCACATCAGCCGGGCCCATGCCCTTGGGCAGGCTGGCGCGTTTCGGCTTCTCGCCGTCCTTCGTCTCCTCCCCCAGCTGCACATAGGCGCCGAAGCGGCCATTCTTCAGCCAGACAGCCAATCCCGTTTCCGGGTCCTCGCCCAGGTTCCGGTCGCCCATCTCCCCTTCGTCGCCCACGGACAGGGGGCGGGTGTAGCGGCAGTCGGGGTAGTTGGAGCAGCCGATGAACCCGCCGCTGCGCCCCAGCTTCAGGCCAAGGCGGCCGGTGCCGCAGGTCGGACAGACACGGGTGTCTATCACCCGCCCGTCCTCCCCCGTCTTCTGGGGGAAGAAATGGGGGCCCAGCGCATCATCCAGCGCGTCCAGCACCTGGGTGATCGTCAGGTCCTTGGTGTCGTCGACGGCGGTGGAGAAGTTCAGCCAGAAATCCCGCAGGACCTGCTTCCAGTCGATCCGCCCGCCGGACACGTCATCCAGCTTCTGCTCCAACTGGGCGGTGAAATCGTATTCCACATACCGGTTGAAGAAATTCTCCAGGAAGCTGGTGACCAGCCGCCCGCGATCCTCCGGCACGAAGCGCCGCTTCTCCAGCCGGACATAGCTGCGGTCCTGGAGCACCTGAAGGATGGAGGCATAGGTGGAGGGGCGGCCGATGCCCAGCTCCTCCATCTTCTTCACCAGGCTCGCCTCCGTATAACGGGGCGGGGGCTGGGTGAAGTGCTGGTGCCCGTCCAGCTTGCCGCGGGTCAGGTCGTCCCCGTCCTTCATGGCCGGCAGGCGGCGGTTCTCCTCATCATCGCCGTCATCGTCCCGGTCCTCCTGATACACCTTCAGGAAGCCGTCGAAGCGGATGACGGACCCGGTGGCGCGGAACACCGCCTCCGCCCCCTTGGACATGATGTCCACGGTCACCTGGTCCAGCACGGCGCTCGCCATCTGGCTGGCCATGGTGCGCTTCCAGACCAGCTCGTAAAGCCGCAGCTCGTCCTTGTCCAGATAGCGGGTCAGGCTGTCCGGCCGGCGGAACAGGTCGGTCGGGCGGATCGCCTCGTGCGCCTCCTGGGCGTTCTTGGCGGCCACCTTGTAGATGCGCGGCTTCTCCGGCACATAGGCATCGCCATAGCTGGACTGGATCATCCGCCGCGACTGGTCGATCGCCTCCCCGCTCAGGGAAACGCCGTCCGTTCGCATATAGGTGATGAGGCCGACCGTCTCCCCGCCGATATCCACGCCCTCATACAGCTTCTGGGCGGTGCGCATGGTCTTCGTCGCACCGAAGCCCAGCTTCCGGCTCGCCTCCTGCTGGAGGGTGGAGGTGGTGAAGGGGGCGTAGGGATTGCGCCGCACCTCCTTGCGTTCCACCCGGCCCACCCGGAACAGCATGGGGCGGATCCGGGCCAGGGCGGCATCGGCCGCCGCCTTGTCGGTGATGGAGAATTTTTCCAGCCGCTTGCCGTCCAGCTGGGTCAGCCGGGCGGTGAAGGACTGGCCGTCGAAGGTCTTGAACTCCGCCTCGATGGTCCAGAATTCCTGCGGGCGGAAATCCTCGATCTCCGCCTCCCGCTCGCAGACCAGGCGCAAGGCCACGGACTGCACCCGCCCCGCCGAGCGGCTGCCCGGCAGCTTGCGCCACAGCACTGGCGACAGCGTGAAGCCCACCAGGTAATCCAGGGCGCGGCGGGCCAGATAGGCATCCACCAGATCCTGGTTCACGTCCCGCGGATGGGCGATGGCGTGCTGGACAGCGGCCTTCGTGATCTCATTGAAGGTGACGCGCTTGCAGTCCACCTTGGACAGCAGCCGCTTTTCCGTCAGCAGTTCCTTCACATGCCACGCGATCGCCTCCCCCTCCCGGTCCGGGTCGGTGGCGAGGTAGACGCGGCTGGCGGATTTCACGGCCCGGGCGATTTCATCGATATGGCGCTTGGAGCGGTCGCCCAGCTCCCAGTCCATGGCGAAATCCTCATCCGGACGGACCGACCCGTCCTTGGGCGGAAGATCGCGGACATGGCCATAGCTGGCCAGGACCGTGAAATCGGACCCCAGGTATTTGTTGATTGTCTTGGCCTTGGCCGGGGACTCGACGATGACGACGCTGCTGCCAGGCAAAGGGAACCCGCCTTTCGAACGACCTGGAACCGGACGGACGGGCAGGGGTCTGAACCGGATCAGATCAGGCCGACGCGCCCGCCGGGGTGGATCTGGACCCGCCCCGCCAGTTCAAGTTCCAGCAGGACCGTTCGCACCACCCCGGCAGACAATTGGCAGCCCCTGACCACTTCGTCAATCAGAACAGGGGTTGGTGACAGGCTTTCCAGGATCAGGCGGCGGGCAGCGTCCAGATCGGCGGTGCCGGCCGTGCCATCCCCATCGGCTGTGGAGCGGACGGCGAACAGGCGCGGATCGGGTTCCGCCAGGGGGGCGGCGGCACCGGCGCGGCGCAGCACCTCCACCACGTCATCGGCGGATTCAACCAGCGTGGCCCCGTCCTTGATCAGGCGGTTGCAGCCCTGGGCGCGGGGGTCGATCGGGCTTCCCGGCACGGCCATCACCTCCCGCCCCTGGTCGTTGGCCAGCCGGGCGGTGATCAGGCTTCCGGATTTCAACGCCGCCTCCACCACCACCACGCCCAGGGACAGGCCGGA
>JBJOKR010000304.1:0-3385 GCA_046045995.1 Pseudomonadota bacterium | reverse complement strand
GCCGGCGCCCGCCGGCCGGCCCTTGCCGCGGAGTGACGGGAGGACCATGCCCCGGCAGGGGACGGCGGCGTCGGCGTGGTGGGCCCGGTCGCCCCGGTGACCCCGGTCGCCCCGGTCCTGGTTGACAGGGGCGCCCCGTTCCGGCAGTTGAACCCGGCAGCCCGGTCACCGCGCCGCGGCACAGGATCCGTTCGCCCGCCGTTCTTTCAACCGCTGACCATATCCGGGATTTTCCAGATGAGCGACGCCGCCAACACCGCCGGCAACCGACCCGTCCTTCCGCTGTTCTACACCCGGCCGGTGCCGGTGACGCTGGACCGGCACCGGGACATGAAGATCCGCAGCAAGCGGCATTTCGGTTATGCCGCCAGCGCCCATGCCGTGCCCTGCATCGTGGATGAGGTGCCGCTGCTCCAGGGCTATTACCCCATCGTCTTCACGCCCGGCGACAACCCGGCCATGGTCGCCATCCTGGGCCTGCGCCCGGATCAGAGCCTGATGGTGAAGCGTGACGGGTCATGGCGCGCTGGTTGGCCGATGCCTGCCTATATCCTGCGCTACCCCTTCATCCTGGTGAAGGTCCCGAATGAGGACCGGATGATCCTGGTCATGGAGGAGGATGCCAATGTCGTCTCCTCCGAGGGTGACCAGCCGCTTTTCGAAGGTGGCAAGGGCACCAAGTACGGTGAGGATGTGCTGAATTACTGCGCCGCCTTCAACCGCGCGGTGGAGGATACCCAGGCCTTGTGCAAGGAGTTGCACGACCGGGGCCTGCTGATCGACCAGCGTGCCGACATGACCACGGCCGACCGCAAGCAGTTGTCCCTGACCGGTTTCCGCGTGATCGATGAGCAGAAGTTCAACGCCCTGCCGGACGAGGTCTTCCTGGAGTGGCGGCGCAAGGGCTGGATCGGCATCGTCTATGCCCATCTGCTGTCGCTCGGCCGCTGGGGCGGGCTGCTGGACCTGGTGAAGGAAGTGGACGCCGAGGCTTCTGCCGCCTGATCGGGTTACCGCCTGATCGGGCATCCGCCTGGCCACAGGCGGCAGGGTTGTGAAACCCGCCGGGCCGGACACGGCGCGGTTCCGGTATCGGCCCGGGGCCGGTTCCAGCGGGACCGGCCCTATCCGTTTGTGGGGATCCGGTGCCTGTCAGGGGCATGCCGCTCCCTTGCGGAACCGCGTATGCCGGGCCAATATCATTCCCAGTCCAGAACACAACCCGCCGGGGAGAGTAGTCGATGCGCACCGATGTGAACACGTCCCGCCGCCTGTTCCTGCGTTCCGCCGCCACCGCGGCCGTTGCAGCCCCGGCCATTCTGGTGGCCGGCCAGGCCCAGGCCTTCCGCCTTCTGCCCCAGGACGATTTCGCCACGATGCTGGAGAATTCCTGCGTCGCCGACAGCCAGCAGCAGCACCAGAAGATCCTGGCCGACGTGCAGAAGGAACTGGGCATCAAGTTGGATGAGTCGGAAGCGCAGGAAATGCTGAAGCAGATGTCCTGCCCCTTCTGCGGCTGCAACCTGCAGACCGCCTATGTGGAGAATCAAGCCCTCAGCGGCGGGTTCTGATGATGGCAGGGTCGGAGCTGTCCCGGCTGACCGGGGTCGCGCCGGCTGCCGGGATTCATGCCTTCCTGTGATCGGATTCCTGTCATGACCATCGACATCCGCACCTTCGCCATCCGTGACGCCGCGGCGGAGGAGGACGAGTCCCGGATCGCCGCCTTCCTCCGCACCGTGGAGGTGGAGCGCATCGATACCGCCTATGCCGATGGGGCCTGGCGCATCCTGGTCCAGTACCGGGATCTCCGCCGCAAGGAGGAACGGGCCCAGATCGAAACCGCGATCCAAGCCGCCTTGAATTCCTGGCGGGCGGAGATGGCGCGCAACCTGGGTGTCGACCGGGATGTGGTGTTGCCCACCGCCGTGGTGGGGGAGATCGCCCGCTACGCGCCCACGACGGAGATCGAGCTGACGGTGATCGGCAATGCCGTCGGCGCGAATGTGAAGCAGTATGGGGCGGATATCGTCCGCGTCGTCCGCCAGACCATGGAAGAGCTGACAGACTGATCCGTCGCCATCGGTCGGGTGCTGCCCTGCTTCAGGGGTAAAGCAGGGTCATTCCAAACTGCCCTCGGGAGGTATGCCCCTCTCCCTCAAGGGGAGAAGGGTTTTTCCTCCCCCTGAGTTCAGCGCTCCGCCGGTTCGACCCTGAGCACCGCGCCGTCCGACCCGGTGACCTTGACCCGCGCGCCGATCGGCAGGTCCGGCCCGGCGACGGTCCAGAGCGAATCACCGATGAAGGCCCGACCGCGGCCGGCCGCGATGGCGCTTTCGAGCACTACCACCTGGCCTGTGTACTGATCCGCACGGCGGTTCAGCGCCGGTTCATCCGTCTGTGCCGGTGGCCGCTGGGGCAACAACCGTGCTGCCACGACAAAGGCGATCGACAGCAGGGCGAAAAAGCCGAACTGCCACTGCCAAGCCAGGTCGGGCATAAGCAGCAGGGCAAGGCCGGTGGCGCCGGCGGCCAGGCCCAGCCAGATCAAGGCCGCCCCGGGAACGAACATCTCCACCAGGGTCAGCAGCACACCCACAACCCACCAGTGCCAGAACGCGATCTTGATAGAATCCATGGGAACCTCCCCCTACATCCACTCAGCGATCGCCAAAGATTCCGGAACCACCGTCATCGGATGCGGGCACTGGTCCCCAGGGGCCGGTGGCCGATGATTGGGGCTCCGACGCTGCCGGCGGGAAGGATGGCGTGGGCTTCACCGGCTTGGCCTGCTTCCCCTCGGGTCCTTGGTCCCGGTTGCCGCTGTCGCGCCCCTGGGAATCGCGCCCCTGGGGATCGCGTCCCTGGAAGGCGTCGCGCGCCAGCTCGGCGATGCCGCCGACGGCGCCGATGATGCCTGTCGCCTCCATCGGCATGAACAGGATCTTCTGGTTCGGGCTGGTGGCGAAGCGGCCCATCATGTCCACGTATTTCTGGGCGACAAAGTAGTTGATCGCCTGCACGTTGCCGGCGGCGATGGCTTCGGAGACCATGCGCGTCGCCTCAGCCTCCGCCTGGGCCTCGCGTTCGCGGGCTTCGGCGTCGCGGAAGGCGGCTTCGCGCCGACCTTCGGCCTCCAGGATGGCGGCCTGTTTCTCCCCCTCCGCGCGCAGGATGGCCGATTGGCGCAGACCCTCCGCCTCCAGGATCAGGGCGCGGCGCTCGCGCTCCGCCTTCATCTGGCGGGCCATGCTGTCCACCAGATCGCGCGGCGGCTGGATGTCCCGGATCTCGATGCGGGTGACCTTCACACCCCAGGGCTGGGTCGCATCATCCACCACATGCAGGAGCTGGGCATTGATCCGGTCGCGCTGGGACAGCAGCT
>JBJOKR010000303.1:0-3414 GCA_046045995.1 Pseudomonadota bacterium | reverse complement strand
AGGATATCGAGTTCGACCATACGAACCTGTTCCTTTCCTCCCGCTTCCCAGGGATCGACCGGCTGGAGGGCGGACAGCGCCTGACCTATGGCGTGCGCGCGGGGCTGTTCGGCTTTGGCGGCGGCAGCAGCACTGTCTTCCTGGGGCAGAGCTACCGCCTGCAACGGCAGAACGATTTCCCGGCTGGATCCGGCCTGGAGACAGAATTGTCCGACTGGGTCGGCCGGATCGAGCTGACACCGTCGCCCTGGTTGGACTTGTCCTACAGCTTCCGCCTGGACAGTGAGACCTTCGCCCAGCGGCGGCATGATGTCTTCGGCGTTTTCGGCCCGCCGGAATTCCGCGTCAGCGGCGGCTATCTGTACCTGGATCGGCTGACGCTGGAGAGCGGGACCGCCTCCCGCAACCGGGAAGAACTGACCGTCACCGTCAGCTCCGCCTTCTCCCAGTACTGGTCGGCCGGGGTCAGCCACCGCCGCGACCTGGCGGAGGATGGGGGCCCGATCAATACCGGGCTGGTCCTGACCTATCAGGATGAATGCCTGACCTTCCAGTTGGTGGGGGAACGGGATTTCACCCGCCGGACCGGCATCGACACGGGCGACCGGGTGTTCTTCCGCCTGACGCTGAAGAACCTGGGCGCCTTCCTCAGCCCGTCGCTGTCGGGGGACGTGTTCCGGGATGACGGGCGCTGACCGGCACCGCCGACCGGCACCTCTCGACGTCGGTTTCCCCTGCCCTATCTTCCAATCGATACAGCCAGCCGGAGCCGCCCCATGCGCCGCCTGATCCGCCTGATTGTGGTCCTGACCGCCGGAGTTGCCGCCATGTCCGCCCATGCAAGTGCTGCCAGTGGCGCCCCCAGTGGCGCCCATCAGTTCACCTTCCATCGGATCGAGGGCGGGGATCTGCCCCTATCCGATTATGCGGGCAAGGCTGTGCTGGTGGTGAACACCGCGTCCTTGTGCGGATTCACGCCCCAGTACAAGGGCTTGCAGACCCTGTGGGAAATGTATCGCGACAAGGGCCTGGTGGTGCTGGGCGTGCCCAGCAATGATTTCGGCGGGCAGGAGGCGGGGACGGAAGCGCAGATCCAGGAATTCTGCGCCGTGACCTTTGCCGTCGATTTCCCGATGACGGGCAAATCGGTGGTGAAGGGGGATGATGCCCATCCCTTCTACCGCTGGGCGGCGGCGGAGAAGGGGGCACCGCGCTGGAACTTCCACAAATACCTGATCGGGCCGGACGGTGCCCTGGTCGGCGCCTACGGTTCGCACACCGCGCCGGATTCGCCGGAATTGCGCCGGGCGGTGGAGGCGGTGCTGCCAATCGCGACCGAACCCCGTTAGCCGCCCCCGTCAGCGGCTTGTGTTCGACGGGCGGCGCGGCTAGGGTCTGGGCCGTTGTCCGGCCATGCCGGACGTGGTGCCCCCTCCTGGACCGCGATACTCCCCGATGGGCTATGGCCTTTATGATTACGACCGCCGCCGCCGCCGCAGGTTCTGGGTCGGTGCCGCCAAGTTCCTGGCCTTTGTCGGGCTGATCGGCGTCATTGCCGCCTTCTCCTACATGGTGGGGGTGGAGCAGGTGAAGGCCCGCGCCATCTCCCTGGAGGCGGAGATCACGACCCTGACCACCGCCAAGGAGCAGGCGGAGCGCCGGGCCACCCAGCTTCAGCAGGTGGCCCAGACTGCCGAGGTGCGGGCGAATGAGTTGGAAGTGCGCTACCAGCGCGATGTCCCGACCGGGGATCTCGCCCAACTTGCCCAGCTCGTCGCCCAGAAGCTGGCGGAAGGGGTTGATTCCAACCGCTTGGCCTTCGTGATCGAACAGACGGGCACGGAACGCACCTGCACCGCGGAGGAGACGAAGCGATTCGTCCTGCCCACCCCGATCTACCGCGGCGCCAATACCTCTGTCGCCTTTGCGGAGGGGGCGGTGACCGTGTCAGGTGAGGGGGCGTCCGCCCGGGATGCCGGCGGCAATCCGGAGGCTTGGTTCGATCCGCGCCAGCCCGTCACCATCCGCTTTGCCCGGTTGGACGGCACGGTGACGGAGGCGACAGGCGTGTTGCCCCTGCAGCATTCCATCGTCGTCGGCGACAAGGAACACCGGTTCAGCATCACCGGTGCCTCTGCCCGGTCGTTCGTGGAAGTGAGCGGGGAAACCTGCCCCTTCCCCTGACACTTCCATCCGTACCTTGGAGCCTGCGGCGCCCTGCTGCTGTTCCCCTCCCGGATCCCATGGGGAAAGGGGGCGGTGATGGTCACGGATGTGAACGGCTTGCGGGCCGACTGGTCGGAACCGGCCTGTACGCGCTTCGGTGTCGGCCGGGCGGGCGAACTGGCGGAAGGGGTGGCAAGTCTCGGCATCGGCAATCCGCTGCTGGTCACCGATCCGGGTCTGGCCCAATCCGGGATGCTGCGCCGGCTTCTGCTCACGGCGGCGGGCCAGGGCCTTACGCCTGTCCTGTTTTCCACGATCAAGGGAAACCCGACCCTGGACCATGCCCGGGCGGTGGCGGCGGCGATCCGCGCGGGCGGGCACGACGGGGTGATCGCGGTGGGCGGCGGCACCGCGATGGAGGTGGCGAAGGTCGCCTTGCTGCTGGATGGAGAGGGGCCGGATGCGGACGGCTTCCTGGTCCCGACCCGGCCGCTGCCGGCCAATCCATCAGCCCCGCCCCGTCGGCGGCTGGCACCGCTGGTCTGCCTGCCGACCACCGCCGGCAGCGGGGCGGAGGCGAGGGCCTATGCCGTCATCGCCGATCCGGAAAGCGGGCGGAAGCTGGTCCTGCACCATCCCGGCATGCAGGCGACCCTGGCCATCCTGGACCCCGGTCTGACCGTCGATCTGCCGCCGATCCTGACGGCCAGCACGGGCATGAATGCCCTGGCCCATAATCTGGAGGCGTACTGCGCCCTGCCCTTCGATCCGGCCTGCCAGGGGATGGCGGCGGAGGGGGTTCGGCTGGTGCGCCGCTGGCTGCCCGCCGCCTGCCGGGCGGGAAGCGACCTGATGGCAAGGGGCAGCATGATGGCTGCCGCCTACCTGGGCGGCATGGTGTTCCGCCGGGGACTGGGCGGCATCCAGGCCTTGGCGGACCCGATCGCGGCGCTGCGGGACATGCACCACGGCCTGGCCGCCGCGGTGCTGATTCCATATGTCCTGGTCCATAACCGCCCGGCCGTGGCGGAGCGGCTGGAACGGCTGGCCGCCTATATCGGCCTGGAAAACCCAGGCTTCGAAAGCCTTCTCGCCTGCCTGCTGACCATGCGGGAGGAGGTTGCGATTCCCCACACCCTGCGCGGCCTGGGGCTGGATGAAACGATGCTGCCGAGGCTGGTGGGGGCAGCGGCGGCCGACCCCTTCGCCCGGGACAATCCCCTGCCCCTGGATGTTGACGCCGTCACC
>JBJOKR010000302.1:0-3444 GCA_046045995.1 Pseudomonadota bacterium | reverse complement strand
CCTTCGGCCATTCCGATGTTCACGACGTGTCCATAGCCGCGCGCGATAGCGGCCTCGATATGGGGATGAAGTTCCTGCTCATAGGAGCCCACTATCTTGGGGGCGTAGCAGCCCTCTGCCGACCGATCGACGAAGGTCATCCCCTTGAAGGGGCCGCTCTGAACGACGGCGCCATAGCGGGCAAAGAGGGTGTTCTGGATCAGCTGGGTGCGCCACCGCGCCAGCAACCTCAAACCATATTCCAATCCTTCGCGCTCATTCCCGCCCGCTGTTTCCTTCAACACCTCGGTCAAATGCTGGTGAATGGTGTCGTTGATGCTCATGGCCCGGCAATCCTTGGCGACATTGATACGTATGCAACCCAAACCCACAAGGTCAAGTCGGGTGGGCGACGTGGAAGGGTAGCCCGGCGATGACGGTGACCAGGGCCGAAACGTCGATCACCCTGTTGAGGGTGCAACCCGTCACCTCACGGTCGAGCCTGAGGTGGTGGGCCGGGGCGGCGGCTGCACCGGCGCCCCCCGTCGGCCGGGGGAGGCCGGGCGAGAGGGCTCAACGCCCCGCCTCCGCCATCAGCAGGTCTACCACCGCATCGTAGGGCTCGGCCGAGCGTGTCCCCCGGCTCAACAGCACAGCTCCCTCCAGCGATGCCACCACGACCCGGGCGAGTGTGCCCGCCCGCTCCGCAGGCAGGCCCTGGACCACGAGCCCCGCCGCCAGCGCGTTGATCCACAGATCGAAGGCCCGCGCCACCGCGTCCCGCACCGCCGGGCCCTGGTGGTCGCCGCCCGTGGCGGCCGCAGCCACCGGACAGCCCGCGGTCCAGCCGGAGGCGGCCGGCCCCTTTCGGAACAGCCGCGCCACCCGGGCCACCGCCTCGGACGGACCGCCAGCACCGGCGCAGGCCGTGGTGATGGCGGCGGCCACCGTGGCCGCGGTCGCATCCACGGCGCTGGCCAGCAGCTCGTCCTTGCCGCCGGGGAAGTGGTGGTAGATCGAGCCGCGGGGGGCTCCCGCCACGGCAATGATGTCCTGCAATCCCGCGGCCGCGGCGCCGCGCTCCGCCAGCAGCCGTGTCGCGGCCCCCACCATGGCAGCCCGGGCAGTGGACGTCCTTGGCATGCCTGAACACTCCCCTTGAATTATGATAGTCATCATAGTATTCCTATGTCGCTCATCATAATCGGAGGTTCCCATGCCGCTTGTCCAGATATCCGTGCCCGCCGGCTCGCTGACCGCGGAGCAGAAGGCCGTGATGATCGCGAAGGTCACCGAAGCCTGTGTGGAGGCGGAGGGCATCCCCGCCGTGCGCCAGTACACCTGGGTGCACATCCTGGAGGTCGCGGAGAACGGCTGGGGCATGGCGGGCCGGGCCCCCACCCCGGCCCAGATGCGCGCCGCGCTTGGCGCCAACTGAGGAGGTGGTCATGACGGACGGTACGGGGGGGCGGGTCGGGGGCGGGCGCCCGGGGGTGGAGTATGTGGCCCTTGCCATCGGGGCGGTGCTCGCACTCTGGATCGGGGCCCGCGGTTTGCTGGCGCCCGAACTGCTGGCTGGCCGCCTGTCGCTGGTGCCCGACGGGCCGAGCGGCCTGAACGAGGCGCGGGCCCAGTATGGCGGGTTCTTCGCCGCTGTCGGTCTGCTGGCGGCCACCGCGCTTTGGCGCCGGGCCCTGGCCTTGCCGGCGCTCTGGGTGCTGGCCGTGGCCTTTGGGGGCGTGCTGTCCGGCCGCCTTGTCGGGCTTGTCGCCGACGGGGGCGCGTTTGGCGCCTACAGCGCGACGATCCAGGCCCTGTTTGTGGTGGATGCGGCGGGTCTCGCCCTGGCAATTGCGGCGCTCCGCCGGGCGGCAGGGGTGCGGACGTGATCCGGGAACTCGTCTTCCTGGAACCCGGGCGGCTTGCGTGGCGCGAGCGGCCGGATCCCCGGCGTGAAGCTGTCCACCCCGTGGGGGTTACTCCTGTCCGCCGCCCTGTACGGGGAGATCACGGTGGCGGGGGGCGCCGTGGTCCAGGGCAATTTCGCCAGCTATGACATGATCCGCCTGGCCCGGATGCCGGTGGTGGAGGTGCATGCCGTGCCCAGCACCGAACCGCCGGGCGGCATCGGCGAACCGGGCCTGCCGCCCGTGGCCCCCGCCCTGGCGAATGCGATCTTCGCCGTCACCGGCCGCCGCATCCACCGCCTTCCCCTGGTGCGGAAAGGGTTCACGGGTTGAGGTCGAAGGCCTTTGGCCGAACCGGCATCCCCCCGCCCGCCGGGGTCGGGCCCCGCTTGTGCCCCTGGGGCTGGAACGGTCAATCACCTCGATGTGGCGCAGGCGGCCCAGGGCAACCATGAAGTCTCCGCCACTATCGGCAGTGTCACGACTGCCGCGGCGGAGGTCGGGGTGGCGGCCGGGGTGGCGGCCAGCCAGATGGCCGGCAGGTGGACCGCTTGCCGGAGGAGATGCGGGCGACCTGACCGGCCACCCGCTCCCCTTTGCTTCACCCGCGGACGGGTGCCGGATCAGAAGCGGGCGCGCAGCACCGCCTTGAGGGGGATCGACAGCCGGTCCCCCTCGTCATTGATGGAAGCGAGGCCGAGGCCGCCGATGGCGCTGTCATCGTCGGACAGGCTGTCGGTCCAGGTCAGGCCGGTCTGCACGCCGATGGCAAGCGTATCGGAAACCGGGAACAGGGCGCCCACCTCCAGCCCCAGGGTGATCACCTCCGAACTGTCGTAGAAGGCGACGTTGTTCAGCGCGATCGCCGCATCGGGGATGGTGAAGGTGGCCCCGATCTCATCCACGAACAGAACGCCGCCGCGCACCGCCGCATAGGGGATGAACCCACCCATGCCGGTGACATAATGGCGGTAGCCCGCCTCCACCCCCCAGGCGGTGTAATCATCGAAGGTGCCGAAGACGGGCAGGGTGGTGTTCAGGGCCGGGACAGCCGCTCCGCCGACCTGGAGCCGGCCGCCGCTTCCTTCCGTATAGCTGACGGAGCCGAACACCTCCGACCGGTTCGAGAGGCCGTAGCCGATCTCCCCACCGAAGCGCCACAGCTCCCCATAGACATCGTCGAAGTCGCGGCTTTCAATCTGCAGCGTGGCGGCGACCCCGGCCAGGGCGGGATTGAGGGCGCCCAGATCGGCCACGGGGGCGTCGACCCCGCCATGGACATCGCCATCCACCACGTAATCCAGCCCACCCGTCAGGCCGACGCTGATCCGACCGGCTTGGGGCAGGGACAGGGGCTGTTGGGCCAGGGCCGTCCCGGTGACGGCGGCAGCGGCGGTGGACAGGGCCAGGGCGGCCAGGGTCCGGACTAGCCCGTCGTATTCACGATGGCGGCTTGGAGGGGGCGGCGGGTGTAGCGTAAGTCTCTGATCCGGCGTAGGATTTGGGTGCTGAAGCCATCTCTGCAACCGCGTCGGAGAGCGCCACACCCGCCATGTCG
>JBJOKR010000301.1:0-3483 GCA_046045995.1 Pseudomonadota bacterium | reverse complement strand
CGCCGCCTCCTCGTCGCCCTCAACGCCATGGTCCACAACAACAAGGATTGGACGCCACGAAACAGCTGACAAAGGCCGAGATCACAGTTGCTACGGTTCGGCGCAACGTAGGTCGCAAGAAGCGCAGCGGATTGCGACGGCGGGTATCGTCGCATTGCGGCCTTCGGCCTTCATGCGACCTAAGGCAGGCGGGGAATCGACATCACGCGTTGAAATCCAGCCCCCAGGCCTCATACCGCTCCGGGTCGTCGGTCCAGTTCTCCCGCACCTTGACGAACAGGAACAGGTGGACGCGGCGGTCCAGGAGTTCCTCCAGCTCCCGGCGGGAGGCGGCGCCGATCTGCTTCACCTTGCTACCGCCCTTGCCCAGCACGATCGCCTTCTGGCTGTCCCGCTGGACATAGACGACTTGGGAAATCTTGACGCTGCCGTCGTCGAATTCCTCCCAGCTTTCGGTCTCCACCGTGGTGGCGTAGGGCAGTTCCTGGTGCAGCTGCAGGAACAGCTTTTCCCGCGTGATCTCCGCCGCCATCAGGCGCGACGGCATGTCGGAGAGCTGGTCGGGCGGGTAAAGCCAGGGACCTTCCGGGACGGCGGCGGCCAGATGGGACTTCAGGCGGTCGATGCCGTCGCCGGTGGCGGCTGAGATCATGAAGATGTCGGTGAAAATCCCCTCCGCCTGGAAGGTCTGGGCAAGGCCCAGCAGGCGTTCCGGGTGGATCAGGTCGATCTTGTTCAGGACGAGGATGGCACTGCGCCCCTGTTCCTTCAGGCGATCAATGATGCCCTTGGTGTCGTCATCGATGCGGGCCCGGGCGGCATCGTATAGGACCATGATCAGGTCGGCATCGGTCGCGCCCTGCCAGGCGGCGGCGACCATCGCCCGCTCCAGCCGCTTCTTCGGGGCGAAGATGCCGGGCAGGTCCACGAACAGCAGTTCCGCGTCGCCCACCGTGGTGATGCCCAGCACGCGGGAGCGGGTGGTCTGCACCTTGGGGCTGACGGCGGCGATCTTGGCCCCGACCAGGGTGTTCAGCAGGGTGGACTTGCCGGCATTGGGGGCACCGACCAGGGCGACGAAGCCGCAGCGCGGGTTCTCCGGCTCCGTGATGCCATCCGTATCCTCCCCGCCATCGGAGTCCATCTCCGGCAGGTCGTCGCCCCCCGGGAGGTCATCCGTGTCCGGAAGATCGTCGGGCTCACGCCCGTCCTCATGCTCGCTCATGTCCTGGTCTTTCCGATCTGGCGCAGCAGGGCTGCCGCCGCTTCTTTTTCCGCTGCCCGCTTGCTCGCCCCCTCCGCGGTCTCCGGCGGCTGGCCCTTCACCGACACCTGGACAACGAAAACCGGGGCATGGTCGGGTCCGGTACGGGACAGGGTCTCATAATGGGGAAGGCCCTTGCCCTTGCCCAGGGCCCATTCCTGCAGGGCGGTCTTGGGATCCTGGGGGGGCTGGTCGGCGCTGTCCAGGTCATCTGTCCAGTGGGCGCGGATGAAGCGGCGCACGGCGTCCAGCCCCGCATCCTGGTACAGGGCGCCGATCACCGCCTCGCAGGCATCCGCCAGCACGCCGGGATTGACCCCTTCCAAGCCCCCCTGTTCGGAGGGGGCGAGCAGCATGTGCCGGCCGAGGTCGAGGGTGAGAGCGACCTTGGTCAGCATCTCCGCCCGTACCAGGGCGGTGTGGCGGCGGGCCAGCTTGCCCTCCGCCTCATCGGGGAAGCGGTCCAGAAGCCATTCGGCGATGATCAGGCCCAGCACCCGGTCGCCAAGGAATTCCAGCCGTTCGTTCACCGTCACCCGGCCGCGCCGCTCCACCCCCGCCATGCTGGCATGGGTGAGTGCGGTCCGCAGCAGGCCCGGGTCGGCGAATTGGTGGCCGATGGCCCGTTCCAGGGAGGCAAGATCGTCGCCCGGCGCCGTCATGTCAGCCCCCTCACTCCACCCCGTCGAACAAGCGGCCCCAGCGCACATCGCTCGGCCACTTCCAGAACTCGAAGAACCGCGTCCCCTCCTCCAGGGAGAAGAACAGGACCTGGGCCGGACCCACCAGATTCTCCAGCGGGATGAAGCCGACATCCCGGCTGTAGCGGCTGTCGGTGGAGTTGTCTCGGTTGTCGCCCATGGCGAAGACATGGCCGGGCGGCACCACATAGACATGGGTGTTGTCGAACTGGGCCAGATCGCCCTGGCTTTCGATGATGCGATGGCTGCGCCCGCCGGGCAGGGTTTCGATGTATTGCGGCACGGCGACGGTAGTGCCGGCGATGCGGTCGATGACGAAATCCTCCACCCGCTCCCGCTTCACCGGCTCCCCGTTGATGTAGAGGATGCCGCCGATGACCTGGATCCGGTCGCAGGGCAGGCCGACGATGCGCTTGATGTAATCGGTCGAGGGATCGCGCGGCAGCTTGAACACAGCCACGTCGCCCCGGTCCGGCATGCGGCCGAACAGGCGGCCCGGCACCTCATCGCACGAGGTGGTCTGCGCGCCGGTCAGCCCTTCCGGCACCATGAAGGCGGGAAGGGAGCGCCAGCTGTAGCCGTAGCCGAACTTGCCGACGAACAGGAAATCCCCCACCAGCAGGGTCGGGATCATGGAGCCCGAGGGGATGTTGAACGGCTCGAAGGCGAAGCTGCGGATACCGAAGGCGACGGCGACGGCGATCACGACGGTGCGGATCGTCTCGCCCCAGCCGCCGGAGGGTTCGGTGCTCATGCTGTCTGATCTCGTCTCGGCGTCGCGCGGGGAAGGGGCGGGTGGGAAGTTATGGAGGGGAAAGCATCAGGCGGCGGGAGCGGCAATGCCGGCCGGCACCGCCTCGATGATCACATACGCCATGGCGATCGGAACTTCATCCGTCATGGACAGATGGATGCGCGCGACCATGCCCGGCGGCGTGATCCGCTGCAACCTTTCCAACGCGCCGCCGGTCAGCGCCATGGTCGGCTGGCCGCCGGGCAGGTTCACCACCCCCATGTCGCGCCAGAACACACCCTGGCGGAACCCGGTGCCCAGGGCCTTGGCGCAGGCCTCCTTGGCGGCGAAGCGCTTGGCATAGGTGGCGGTGCGGGGGCTGTTGGGGCCGTCATCGGTGCGGCGCTCGGCCTTGCGCCGTTCCTCCGCCGTGAAGACACGGGCCAGGAACCGCTCCCCGAAGCGATCGATCGACTGGCGGATCCGGCGGATGTCGCACAGGTCGCTGCCGATGCCGATGATCATGGGGCCCCCCGCCGCATCAGCGGCCCCGCATCCGGTCGACGGAATTGATCACCGGTGTGGCCCGCAGCGCCGCCATGATGTTGGTCAAATGCTTCACATCATGCACATCCACGTCGATCAGCATCTCGAAGAAATCGGTCGAGCGGTGGGTGAATTTCAGGTTGGTGATGTTGCCGCCGTTCTTGCCGATCACGGTGGACACGGTGCCCAGCGCCCCCGGCTCGTTCTGCACCACCACGGTCAGGCGGCCGACCTTCTCC
>JBJOKR010000300.1:0-3569 GCA_046045995.1 Pseudomonadota bacterium | reverse complement strand
AATGGCCCGCGGCACAGCCGCATCCCAGAGGCCGGACACACGACTGCACCCGACCCCATGTCCAAAAATCGGCAAAATTCCACTTGCATCCAGGGGGGCGTCCACACACGACCTACGGGATTGTGCGGAACCGCCGGTCGGCGTGGGCCGACATCACCACTGCCATCTACAACGCCAGCCGCCCCTGCTCACCGCCGCGGTCCAGCAACTCCGGCACCGCGTCGGCCAGCAGGTCCTGGGCGGCTTCGTCCAGCAGGGTGTCGATGGAGCCGCCGGTGGCGACACTTTCGCGCCCCACCTCCAGCAGGACAGGCACGGCTAGCGGGGAGGGGCGGTCCAGGGGGCGGTGGACGATGCGGCCCTTCACCCGGGCCAGCATGTCCGACAGGCGGCGGATGTCGGTCAGGCCGCTTGCCGCATCCGCCCGGGTCGCCCGCAGCAGCACATGCCCCGGCTCATGCCGGCGCAGCACGTCATAGATCAGGTCGCTGCTGAAGGTAACCTGGCGGGTGTTCTTCTCCTGCCCCGGATGCTTGCGCTCGATCAGGCCGGCGATGACGGCGACGTTGCGGAAGGTGCGCTTCAGCATGGAGCTTTCCTCCATCCACGCTTCCAGATCGTCGCCCAGCATGTCCTGGTCGAACAGGTCGGGCAGATCCTCCGTCCGCGGTTCCTTCAGCGCCCAGGTGGCCATGACGTAATCGGTTGCGACGAAGCCCAGGGGATGCAGGCCTGCCCGTTCCATCCGCCGGGTCAGCAGCATGCCCAGCGTCTGGTGGGCGTTGCGCCCCTCGAAGCAATAGGCGACCAAGTATTGCCGGTTGCCCCGCGGAAACGTCTCCACCAGCAGGGAATTCCGGTCGGGCAGGATGGAGCGCCAGCGCTGCAGCCTCAGCCATTCCTGCACCGGGTCGGGTAGCACGGACCAGCGCCCCGGATCCTCCAGGATCGTGCGCACCCGCTCCGCCAGATGGGTGGACAGGGGCAGGCGGCCGCCGGCATAGGCCGGCACCTTCGGCTCCCCCTGGCCGCCCTTGGCCACCTGCACCTCCATATCCCGCACGCCCAGGAACTTCAGCAGCTGGCCGGCGAAGACGAAGGTGTCGCCGGGGGTCAGGCCGTTGACGAAATACTCCTCCACCTCCCCCAGCACAGGCCCCCGGTTCATCCGCACCCGCAGCATCGTCTCCTCCACGATGGTGCCGACATTCATGCGGTACTGGCGGGCGAAGGCGGGGGACGCGATGGACCACAGCCCCGTCTCCGCATCCTGGGCCAGCTTCCGGAACCGGTCGTAGGAGCCGAGGGCATAGCCGCCGGTGGCGACGAAATCGAAGATATCGTCGAATTCATCCCGGCTCAGATCCGAATACGGGGCGGCGCGCACCACCTCCGCATACAGGGCATCGGCGCTGAAGGGGGTGGAGCAGGCGGTGCCGGCGATGTGCTGGGCCAGCACGTCCAGGGCACCCGGCTTGGGCCGGTCGCCGTCCAGGGTGTGGTCCGCGATGGCCTCCACCGCCGCCTCGCATTCCAGCACCTCGAACCGGTTGGCGGGGACCAGCAGGGCGCGCGACGGCTCATCCAGGCGGTGGTTGGCGCGGCCGATGCGCTGCAACAGGCGGGACACGCCCTTGGGTGCGCCCACCTGCACCACCAGATCCACCGCCGCCCAGTCGATGCCAAGGTCGAGGGAGGAGGTGGCGACCACGGCGCGCAGGGCGCCCTTGGCCATCGCCGCTTCCACCTTCCGGCGCTGCTCCACCGCCAGGCTGCCATGGTGCAGGGCGATCGGCAGGGAATCGTCGTTCAGGCGCCACAGCTCCTGGAACACCAGCTCCGCCTGGGCGCGGGTATTGACGAAGACCAGGGTGGTGCCGGTGCGGCGGATGCGCTCATACACCTCCGCCAGGGCATGCAGGGCCATGTGGCCGGACCAGGGCAGGTGCTCGCGCGTTGCCAGGATCTCGATCTCCGCCCGCGCGCCCTCCCGGCCCAGCACGGTGCGCACGGGGGCCAGCTCCCCATACTCGTCATACAGGCGCCCGGTGGGGGACAGCCAGGCGACCAGATCGTCCGGCCGCGCCACCGTGGCCGACAGGCCGACCCGCAGCGCCCCCGGCGCCAGGGCGTGCAGCCGGGCGAGCGCCAGGGCCAGCAGATCGCCCCGCTTCGTCCCGGCCAAAGCATGCAGCTCATCCACGATGATGCGGCGCAAGGACCCGAACATGGTCGGCGCCTCCGCGTAGGAGAGCATGAGCGCCAGGCTTTCCACCGTCGTCATCAGGATCTGGGGCGGGTGGGTCCGCTGGCGCCGGCGCTTGGCCTCCGGCGTGTCGCCGGTGCGCGTCTCCGCCCGGATGGGCAGGCGCAGCTCCGCGATCGGTGTTTCCAGGTTCCGCTGGATATCCACCGCCAGCGCCTTCAGCGGCGAGATGTAGAGGGTGTGCAAGCCGTCGCGCGGGCGTTCCGACAGGTCGATCAGGCTGGGCAGGAAGCCGGCCAGCGTCTTGCCGCCGCCGGTGGGCGCGATCAGCAGGGCATGCACCCCGTCGGCCGCCGCCTGGACCATCGCCACCTGATGGGCATGGGGCGCCCAGCCGCGCGACCGGAACCAGCCGGATATGGCGGGGGGGAGCAGGGTTTCCGGATCGGATGGGGCGACAGCGGGCAGCATCACCGGATATATGAACCGGAACCGCCGCGAAGCAAAAGGTCCCTGCCATGTCCGATCCCGTCCCCCCATCCTCCCCGGCCCAGGCCCGCCCCTTCGGCCTGATCTGCGCCATCCCGGAGGAGATGGCCCTGGTGGGCGACCACTTCGTGGAGACGGGCAGCCGCACCATTGCCGGGCTGGTCTTCCGCCTGGGCCGGATGGAGGGGGTGGCGTGCGTGGTGGTGGAAAGCGGTATCGGCAAGGTCAATGCCGCCCTGGTCACGACTCTGCTGCTGACCGTGTTCGACTGCCGGGCCATCGTCTTCTCCGGCGTGGCCGGGGGGCTGGACCCGGCGCTGGGCGTGGGCGATGTGGTGATCGCCGACCGGCTGGTACAGCATGATTATGGTGCCGTCTTCCATGGGCGGGTGAAGGTCTACCAGCCGGGCGTGCCGCCCATGCCCCAGTTCGCCCAGGACCATGGCTATACCGTGGACGCCGACCTGCTGGACCGGGTGCGCGCCGCCTTGGCCGATGTGACCCTGCCCGCCCTGCCGGCGGCGGCCACAGGCGGGGAGACGCGGGTGCCGCGGATCACCTTCGGCACGGTCCTGACCGGGGACCAGTATGTGAATGACGAGGATCTGCGCATCCGCCTGCACACCACCTTCAACGCCCGGGCGGTGGAGATGGAGGGAGCGGCCATCGCCCAGGTGGCGGAACGGTTCGGCGTGCCGGTCCTGGTGATCCGCGCCCTGTCCGACCTGGCCGGGCATGACAGCCACATGGATTTCTACGCCTTCGTCCATGCAGCCGCCGCCGGTGCCGCCCGGTTGATGGTGCGCCTGGCACCGGTGGTGTAGGGCCGGGTGCCGGTGCCGTAGGTCGCAAGCAGCGGAGCGGATTGCGACGG
>JBJOKR010000299.1:0-3687 GCA_046045995.1 Pseudomonadota bacterium | reverse complement strand
GATCGCCGCGGCCGTTGCCTTCCTCGCGTCGGACAGGGCCGGCTTCGTGACCGGCCAGACCCTGTATGTCGACGGCGGCGCCAGCCTCGGCAGGTAGGGGCCGCGAGCCCGGCCGCGGATATCGCCCTCTGCTCAGCACCGGTGATCGCCGGTGCCGGGGCCGATGATGAAGACACCGCCAAGGCGCTGTCCACTTCCCGGGCACTGCTCAGCGAATGGGCCGCCTGCGAAAAGCTCTGTCCCAACTCCGCTCGGGCTTCAAGCGGATCATCGGCATGACATTCATCGCTGGCCCGGAGGCGGCTGACGCCGCCTCTCTGGTGGCAAAGCGTGAGACCAAAGCTCTGGCCAGACGCTGGTCAAGGACGGGCCGAGGCGCTGCCTTGCCGCAGCTCTCTGGTCGTAACGGCCAAGATTTGAGGCAAGCCAGTGTGTTGGACGGCGCATGGATTGGACGTCCTCGCCGAGGGCTTTCGATACGATGGCGCGATCTGGGGTCCAATCCCGGCGCCTGTCGACAATCAGTGGGGCCCTTCACAGCAGCAAGGCTGCAACCTCCGCCAACCCCATTGCCTCCACGCCGCCCCCCATGGGAAACGTCCCGGCTGCCCCATGGACAACGATCCGCCGTTCCGGTCCCAGGTCCGCGCAGGCCAGATGGAAGCCCCGGCTCAGTTTCGGTGCCGACGAGCGTTTCACCTCCACCGCCCAGAGCCTTCCATCGGGAAAGCGTAACAGCAGGTCGATCTCGGCACCGGCCGACGTGCGGTAGAAGTAGGCCTCGCCCCCGGCCGGCAGGAGCCCTGCCAGGGTTTCGACCACCATGCCTTCCCAACTGGCGCCGGCGACAGGATGGCCCAGGACAGCCTCGATGTCGCCCAGGCCGAGAAGGGCGTGCACCAGACCGCTGTCGCGGACATACACCTTGGGCGATTTCACCAGGCGCTTTCCGGTATTCGCGTGCCAGGGGGCGAGGCGGCGCACCAGCAGCAGGTCGACCAGCAGATCCAGATACGAGGCGATGGTCTTGTGATCGACACCCAGGCTGCGCCCCAGTTCCGAGGCGTTCAGAAGCTGACCCTGGTGGTGGGCGAGCATGGTCCAGAAGCGGCGCAGTGTCTCGGCCGGGATGCGCGACCCCAACTGCGGCACATCGCGTTCCAGATAGGTGCGGATGAAGTCGCGCCGCCATTGCAGGCTCGCCGCGTCATCGGCAGCCAGCAGACTATCGGGGAAACCGCCGCGCACCCAGAGCCTGTCACGCTGCCCGACCCCGACCTCGGTCAGGTCGATCGGCCCCAGTTCCAGGTGAGAGATCCGACCGGCCAATGTCTCGGACGATTGCCGCAGCAGATCCAGGGAGGCTGATCCCAGAAGCAGGAACTGCCCACCACGCCGTCCCGCACGGCGGCCCTGGTCGATCAACCCGCGCAGGTTCTGGAACAATCCGGGCCGGCGCTGAACCTCGTCCAGGATCACCAGCTTGTCGGTGTGCCGGGAAAGATAGGCCTCCGGATCGGCCAGCTTCGCCTGGTCGCTGTCGGATTCCAGGTCGAGGTAGAGCGACGGCCGGCCCTCGGCGACGACGAGGGACAGGGTGGTCTTTCCGACTTGGCGCGGGCCCAGCAGCGTTACCGCCGGAAAGGCTTCCAGACGGCGGGTGAGGGCGGAGGAGACACGGCGCGGTATCATCCTTGTATTCTGGGATCGACGCTCCCAATATGCAAGATATCTTCGGCCTCAGGCAGCAAAAAGCAGCCGAACAGCCCGATCCCCCCGGGGAACCCGCTCCGCCGCGGCTGGAAGGCACGCGGACGGGACCGACACAGAAGCTGGTGCAACGGCAGCGATAAGCGCCGTCAGGCCGACGGGAGCCTCATGTCGCCGGAGGTGTCCCACACAAGCCTTCGGCAACACAACCGCCTCCAATCAGCGGTGTGCTCCAGCTTGTGCATTTGGCCTTTTGACTGCACCGTCAACTCCCGGCCGGCGTGAAGCGCAGATTGGCGAAATAGGCACGGGTGCCGTTGCCGACCTAAAACGCGACGCGGCCGGGGCGATCAAGGCGAAGGTCGTCGATCCGCAGGACGATCTGATCGTCCACGCTGGCAATCAGCCGGCGGCCGCTGATCTCCAGACGCAGCCGATGCCAGTCCCTACCGCGATCGGTGCGCCTTTTTCATAGATTCCCGGTGCTGCCGCCCTCGACTCCGAGAAGTGGAAATCAGGGTGGGAGATATACTGGATGGCGCGAGCGTCACGCGGAGCGGGGGGCATAGGCACGTTCAGCGTGCCGTTCGCTGCCCTGAGATAGACGGCCTCAAACCGCTTATCATCATCCAAACGGAAAGCCACACCGGCGAACCCGCGGGACTCCGCGCCGCCAAGGCCGTTCAGGTCGGCTGCGATATCGACCTCGATGACACCGTCCCTGAACTCTCCAGGAATGATGGCATAGGTCGGGCGATTACCGCCGGCTCCCGCAAGCTGAAGCGCTTGTTCCTCGGCCGTGAGCTCCAGCGCCAGAGCCCGTCTGCCGCGGTACTCGACCTCGGCATCCGCCACATCCCTGTATGCCTCAATCCGGAGTGCCCCGGCATCTGGACCGGCATCGGCGATGACCGATGCGGGGGTCAGGGTCAGAAAAGCCAGGAACACCGCGTTGATGACGGCGGGCAGTGACGACAGGCGCATCTGTTTTCCCTGGATTGATACCGGAATTAGGGGCTGTCCACGGCCTTGGACAACGAATTGGGCGTGATCGGCGGCGATCCGGCCCGCCGAATACAACCTAAGCGGCTTTCCATCCAAGTGCATGGACTTTATCCAGCCATTCCTGCCGTAGCACGGCCGTGCTGCGCTCGACGGGGGAGAAATGTGTGAATGCCATGGGCCGGATACCGACGAAGCCCATGATCTGGCTCGCGATCTGTCGACGCAGCGCCTGTCCATGCAGAAGCCGGTAGGCCCACCCCGGTTTATCTGATGCCAGAATCAGCCGCGCGCTCCGCCCGGACAGCAGGGGCATAAGCAGCCCCATCCGCCGCCGTTGCGGATCGAAGGCTCGGCGAGGCAAGAGCAGTCGGTCGAGAACGTCCATGGCGCGCGCCGGGAAACCGCCCCACCCCATCGGTCGGAATCACAGCACCGAGTCCTCCATCCCATGCGCGACCTGACGACCGCTGCAGCCGCTGACGAAGGCGCCGACCCTACCCCGCCCGCCTGACGGACCGATCGCGTCAGCCGGCGGTCGGCGGACTGTGCAGGGCGCGGAAGCAGGCGGTGATCCAGGCCTGGACGGCGCGGACACCGGGCAGCGGGCGGGCGTCCCGGTGCACAACGATCCACGGTGCCCGGCGCGGCAGGGGCAAGGGTGCCGGCACCGCCACCAGCCCGGCGCGCCGCGCGATCGGCACCGGCAGCAGGGCAATGCCCGCCCCGGCCGTGGCCGCCGCCAGAAGGGCGCGGGTACTGCCGGTGGCAAGGCCGACCGCCCCGGTCAGCCCGGCGCCCCCCAGCCAATCCATTTCCGGGAGGCGGCCATAGCTGTCGTCATAGACAAGCAGGCGTTCCCGGCCCAGATCCAGGGCGGCGGGGTCCCGCCCCGCCAGATAGCCAGGGCCGGCAAACAGGCCCATGGGCAACTCCGCCAGCCGGCGGGCATAAAGGCTCGCCCCCTCCGGCCGG
>JBJOKR010000298.1:0-3702 GCA_046045995.1 Pseudomonadota bacterium | reverse complement strand
TGCGTCGATCAGGGGGGCGGTTCGGGGGGGCGGATCAGTTCTTGCCGGCGATGTCCCGTTCCATGCGGGTGATCAGCCGCACCGGCCCCTCCCATTCCGACAGGATGCGGCGGCCCTCCGGGCTCATCCGGCCGGCGGCGGCGGCCAGGGTTTCCAGCTGCTCCAGCTCCATCCGTGTCCGCGCCTCCGTCCAGTCGGCCAGGGGGGCGACGACGGCGGCGGGGTCGAAGGGATCGGCGCGCAAGGCGGCCTGCGCCTCCCCGATGCGCCGGGGGGCCAGGCGCAGCAGGGTGGTGACCTGCTCCGGCGGCGGCAGGGCCGATTGCAGCACCCGCCTGTCCTCCGCCGACAGCCTGTCGCCCAGATCCCCCAGCCAGGCGGACGGGGGCCCGACCGGCGGGGCGAAGGGCGGCGGCTCGCCCCGCATGATGCTGATCGCCACGGGCAACACAGCGGCACCCAGGAACAAGTTCAGGGCAAGGGAAGCCACCAGGGCCCAGTCGCGCCGGTTCCGGGTCATACATCACCTTCCGCGTCGGCATGGATCAACAGACCGCCGAACATCAGCCCGGCATAGAGCAATCCCGGGTCCGGCGCGTAGCGGGGAGCGATGGTGAACATCCCGATGGCGATCCCCGCCGCCGTCGCCGCCGAGAGGATGCCCGCCCGCAGCAGCGGGAAACCACCCTGGGGCCTGTCGTCATTGGCCGGGCTGCGGACGGGGGAAGCGACGGCCGGGGGGATAGGCGGTACGGGCACAGGTTGCTGCGCTGCGGCCCGCGGCGGCAGGGGGATCACCGCCCCGCCCGGCCCCCTGTCCGCCCGTTCCCCCGCGACCGCGGCCAGGGACGCGGCAACCACCCGGTCGATCGTGGCCAGGTCCACCGATGCGGGATCCACCGGCGGACGGGCATTCCGCAACAGGGTGTCCAGGGCCAGGGCGACCTGCATCCGCTCCCGCGCGGGGGGGGAAACGGCCAGCAGCCCTTCGGCCCGGCGGCGCAGCTCCGCCGGCCAGGCGGCCAGGTCCGGACCGAAGCGGTCCAGGGCATCGCTGAAGTCGTCCGTGGTCATGCTCCCTCCCCCCTCAGATCCCGGATGCGCTGCCGCAGGGTGCGCCGGGCCCGGGCCAGCAGCGATTCCACCGCGTCCGGCGTGCTCCCCAGCACGGCCGCCGCCTGCGACCGGGTACAGTCCTGAAAATAGCAGAGAATGACCGCGTCCCGCTGCCGCTCCGGCAGGTCGGCCACGGCCGCGCGGACCTGCCGCGTCTCCTCATCCCGGGCCAGCCGGGCCGGGGCCGGCTCCCCCGGATCGGGCAGGTCGACCAGAGACGACACATCCTCCTGCGGGGCGCGGCGCAGCCGGTCGATGCACAGGTTGTAGACCACCCGATAGAACCAGGTGGACACCCGCGCCCCATGGTCCGGCCGCCAATCCGGGGCCATGCGCCACAGCCGCAGCAAAGCTTCCTGCACCACATCCTCCCCGTCGGCGGTCCGGCGGCTCAACAGGCTGCCCGCCAGGGCCAGACCCTGGACCGACAGGCGCCGCGACAGCACGGCGAAGGCCGCCCCATCCCGGTCGGCGACCAGGGACATCAGCGCGTCATCCGACAGCGCCGCCAAGCCACCCTCCCGCGACCGGCCCTCCACCAAACCGAAACCTCCCCGCCCGGACCGGATGGGCACCACGATCCCGGGACCGTGCTCCGCACCACACCCTGCCACTCTCCGCATCGCCATGACAGCCCGACCCTGCCCGTTCCCCCCTTCCACGCATGGGGCCAGGCGATCCTGTCGCGAAGCCCGGAAGAAAAAGGGTGGGAAGTCTGTTGACACTGTCAACAATCGGGTCATGTTGTTGACAGTGTCAACTTACGGAGCGCCGATCATGTCCCCCCACCCCCCCGTCCCACGCATCCCACCCCAAAGCCCTTCCCCCTGGCACCGGACGGCGGCCGTGGCGGGACCCATCCTGTCCGCCCTGGGACGGCGGACGACGGTGCGGCCCGGCTGGCTGTCCTGGCTGCTGGAGGCGGCGTTCATAGGCCAGCCCCGGTCCCTGCGCAGCCGGATCCTGGCCAGGGTCATGGCCGGGATGATACCTCCCCGCGGACGGGACCACCCTGCCGCGACCACGCCCGGGGGTGGGCTGTGAGCGCCGGGGGGTGGCGGCTGCCCGCCCTTCTGCTGGCGCTGCCGATGCTGGGCGGGTGCGCCCTGTCCACCGGCTTCAAGGGGCCGGGCTATGACCGGTCCGCCGGGGTGACCGCGCCGGGGGATGGGCCGGTCGTCGTCGCCTTGACCCGGGCGACCCTACACCCCGGCGGGAAGGGAAGGTCCCGGTTCCGGGCCGGGACCGCGGACATCCTGGATGCCCTGCCCGACCAGCCGGGGGTGGTCGGCTGGTCCGTGCGGCGCACCCTGGAGGGGTCCACCGCCTGGACCATGACGGTCTGGCAGGATGAGGCGAGCCTTAAGGCCTTCCTGCGCAGCCCGGCGCATCGGAGCGCCGTCACAGCCTCGCTGGACGCGGTATCCACGGCGGTCTTCGCCCGGGTGCCGGTGGAGCGCGAGCGCATCCCCCTGTCCTGGGAGGAGGCGCTCGCCATCCTGGAGCGGGAGGGTTATTCCTACCAGTGACAGCAGGCTGGGGACGGCAGGCCGGCGATGGCAGGGCGGTGGGAATGGCGGACCGGGTGGGGGAGCGGAAGGAACGGGCGGGCGACCTGCGGGAAGCCTGCGTGGCCGAAGCCCAGGCCATCATCGCCACCGAGGGGGTGGAGGGATTGAGCCTGCGGGAGGTGGCGCGGCGCCTGGGCGTGTCCCACCAGGCGCCCTACCGCCATTTCCCCAGCCGCGACCACATCCTGGCGGAGGTGGTGGCCCGCGCCTTCGATCATTTCGCCCGGGCCCTGGATGCCCGAAACCGGAGCGAGGACCCGCATCAGGATCTGGGCGGGATGGGGGTAGCCTATCTCGCCTACGCGGTGGACCACCCGCTGGAATACCGTCTGATGTTCGCCACCCCCCTGCCCGACCCGGCCCACCACCCTGGCATGATGGGATCGGCCCGGCATGCCTTCGCCCTGCTCGTCCAGGGTCTGGCCCGCATGCGGGCGGCAGAGGCAGGGGGGGCGCCCGGCCCCGCATGCGCACCCGCCGAAGCCCCCGAGACTTACCCAGACGCGGGGCCGGCGGCAGGGGCGGCAGCAGAAACATTGGCAGGGACAGAGGCGTATCGGGCGGTGCTGCTGGATGCACTGTTCATCTGGTCGGCCCTGCACGGACTAGCTGGAATCACCGGCAGCAGCACGGTCGGCACGCTGGGCCTGCCTCCTGGCCTGCTGGAGAGCGCACCCCAGCACCTGTTGACCCGCATCGGCCATGCCATGGCAGGCCCCCCGGTCGACGGGGATGACGCAACGGACGGGCTCGGACCGGTGTGTCGCTGACCGCCACCACGCCGGGTCCCCCCACCTTGATCGCTGCCGCCGGGGGAAGGAGAGCGGGAGCGGGGGTGGCCGCATTCCCTGCGGCGCGGAAATGCCGCATCCGTTCGATCCGGTGATGGCACTGGGAGGGGCATTTCGCATAAGCGGCCGTCGATCCCCACCTGTCAGGACTTACGGTTCTGGCGGCACGGGCCGCTTTGGCACCGATCGGAGCGGATGGCGGCGATGGCCCCTATCGTGCCGGA
>JBJOKR010000297.1:0-3751 GCA_046045995.1 Pseudomonadota bacterium | reverse complement strand
CCCATCCGCCCCCATGCAAGAGGTGCAGCACTGACCCCCTCTCCCCTTGAGGGAGAGGGAGGGGCCCGGCCGGAGCGAAGCGACGGTGGGGAGGGTGAGGGGTCCGGCAGCACCGACCCCAGTCACCCCTCACCCTCCCATGCCGGCGAATGGGCCCCTCCCTCTCCCTCAACGGGAGAGGGGCTGTTCTCAGCACCAGCCCCATTCCTGCTTGAGCATGCACCACAGATGCGCCATGCTGCGGTAGCAGAACCAGTGCTGCCCACCCGCCATGTCCATCAGCTTCGCCCGGCAGTTGCGTGTGCGTCAGACGGCGGCGGAGCGTCGGCTCTGGGCGGCGTTGCGCAATCGGCAGGTGGGCGGGCTGAAGTTCCGGCGGCAGGTGCCGATCGGCCCCTATATCGCGGATTTCGTCTGCCACGACGCCATGCTGGTGGTGGAGGCCGACGGCTCCCAGCACGGGCCGCAGGAGGATGCGTGCCGCACCGCCTATCTGCAGGCGGCGGGGTTCACCGTCATCCGGTTCTGGAACCCCGATATCCTGGCCGAAACGGAAGCTTGCGTCATCGCCATCGCCCGCGCCGCGGGGCTGGACTGGAGCTGGTCTTCCTGACGGGGGGCTTGTGGACCCCTCACCCTCCCACCGCTGCGCGGCGGGCCCCTCCCTCTCCCTCAAGGGGAGAGGGGGTCGGTGCTGCCCGTCCCCCATCAGCATTCCCTCATGTGCAACACCCGATGCCGGTGTGTTTCACAATGTTCCATACGGCGCCGGGTGCGGGTGCCGTGCAGTTTCTTTGCACCGATCACAGAACGGGACCGTGACCAATGAGCAAGTGGGTCTACAGCTTCGGTGAAGGCAAGGCCGAGGGCCGGGCCGAGATGAAGAACCTCCTGGGCGGCAAGGGCGCCAACCTGGCGGAGATGAGCAATCTCGGCCTGCCCGTCCCCCCCGGCTTCACCATCACAACCGAGGTCTGCACCTATTATTATGCCAACGGCCGCCACTACCCCGGGGAGCTGGAGGCGCAGGTGCGCGCCGCCCTGGGGGAGGTGGAGCGGATCGTCGGCATGCGCTTCGGCGATGCGGAAAACCCGCTCCTGGTCTCCGTCCGGTCCGGTGCCCGTGCCTCCATGCCCGGCATGATGGACACGGTGCTGAACCTGGGCCTGAACGATGTGACGGTGCAGGGCCTGGCCCGGCGGTCGGGCGATGCCCGCTTCGCCTATGACAGCTACCGCCGCTTCATCCAGATGTTCGGCAATGTGGTCCTGGATGTGGACCACCACCGGTTCGAGGATGTGCTGGAGGAGGTGAAGCGCGACCGCGGCTTCGACCTGGATACCGAGCTGAAGGCGGAGGACTGGCAGGCGGTCATCCAGGGCTACAAGGCGGTGGTGGAGGAGGATCTGGGCAGCCCCTTCCCCCAGGACCCGACCGAGCAGCTCTGGGGTGCCATCGGCGCGGTCTTCGGATCGTGGATGAACCAGCGCGCCATCACCTATCGCCGCCTGCACGACATCCCGGCCGATTGGGGTACCGCGGTGAATGTCCAGGCCATGGTCTTCGGCAACATGGGCGATGACTGCGCCACGGGTGTCGCCTTCACCCGCAATCCGTCCACCGGCGACAACCGCTTCTACGGCGAATACCTGATCAACGCCCAGGGGGAGGATGTGGTGGCGGGTATCCGCACGCCCCAGCACCTGACCATCGCCGGCAAGCAGGAAAACGGCTCCACCCTCCCGGCGATGGAGGAAAGCATGCCGGAGGTGTTCCGGCAGCTGGATGCCGTGCGCACCCGGCTGGAAACCCATTACCGGGATATGCAGGACATCGAATTCACGGTGCAGCAGGGCAAGCTGTACATGCTCCAGACCCGAACCGGCAAACGCACCGCCGCCGCCGCCCTGAAGATCGCGGTGGATATGGCGCGGGAAGGCCTGATCGATGAGAAGACGGCCGTCCTGCGGGTGGAGCCGAAATCCCTGGACCAACTGCTGCACCCCACCCTGGATCCCAAGGCCAAGCGCCAGATCATCGCCAAGGGCCTGCCGGCCAGCCCGGGGGCGGCCAGCGGCAAGGTCGTCTTCTCCGCCGATGAGGCGGAGCGGCTGTCCGAACTGGGGGAGGCGGTGATCCTCTGCCGGGTGGAGACATCGCCGGAGGATATCCACGGCATGCATGCCGCCCGCGGCATCCTCACCACCCGCGGCGGCATGACCAGCCACGCCGCCGTCGTCGCCCGCGGCATGGGCCGGGCCTGTGTCGCCGGGGCGGGCGAATTGCGCATCGATTACAAGGCGGGCACCATGACCGTGCGCGGCACGGTCATCCGCGGCGGCGACACGGTCACCATCGACGGCTCCACCGGTGAGGTGATGCTGGGGGAGGTGCCGACGATCCAGCCCGAACTCACCGGCGATTTCGCCACCCTGATGGGCTGGGCCGACGGGCACCGCCGCATGAAGGTGCGCACCAATGCGGAAACGCCCCTGGATGCCCGCACCGCCCGCAAGTTCGGCTGCGAAGGCATCGGCCTGTGCCGGACGGAGCACATGTTCTTCGATGCCGACCGCATCATCGCCGTGCGGGAGATGATCCTGGCCGACAGCGAGGGCGGGCGCCGGGCGGCGCTCGCCAAGATCGCGCCGATGCAGCGCAACGACTTCGTCGAGCTGTTCAAGATCATGGCGGGCCTGCCCGTCACCATCCGCCTGCTGGACCCGCCCCTGCACGAGTTCCTGCCCAATACGGAGGAGGAGATGGCGGAGGTGGCGGCCGCCGCCGGCATGGATCTGGCCAAGGTCCAGCACCGGGCGACCCAGCTGCATGAGGCGAACCCCATGCTGGGCCACCGTGGCTGCCGCCTCGGCATCTCCTACCCGGAGATCTATGAGATGCAGGCCCGGGCCATCTTCGAGGCGGCGGTGGCCGTCTTCCAGGAGACGGGCGCCACCGTGATCCCGGAGATCATGATCCCCCTGGTCGGCACCAAGAAGGAGTTGGACATCCTGAAGGCCGTGATCGACCGGGTGGCGGGCGAGGTGGCGGGGGCCACGGGCCGGAAGATCGATTATCTGGTCGGCACCATGATCGAGCTGCCCCGCGCCGCCCTCCAGGCCGCCCGGATCGCCGAGACGGCGGAGTTCTTCAGCTTCGGCACCAACGACCTGACCCAGACCACCTTCGGCATCAGCCGCGACGATGCCGGGGCCTTCCTGCCCGATTACCAGCGCGCCGGAATCCTGGAACACGATCCCTTCGTGACCCTGGATACGGACGGGGTGGGCGAACTGGTCGGCATCGCCGCGGAGCGGGGGCGCAAGACCCGGCCCGACATCAAGCTCGGCATCTGCGGGGAACACGGGGGCGATCCGTCCTCCATCTATTTCTGTGAGAAGGTGGGGCTGGATTACGTCTCCTGCTCCCCCTACCGCGTCCCCATCGCCCGCCTCGCCGCCGCCCAGGCCGCCTTGCTGGGTGAACAGCAGGCGAGCGAGGCCTGATCCTGACGAAAAGCCCCCCGGGTCGGTGGACCCGGGGGGGGGAAGGAAAGGGAAGCGGAAGGATTGGGGAGCGTCAGTCCGGGGCGGTGCCGCCGGTCGTGCCGGTGGTCGTGCCCGGGGTGTTGCCGGTCGTGGTCCCGGTGGTCGTTCCCGTCGTCGTGCCTGTGGTGGGATCGGTCGAGCGGGGCTGGGCGGGGACGGCGGTGCCGCCCGCCGTGTCGGCATTCCCGCGGGAGAGGGAGAC
>JBJOKR010000296.1:0-3792 GCA_046045995.1 Pseudomonadota bacterium | reverse complement strand
CTAAAGCACCAGTCCGCCCGCGGTACAGGGATAAACAGGATCTGAACAGGTCCAAGCCGCCCCGATCAAGGGGGGGACTCGGGCGCGGATTCTGTCACCGGTGGACAATGACCGCGACCCGCCTGGATGCCCAACCCAACCGCCCCCGCAACGGTCAGGCTTGACCCGCCCCCGCCCTCTTCAGACCGCGAAGCACAATCGGTATCCTCTCCGCCAGGTCGTCAGCGATCAGGCCGGGGCCGATCTCCCGCCCCACATCTCCATGCACCCACGCAGCCGCGCAGGCGGCATCGAACGGGTCCATTCCCTGGGTGATCAGGCCCATTGCCATTCCGGCCAGCACATCACCCGATCCGGCTGTGGCCAGGTCCGGCGGGGCATTGTCGGTGATGGCAGACCGTCCATCCGGATGGGCAATGACCGTGTCCGCTCCCTTCAGCAGGATCACGGCACCGGATGCCGCCGCCGCCGCCCGGGCCCTGTCCAGACGGCTGCCCGGCAGGCGCCCGAACAGCCGCTCACACTCCCCATCATGGGGGGTGAGCAGCCAGCGCGGGGACAACCGGTCGAGGAGCGTTGCCGGATCGGCGGCGAAGGCGGTGAAGACATCGGCGTCCAGCACCCCGGTCTTGCCCGCCGCCAGGGCCGCCAGCACCGCCGCCCGCAGCCGGTGATCCGCCCCCGCCCCCGGGCCCAGCAGCACGGCGTTGCGGCGCGGATCGGCCAGCAGGGCTGCGATGCCGGCATCATCGGTCACCGGCTGCACGATCAGACTGGCCTGGGCCAGGGCATAGACAAGGGTTGCGGCGGGATCGGCGGCGATGGTGACCAGGCCCGCCCCCATCCGCATCGCCGCCCGGGCGGCCAGGCGCGCGGCCCCGGTCATCACCGTGCCGCCCAGGATCAGCCCATGGCCGCGGGCATACTTGTGCCCGTCCACCGCGGGCCAGGGCCAGCGGGACAGCCACAGCCCGGGCCCGTTGTGCCGCACCACCGGCCCCAACCCGGCCAGGACCGACTCCGGAATGCCGATATCCGCCACGACCACCGATCCGCACAGGATGCGCCCCGGCAGCAGAAGGTGCCCCGGCTTGGGCCGGAAGAAGGTAACGGTCAGATCGGACGGCAGAACGGTGTCCCCAAGCACCGCACCGCTGTCGCCGCAAAGGCCGCTCGGCACGTCCACGGCCACCACGGGCAAGCGCGATGTCCGGGCCGCCCACACCATCTCCCGCACCGCACCTTCCAGCGGGCGGGACAGGCCGGCACCGAAGAGGGCATCCACGATCAGGGCCGCGCCATTCAACAGCAGCGGCGCCAGCGGCTCCACCATGCCTGTCCATGCTGCGGCGGCCAGGGCCGCATCGCCGGACAGGGCCGATCGATCACCCAGCAGGCCCAGGCGCACAGGCCAACCCGCCGCGTCCAGGTGCCGGGCGACGACGAATCCGTCCCCGCCATTATTGCCAGGGCCGCACAGGATCACGGTCGGCCGTGGGGTCCATCGGTCCCGGATGGTCGCCGCCACCGCGGCACCGGCCGATTCCATCAGGGTGATTCCGGGGGTGCCCGATGCGATGGCAGACCGGTCGGCCGCCGCCATCTGTGAAACGGTCAGGATTTCGTCTGCCACATCACCCCCGCCACGCCCGTGCCCGACGTCCCGGAACGCCGGTTGGGCGATAATGGCGCAGAAAAAGGCACGCCGTACAGCACCCGCGCACAAGGGGCCGCGGGCCCGGACAGGGCCTGAACAGACCGCATTTTCAGAAGGGAAGCATCCTGGGGCGACGGACGGGACTCGAACCCGCGACCACTCGGACCACAACCGAGAGCTCTACCAACTGAGCTACCGCCGCCGTCAGGAGGCCGCTCTTCTGCTACACCTTGCCCCTGCCCGTCAAGCCCCCTGTTGCGGGATCGGATGCGCGACCAATGCAGGGCGGGGCCGCACCCTGCCAGGAGCGGGCTTCCTCGGTGCGGTCGCCCCACGGATGGGCGCCTGCCCATTTCCTGGGCAGCGTACTGCCCAAGGTTCACGCAGAATTCACACCCCCTGCCCCTTCAGGCGGTGGAACACCCTGGATTTGGCGGTTGGCATGGCGCATGCTTTCCCCTGTTCGGCGCGCCGACCGGGCGCGATCCAAACCTGCGCCCCCACCCGACCGGCGCATCTGCAGGGAGCTGACGGACCCCGATGAAGAAAGTCGAAGCCATCATCAAGCCGTTCAAGCTGGACGAGGTGAAGGAAGCGCTGCACGAGGTCGGCATCAAGGGCATCACCGTGACCGAGGCCAAGGGCTTCGGCCGGCAGAAGGGCCACACCGAGCTTTACCGCGGCGCGGAATACGTGGTGGACTTCCTGCCCAAGGTGAAGATCGAGGTGGTGATGGACGATGCCATGGTCGACCGCGCCATCGAGGCCATTCAGAACGCGGCCCAGACCGGCCGGATCGGTGACGGCAAGATCTTCGTCTCCCCGGTGGAGGAGGTGATCCGCATCCGCACCGGCGAACGGGGCCACGACGCCATCTGACGGACCCGCACAAGGATCCGCCGGGGCATGCCCCTTGCGCGATCGGCCGGGCCGGCCCAGTTCTTCAAAGCCAGTTCATTGCTTGAATCAAAGTCACCAGCGCAAACCCCAAGCTACGGAAACCGAGACGATGTCCGATCTCAGCAAAGTCTTCGACCTGATCAAGGAGCATGACGTCAAGTACGTCGACTTCCGCTTCTCTGACATGAAGGGCAAGCTCCAGCATACCGCCCAGCATGTCTGCACGGTGAACGAGGATATGTTCGCCGACGGCATCATGTTCGACGGCTCCTCCATCGCCGGGTGGAAGGCGATCAACGAGTCGGACATGATCCTGATGCCCGATCCGTCCACCGCCGTCATGGATCCATTCGCGGCCCAGCCGCTTCTGACCGTCTTCTGCGACGTGTACGAGCCCTCGACCGGCCAGCCCTACAAGCGCGACCCGCGCTCCATCGCCAAGGCGGCCGAGAAATACATGGCCTCGGCCGGGATCGGCGACACCGCCTATTTCGGGCCCGAGGCGGAGTTCTTCGTCTTCGACGACGTGAAGTTCGAAGTCTCCATGAACAAGGTAATGTACGAGTTCGACAGTGAGGAAGGCCCCTACACCTCTGGCAAGGCCTATGAGGGCGGCAACCTCGCCCACCGGCCGGGTGTGAAGGGCGGTTACTTCCCGGTCGCCCCGGTGGACAGTGCCCAGGACCTGCGCGCGGAGATGTTGTCCGTGCTGGGCGACATGGGTGTGGAGATCGAGAAGCACCACCACGAAGTGGCGGCCTCCCAGCATGAGCTGGGCGTGAAGTTCGGCACGCTCGTCAAGATGGCCGACGGCATGCAGCTGTTCAAGTATGTGGTGCATAACGTCGCCCATGCCTATGGCAAGACCGCGACCTTCATGCCGAAGCCGGTCTTC
Source organism: Pseudomonadota bacterium (assembly GCA_046045995.1). Classification (GTDB taxonomy): domain Bacteria; phylum Pseudomonadota; class Alphaproteobacteria; order Azospirillales; family Azospirillaceae; genus Indioceanicola. Next base: position 340 of record JBJOKR010000296.1, on the reverse strand, counting down.
GGCGACAACGGGTCGGGCATGCACTGCCACCAGTCCATCTGGAAGGACGGCAAGCCGCTGTTCGCCGGGTCGGGCTATGCCGACTTGTCGGAGACGGCGCTGTATTACATCGGCGGCATCATCAAGCACGCCCGCGCGCTCAACGCCTTCACCAACCCGACGACCAACAGCTACAAGCGTCTGGTCCCGGGCTATGAGGCGCCGGTGCTGCTGGCCTATTCCAGCCGCAACCGTTCCGCCTCCTGCCGCATCCCCTATGTGAACAGCCCGAAGGGCAAGCGCGTCGAAGTGCGGTTCCCCGACCCGGCCGCCAACCCCTACCTGGCCTTCGCCGCCATGC
>JBJOKR010000295.1:0-3794 GCA_046045995.1 Pseudomonadota bacterium | reverse complement strand
GCGTCAAGCCGTTCCCGCAGACGGCCGCCGCCGGGAAGGCGGGCAGCGGGAAGGTGGGCAGCGCCGGGATGACCGGCCCCGCCCGGATCGCCCGCCCGGCGACCGTCCGCCCGGTGACCGTCCCCAAGGGGATCGTCCCCAGGGCGACCGTCCGCATGGGGATCGTCCGCATGGGGATCGGCCCCGCCACGACCGACCCGCCGCTGCCGGGGCTCCCGGGGAGGCGGCACCCGCCCGCGATGCCCGCGGCCCGCGCCGCGATCGTCCCCAGGGTGACCGTCCACACGGTGACAGGCCCCAGGCTGACAGGTCCCAGGCTGATCGTCCCCAAGGCGATCGTCCCCGGGGGGATCGTCCCCGGGGGGACCGGCAGGATGGGGACCGCCGCGGCGGGCGCCCGGACCGGGATGCCCCGAAATCCTTCGAGATCGGGCCGAAGCCGGACCGGTCGCGCAAGGGCGACGGGCCGATCGATCCGGACCACCCCTTCGCCGCCCTGCAGAAGCTGTTGGGCAAGACCTGACGAAAGTCGGGCATGGGGGGCCGGTGATGGGGCCGGGCATGGACCACGACCAGTCTTGCGCCGATCCGTCCGATGCCGCCGATCTGGCGCGCGGGCGGCTTCGGCTGGACAAATGGCTGTGGTACGCCCGCTTCGTGAAGACACGGAGCCTGGCCGCCAAGCTGTGCACCGCCGGCCGCATCCGCCTCACCGCGGACGGAATGGCGGCAGGCGGTGCCGTGCATGTGTCCAAGGCCAGCCACATGGTGAAGGTCGGCGATGTGCTGACCTTCCCGCTGGGTCCCCATATCCGGGTGATCCGGGTGCTGGCCCTGGCAGACCGGCGGGGCCCCGCGCCGGAGGCCAAGGCCCTGTACCAGGATCTGTCGCCGCCGACCCCGGCGACACGGATGGAGCGATGATCGCGCCCGAACCCGCCGTGTCGCGCAAGCGGCCATCGCAACCGGTTAACTTTTCTGCGAAGTCGACGTAATCTCCACATCCGGCCCCGATCGGGTCGCGATCGGGTGTCGACGGGGCGCCCCCTTGTACCCCGGCGGGCGCCGGGATTCCGGCGGAGGTGGGACGTGCGGAACGGGAGGCGGACCCGGATGTGGAGCACACGGCAACACATGGTCGCCCTGGTCCTGGGCGTCATGATCCCGTTCGCCATGCTGGCCCTGGTCTTCATCCTGGCCGTCCAGGCCAAGGAGCGTCGGGATGCGGAAACCCGCCTGACCGATTCCGCCATCCTGCTGGCCGAAGCGATGGATCGGGAATTCGACGCCGCCGCCCAGGTGCTGGAAACCCTGGCCCGGTCGCAGGCGCTCGCGTCGGGCGATCTGGCCGCCTTCCACGCGCTGGCCGTGCAGATCCGGCCGGAGCGGTTTTCCTCCATCGCGCTGGTCGATGCCGACATGACCATGCTGCTGAACACCCGCCGCCCCTTCGGCACGGCCCTGCCGCGCCCGACCGGGGCACCGGTGTACCGGGAGGCGCTGGAGCAGGACCGGCTGATGGTCGGCAACCTTGTCATCGGGGCGATCACCGGCACCCCGGTATTCGCCATAGCCATGCCCGTGGCGATCGGGGCGGACCGGCGCGGGCTTCTTCTGATCTCCCTCACGCCCGCGCGGATGCAGACCCTGCTGGAGCGGTTGCCGAGCCGGTACCTGGGCATGATCTCCGACCGGAGCGGCATGATCGTCGCCCGCACCCAGGCACCGGAGGCCCATGTGGGCCGGCCCGTCCGGCCGGAACTGCAGGCCATGCTGGCGGCGGAGGCCCCGGCCTTCACCCGGCTGACCAGCGGTGAAGGGCAGAACCTGTTCGTCGCCCTGCACCGGTCCCCCCAATCGGGTTGGGCCGCCGTGGTGGCGCAGGATGTGGCGAGTTTCCATCGCACCTCCACCGGGCTGATCGTGGGCGTGGCGGCGCTGTCTTTGCTGCTGTTCCTGGCCGGGCTGGCGGCGGCCCGCATCCTGTCCCGCCGGCTGGTCCGGTCGCTGGAGGATCTGGCCCAGGGGGCCGAGCGCATGGGGCGGGAACAGTCTCCCCTGCTGGACCACCCCGCCGCCACGCGGGAGATCGCCACCGTGGCGGAGATGCTGGCCCGGTCCCACGCCCTGATCGAGGCGCGGTCGGCCGATCTGCGCCAGGCCCGCATCCAGGCGGAACGCGCAGGGGAGGCACGGTCCCGCTTCCTGGCCTATATGAGCCATGAACTGCGCACGCCCCTGACCGCGGTGCTCGGCTTTTCCGAAGCGCTGCGCATGGGCATCGCCGGGGCGCTGGCCGACCGGCGGCAGGACGCCTATGTCCGTAACATCGAGACGGCGGGGCGCCACCTCCTGTCCCTGATCGACGACATCCTGGACCTGGCGAAGATCGATGCGGGGCAGCTGACCCTGGTGCGGGAGCCGGTGGACCTGCGGGAGGTCGTGGGCAGTGCCACCACCCTGGTCGGCGGGCTGGCGGCCAAGCGCGCCGTCCGCATCGGCACCGACCTGCCCGCCCCGGCCCCGGTCCTTCAGGCCGACCGGCGGGCGTTGCTCCAGATCCTGGTCAATCTCCTGTCCAACGCCGCCAAGTTCGCGCCGGAGGGCAGTACGGTGCAGATCACCGCCCGTGTGACGCCCGGCATGGTCACCCTGACCGTCCGCGATGACGGCCCCGGCATGACGGAGGACGAGGTTCGACAGGCCCTGACCCCCTTCCGCCAGGGGGTGAACGCCCATGTGTCGGATACCCGCGGTACCGGGCTTGGCCTGCCCCTGGCGAAACGGCTGGCGGAGTTGCAGGGCGGGGGCTTGACCATCCTCTCCGCCTCCGGCCGCGGCACCCTGGTCACCCTGACCCTGCCCTGCCTCCCGGGGGAAGGGGGGTAGGCGATGCGGGTGGGTGGGGATCTGCCCCGGCGATCCTGCATGGCGGCCCCGCGCGGGCATGCTTGTTCGCAGGTGCGGTCACGGTTATGCTGCCGCCGATTGAAACAATATGGCCGGAAATAAGCTCAAGCCTTTCCGGTTCGGTCCATCCAGCAGGGCGAAACCGACATGTCCACGCCGCGTACCCTCTATGACAAGATCTGGGACAACCATGTGGTCCACCGGCAGGAGGATGGCACCAGCGTGGTTTATATCGACCTGCATCTGGTGCATGAGGTGACGTCGCCCCAGGCCTTCGAGGGGCTGCGCCTGACCGGCCGCAAGGTCCGCCAGCCGGGCAAGACCCTGGCCGTGGCCGACCACAACGTGCCCACCAGCGCCGACCGGCTGCAGGGTGTGAAGAATGAGGAAAGCCGCATCCAGCTGGAGCAGCTGGGCCGGAACGCGGCGGAATTCGGGGTCGATTACTACGACATGGCCGATATCCGCCAGGGCATCGTCCATGTGGTGGGGCCGGAACAGGGGCTGACCCAGCCGGGCATGACCATCGTCTGCGGCGACAGCCACACCTCCACCCACGGGGCCTTCGGGGCGCTGGCCTTCGGCATCGGCACCTCCGATGTGGAACACGTGCTGGCGACCCAGACCCTGCTGATCCGCAAGTCCAAGAACATGCTGGTGCGCGTGGACGGGCAGCTGCCCGTGGGCGTCACCGCCAAGGACATGGTCCTGGCCATCATCGGCAAGATCGGCACCGCCGGCGGCACCGGCCATGTCATCGAATTCGCCGGCGAGGCCATGCGCAGCCTGTCCATGGAAGGGCGCATGACCGTCTGCAACATGACGATCGAGGGCGGGGCCCGGGCCGGGCTGATCGCCCCGGATGAAACCACCATCGCCTATCT
>JBJOKR010000294.1:0-3811 GCA_046045995.1 Pseudomonadota bacterium | reverse complement strand
ACCGGCCAGAGCCGGCCGGCCACCAAGGAAGAACTGCACAACCTGTTCGACCATCTGGAGGGGGAGCTGGACCGCACCGGCTTCTACACCCATCCGGACAAAAAGCCGTCCATGATCCGGAACGTCCGCAACACCATCCAGCGCGCCCACCTGACGGAGCAGGAGGTGCGCACCGCCCACGGCATCATCGCCGCCCTGGTCGGCCGCAAGAAGCGCCGCGCGGGCGAGGAGTAGGGGTTGCACCCGGGTGGTGCCGGCCGCCCGGTTGTGCGATACTGCAAGCGTCAGGATCGGATGATCCACCGCGGGGCGAACGGCCATGCGTATCGATGCCAAAACGGCGGCGCCACCGATGATGACGGCGCCCACCCTGTCAGCCACCGCCAGCACCACCCCCGGCGCCGCGCCGGCGGGGCGGCAGGCGGCTACCGGTCTGCGTCTGGGCCCGGAAACCGTTGCCGCGATCCGGGCCGCCCCGCTGCCGGAGGAAGCCCGGACCATCCTGGGCCGCCTGGAACAGGTTCGGGAGGCGGGGGCCAAGCCGCCCCGGGTCGCCGATGCCATGAAGGAGGCGCGCCAGAAGATGCGCCAGAATCTGGCTGATGAGCTGCGCCGACTGACGGAACAGGTTGCCAACCTGCGCAAGCTGTTGGACCCCAAGAGTGCCGCGCGGGAGGCGGCGCGGCTGGCCAAGCAGATCGCGTCCGTCGCCCGCTCCCTGGCGGAAATGTCGCGGCCGGAGCCGGGCGAGGGCCCGGGCCAGATACCCGCCGCGCCGGTTGCGCCGGTGCCGACGGTTTCCGCTACGGCCGTTGCTGCAAGCGCGGACACGCCCACGGGGGAACAGGGGGGCGGGGAGGGTGCGGCTGCGGGACAGACCCCAACCCCCACCCAACCCGGTTCTGTATCGACCCCGGCTGAGGGACCCGTTCCCCCCGCAGATCAGAAGGCGGCCCATACGGCCTATCTGCGCGGTGTGCTGCTGCAGAATCTGGACCTGCGTCCGATTGATGACCGCGGGCGCGTGCGCGAACAGTTGGAAGGGGCGGGCCTGCTGGCACCCCCGCTTGGCGATGGCAGGAGCGACCCGCGCACCAAGCCGGTGCGGGTTGTGGTGCAGGAAGCGGCGGAAACCATCCGCGGCCTGAAGGCAATGATCGAGCGGGGCCGCGACCAGGCGCGGGCGGAGGGGGGCCGGCAGGAAGGCCGGGGGGAAATCCGCCGGCTGGACCGGGAAGCGCGGGAGGTGGAACTGGCGGCGCGGGAACTGGACCGGCTGGCGGGCCGGGTGGACCCAGGCCTTCGCGTCGGCTTCATCGATGCGGGCGGGGTCACGGCCTGATCCGCCGCCCCTGATCCGCCGCCCTTGATCCACCCCTGCCGCAGGCCTGCCCCGCCGCCGGGGCTGCATGACACCTGTTTGACAAGGCGGGCCGCTTCCCCTATATCCGCCTGCATTCCTGGGAAGGCGGGTGCCGGATGGTCCGGCGCCCCGTCCCCGGCTTTGCCTGTTTCCTGCATGGGAACACGGCAGGGAGCGCGGGAACTACCGGGACAACAAGGGCCGCATGAACCATAAGGGTCGCGGCCGGATGGAGTGAGCATGAGCAAGCGTATCAACGCCAAGTACAAGATCGACCGCCGCCTGGGTGTCAACCTCTGGGGCCGCGCCAAGTCGCCGGTCAACAAGCGTGAATACGGCCCGGGCCAGCACGGCCAGCGCCGTAAGAAGCCGTCCGACTTCGGCCTGCAGCTGATGGCCAAGCAGAAGCTGAAGGGCTACTACGCCAATATCGGTGAGAAGCAGTTCCGCAAGCTGTACCAGGAAGCCGTGCGCCGCAAGGGCGATTCGGGTGAGAACCTGATCCAGCTGCTGGAGCGCCGCCTGGACGCCGTCGTCTACCGGATGAAGTTCGCCACCACCCCCTTCGCAGCCCGCCAGATCATCAATCACGGGCACATCAAGGTGAACGGCAAGCGCCTGAACATCCCCTCCTACCAGGTCCGTGACGGCGACGTCATCGAGGTGCGGGAGAAGGCCAAGCAGTTCGCGGTGATCATGGAAGCCACGCAGTCCAACGAGCGGGACGTGCCGGACTACATCACCGTGGACCACAAGGAAATGAAGGGCACCTTCCTGCGCGGTCCGGCCCTGGCCGATGTGCCGTACCCGACGCAGATGGAGCCGAACCTGGTGGTCGAGTTCTATTCCCGCTGATCCGGGACCGAACTGTCGGAGCCCAGTCCACCACGCGAAAGGCCGCCCCCTCCGGGGCGGCCTTTTTCATTTGGCCGGCCGGGGGATTGGTACAGCCTGCGCCGGCCCCTCCTGAAGAACCCCTGGCCGGAACGACCGGGGTGCGGTATCGCAAGGACAAACGGAACCACACGGGAGGTCCGGCCATGCGCCGCCTGTTCGCCATCCTGCTTGCCCCGCTCGCCCTGCTGTTTGGGGGCCCTACCGCGGCCGAACCGGCAGCCTTCAGCAGCGACCGCATCACGGTCCAGGTGCAGGGGGTGGGGCCGGATGTGGTGCTGGTGCCCGGCCTCACCTCCACCCCCGCCATCTGGGCGGATACGGTGGCGGCGGTGCCCGGCTATCGTTACCACATGGTCCAGGTGGGCGGCTTCGCCGGGGCACCGGCCGGGGCCAATGCGGACGGCCCTGTCGTCGCCCCCGTGGCGGAGGAGATCGCCCGCTACATCCGGGAGGCTGGGCTGAAGGACCCCGCCCTGGTCGGCCATTCCCTGGGCGGGACCTGGGTGATGATGGTGGCGGCACGCAATCCGGGCGTCGCCTCCCGGGTGATGGTGGTGGACATGGTGCCCTTCCTGGGCGTCTTCTACGGCCCGCCGGGCACGACGGTGGAGACGGTGAAGCCCATCGCCGCCCAGATCCGCGACGCGCTGCGCAACGCCGGGGAGGCGGAGCGGAAGGCGCGGGTGGAGGCGACGATCGCCACCATGGTCAAGACCGAAAGTCTGCGCGCGGGCCCGATCCAGCATTCCCTGACCAGCGATCAGGCGGTCGGCGCCCAGGCCATGTACGACCTGCTGACCCTGGACCTGACGCCGGAACTGCCCAAGATCCAGGTGCCGCTGACGGTGCTCTGGGTCCGCGCCCCCAATGTCCCGATCACGGAGCAGATGCTGGGCGGCATCTATGCCGCGGTCTATGCCCCGGCCCCCCAGGCCAAGGTCATCAACATCCCCGATGCCTGGCACTTCATCATGCTGGATGCGCCGGACCGGTTCCGACAGGAACTGCGCAGCTTCCTGGCCGGGTCGTGACACGACGCTGATCCCGCATACGAAAAGGGGCCGCCCCGTTGCCGGGACGGCCCCCTTTTTCATGACAAAATCGCCGAGGCTCAGGACGCGGCGGCGACGGCCACGCCCTTTTCCTTCAGCATGTCCTCCAGTTCCCCGGTCTCATACAACTCGCGGACGATGTCGCAGCCGCCGATGAACTCCCCCTTCACATAGAGCTGGGGAATGGTCGGCCAGGAGGAGAAATCCTTGATGCCCTGGCGCAGGGCCGGGTCGACCAGGATGTCGATCCCCTTGAACTTCACGCCCATATGGCTCAACACCTGCACGACCGCGGCGGAGAAGCCGCATTGCGGGAAAACGGGCGTCCCCTTCATATAGAGAACAACGTCATTGTCGGCGATGTCGCGCTTGATGCGCTCGGCAACGGTCTGGTCCATCTGTCTGTCTCCGGGCCACTTACGTCGGATTACGCTGCGCTAATCCGACCTACGATATTGGCGGTTATCTGGATCTGTTAAAGGCGTCGTGTGCGTAGGTC
>JBJOKR010000293.1:0-3869 GCA_046045995.1 Pseudomonadota bacterium | reverse complement strand
ACAGCGTTCTGGCTTTTTGTCGTTTGCGGCATCTCCGACGCGGTGGACGGCTTCATCGCCCGCAGTTTCCGTGCGCGGACGAAGATCGGCGGATATCTGGACCCCATCGCCGACAAGGCGTTGTTGGTCGGCAGCTTCTTCGCCATGGGGGCGGTGGGGATCGTGCCGGTCTGGCTTGTGGCCCTCATCGTCGCGCGGGACATCATCATTGTCGCGGGCGTCAGCTACCTAAAGTTGAAGCGAGAGCGGATTGCCATGCAACCGCTCTGGATCAGCAAGCTGAACACCTTTCTACAGATCGCGCTGGCGTCGCTGGAACTGGCGGTGCGGGGGGCGGGGCTGGGGCTCGATTTCTACGTGAAGCCCCTGGAATATCTGGTCGCAGTGACGACGGTGTGGTCGTTGATCGCTTATGTCCTGCGCGGCATCCTTATCCTCCGCTCCCCGGGGGAGGGGCGGGATGTGCCACGGGCGGAGGAACGGTGATGAATTCGACAAACCAGATCCGGATCTGGGCCCTGATCTTCCTGGCCTTCGGGGCGTTCATCTGGCTTTTCTCCTCCATGCTGCTGCCCTTCGTGGCGGGTATGGCGATCGCCTATTTCCTGGACCCGCTGGCCGATCGGGTGGAACGGCTTGGCGCGCCGCGCTGGCTGGCCACCACCCTGGTCCTGGCCTTCTTCGCCCTGGCCGCCATTGCCGCCCTGGTGCTGCTGATCCCGCTGCTCCAGGCGCAGATCGTGCAGCTGGTGGCGACCGTTCCCGGCTGGGTCACGTGGGTGCGGGATGAGTTGCTGCCCCTGGTCATGGAATTCGCCGAAAGCCTCCCGCCGGAGGATGTTGAGCGGATCCGCACGGCGGTCAGCGATTACGCGGGCACGGTGGTCGGCTGGCTGGGCGGGGTGCTGCGGGGTGTGCTGTCGGGCGGGGTGGCGCTGTTCGACGTCATCTCCATCCTGTTGATTACGCCCATCGTCGCCTTCTATTTGCTGCGGGACTGGGACCATCTGGTGGCGCGGGTGGACGGCTGGCTTCCCCGCCGGCATCTGCACACCATCCGGGAGCAGGTGCGGGAGGTGGATGCCACCCTGGCCGGCTTCGTCCGCGGGCAGGCGACGGTCTGCCTGGTGCTGGGCAGCTTCTACGCCGTCGCCCTGTCCCTGGTCGGGCTGGATTTCGGCTTGGTCGTGGGGATGACGGCGGGGCTTCTATCCTTCATCCCCTATGTCGGTTCCATGGTTGGATTCGCCGCCAGCGTCGGCATCGCCTTCTTCCAGTTCGATCAGATCTGGATGGTCGGGTTGGTGGCCGGCATCTTCGTCCTGGGCCAGGCGGTGGAAGGCAATGTGTTGACGCCGAAGCTGGTGGGGGAACGGGTTGGGCTGCACCCGGTCTGGGTCATGTTCGCCCTGCTGGCAGGGGGCAGCCTGTTCGGCTTCACTGGGGTGCTGCTGGCGGTGCCGGTGGCGGCGGTGATCGGCGTGCTGGTCCGCTTCGTCCTGCGCCAGTACATGGCGTCCAGCCTCTATACCGGTGCCGTCGAAGGTGCTACCTCCCTCCCCGGCGGGCCGGGAGGCGTTCCGGCACCCGATCCGGACCCGCTGCTGGGGCCCCGCGGCCCGCAGACGGTCGCGGCGGATGCGGCACCGGCACCCTGACACCCCGCCCCACCCTGTCCCACGGATGTCCCCCGGGCCATGACCGAGATGAAGCAATTGCCGCTCGACCTCGGGCACCGCTCCGCGATGGGGGAGGCGGATTTCCTTCTGGCGCCCGGCAACGCCGATGCGGTCGCTTGGCTGGACGCCTGGCCGGACTGGCCGGCCCCGGCCCTGGTGCTGTTCGGCCCCGGCGGCTGCGGCAAAAGCCATCTGGCCCAGATCTGGCGGGCCCGCAGCCGGGCCGCCCTGATCGGGCCGGAGGATCTGAGCGTGGAGGCGGTGCCCGATCTGCTGCGCCCCATGCGCACCGTCGTCCTGGACCACGCCCAGAAAGTGGCGGGCGACGCCCAGGCGGAGCGGGCGCTGTTCCACCTGTACAATGCGGCGAAGGAGGCGGGGGGGCACCTGCTGCTGCTGGCGGACAATGCGCCGATCAACTGGGTGCTGCGCCTGCCCGACCTTCGCTCCCGCCTGATGGCGGCTCCGGCAGTAGGCATGGCGGCCCCGGATGAGGCCCTGCTGATGGCCGTCCTGGTGAAGCAGTTCGTGGACCGCCAGCTTCGTGTTGGGGAGGAGGTGATCACCTGGCTGATGACCCACACCGAACGCTCCTTCGCCAATGCCCGCCGGGTGGTGGAGGAGTTGGACCGCGCCGCCCTGGCTGCGAAGAAGCCGATCACCGTCCATTTCTGCCGCCAGATCCTGGGCAACCGGCGGCCGGTCACGCCGCCGGCGGGCGGAGCCATGCCGACAGGATCGCCCGGGTCCAGTTCCGCATAAGGGTCCGGATCGGGGTCCGGATGGGCGGGGAGCCAGACCGGGCACCGGGGCCGGGCGGGGGCATCCGCTCATACCTTTCCCCCCTGTCGTTCCCCCGGCGGCCAAGTCTGACTGGCTCCCGTCGGGCCGAGGTGGGCCAGCGGGGCTCAAGCCCCAGTTGCTTCGAATACAGCAGATGGCCCAGCATCATGGCCCGATCCTCCCCCGGTTTCCCCCGTGACCGGCCGATGGGGCCGCCCAGGGTCTTGTTTCCCGCGGTGGATTAGACAAGGCTTCAGCACCGGGGGCAGCCCGGGCAGGGGAACTACCCCCAATCGCCCCGGTTGTCCCCCGCCGCGCGATGGCTGTGGTCGCCGGCCTAGGCCGGGTGCCAGGGCCGGTGGCGTTCCGGCTTAGAGCGATCGGCCGCAGGGCAGGGACTGCTATCCGACCGATGGCATCAGCGGATCGGGGCTGCCGTCCGACTGGCCGGGGTGACGGCCGGGGGCAGGGTGGTCGGGCCTTCCCCCGCCTGGGCCACCTGGGGCGGGCCGCCCGGCGCATCGGGTGGGGCCAAGTCGTCCGGTGCCAGGTCCGCCGGTACCATCTCGGCCGGTACCATCGGCGGGTGCCGGTCGCGGGGGTAGTAGCGCCGGACCTTGACGATATAGGCCCGCGTCTCCGCATAGGGCGGCACGCCCGCATGGCGGGACACGGCCCCCGGCCCGGCATTGTAGGCGGCCAGCACCAGCGACAGGTCACCGCCATACAGATCCACCAGATGGGCCAGGAAGCGCATGCCGCCGCGCAGGTTCTGTTCCGCATCCAGGGGATCGGCAACGCCGAAGCGGGCGGCGGTGGCGTCGGTCAACTGCATCAGTCCCCGCGCCTGCATTGGCGAAACGGCATCGGCCCGGAAGGCGGATTCCACCGCCACCACCGCCAGCACCAGATCCGGGTCCAGCCCGTAGCGGGGTGCCAGGCGCCGGATCATCCGGGTCAGGCGGCCGGGCGGGCGGTAATCGCGTTGGGCCAGTTCCGGGCCGCTGCACACCGGTTCCCCCGCCGGCGGCCGCGGCAGCCGGGACAGGCCGGTCCGCGCTCCGCCATGCCCCGCCCGTGCCGCCCGATCGAACCAGGCCGCCGCCTGGGCCCGGTCCCGCGGCAGGCCCAGCCCCATCAGGAACATGCGGCCCAGGGTATAGGCCGCCTCCGCATGGCCCGCACGGGCGGCGGCACAGAAATGGGGCAGGGCGGCATGGGGATCGGCGGGCCGGTCGATCCCCAGCTTCAGCCGCCGCCCCAATTCGAACCGGGCCCCCAGTTCCCCCTGCACAGCCTGGGCCGCCAGATCGCGCAGGGTCGCCCCGCTGGTTCCCGTTCGCTCCGCCACCGTCTCCGCCACTCCAGGCCGACCCGCCAACAGGGTGGTCAGCAGGCCAGCCAAAA
>JBJOKR010000292.1:0-3888 GCA_046045995.1 Pseudomonadota bacterium | reverse complement strand
GGCCTGTGTGCCCGTGCGGGTTCCAGTCGCGGATTTCGCTGGCAGCCGGACCCAGCGCCGGCTGATCCGCCGCAACGGGGACCTGACCCTGTCGGCCGCCCCAGCCCGGGCGACGGTGGAGCAGTACCGCATCTTCCAGGCCTATCAGGCCGCCCGCCACCGGGACAGCGACATGCGGCGCATGGGTCTGGCCGATTTCGCCGGCATGGTGAATGAGAACCGGGTGGACAGCGTTTTGTACGAAGCGCGCGATGGGGCCGGGCGCCTGCACGCCTGCTTGCTGGCCGACCGGTTGGATGATGGACTGTCGGCGGTCTACAGCTTCTTCGACCCCGCCTCCCCCCGGCAGAGCCTGGGGACTTGGCTGATCCTCGCCCTGATCGCGGAAGCGCGCCGGCTTGGCCTGCCCCATGTCTATCTGGGCTATTGGATCGCCGACAGCCGGAAGATGGCCTACAAGGGCCGGTTCCAGCCGCTGGAGGCGCTGGGACATGACGGGTGGGTGCGGATTGCCCCGCCGCCGCCGGATCCGGCCGTGATGGTGGACCCCGTGCCCGACTGGACCGAGCCCGACGATTACCCCGACCTGTTCGAGCTGGAGCGGGAAATCACGGACTGACCCCAGGGTTCCTGGTCACCGCCTCCGCCCCGCCTTTACCCCTATCCCGCGGGGGGTTGCGGTGGGCGGCCCCTGCCCCTTACCCTCCCGCACCGGAGCGCCAATTCTGATCGGAAAAACCAGGCGCCGTTTCAAACGGGCGCCTTTTCGGGGAGGATCATCATGCAGCGTCGTGACTTTCTGACGGCCACCGCCGCGGCGACCGGTGCCGCCGCGGCGGTGGCCGTGCCGGGTCTGGCCGCGGCCCAGGCCGCCGCCCCCGCCATCCTGACCGGCAAGCAGGAATGGCGGATGGTCACCAGCTGGCCCAAGGGCCTTCCCGGAGTCGGTGCCGGGGCGGAGCGGCTGGCGCGGCGCATCGCCGATATGACGGACGGCCGGATCACGGTGCGGGTCTTCGCCGCGGGTGAGCTGGTTCCGGCGCTGCAATGCTTCGACGCGGTCGCCAACGGCACGGCCGACATGGCCCATGATGCGTCCTATTACCATCTGGCCAAATCCCCGGCGACGGCCTTCTTCTCCTGCTACCCGTTCGGCTTCACCGCGGCGGAGCTGGACGCCTGGGTCCACCATGGCGGCGGTCAGGCCCTGTGGGATGAGCTGTATGCCCCCTTCGGCCTGAAGGCCTTCCTGGCGGGCAATACCGGGACCCAGATGTTCGGTTGGTTCCGGCGGGAGATCCAGACCCCGGCCGATCTCCAGGGCCTGAAGATGCGCACGCCGGGCATCAACGGCATGGTCCTGTCCAAGCTGGGCGTGACCGTCGTCAACGTCCCCGGGGGGGAGATTTTCAGCAATCTCCAGTCCGGGGCCATCGATGCCGCCGAATGGATCGGCCCGGCCAACGATCTGGCCCTGGGATTCTACCAGGTGGCGCCGTTCTACTATTCGCCCGGGTATCATGAGCCCGGGACCGGCCTGCAGATGACCGTGAACAAGGCGAAGTTCGACGCCCTGCCCAAGGATCTTCAGATAGCACTCCAGACCGCCGCCCAGGCGGAAAACAACAACATGCTGGCCGAATACAATGCGCTGAACGGCCCCTCCCTGCGCACCATGGTGGAACAGCACGCGGTGAAACTCCGCCGTCTGTCGGATGAGGTGCTGGTGGCCATCGGCGGTGCTTCCAACGAGGTGCTGAACGAACTGCATGCCGGTGGAACCGACATCACCAAGAAGGTGATCGAAAGCTTCCTCGCCTTCCGCGGCCAGATCCGCCCCTGGACCCAGGTCGGCGAATTCACCTACCTCCAGGCCCGCAACCTGGACATCAAGCTCGGGCTGAAGTAACCGCAGCGCCGAATCACCCCTCTCCCCCTGAGGGAGAGGGAGGGGCCCGCCCGGAGCGGAGCGCAGGGTGGGAGGGTGAGGGGTCCGGCAGCACCGACCCTTGGGCCTTCCTTGGGTCCGCTGGCGCTGCAATACCCCTCACCCTCCCATTGCTGGCGCAATGGGCCCCTCCCTCTCCCTCAGGGGGAGAGGGGGTCTTCCGCCCCCCCCCCACCGAAACCGCTTGATCCGCCCTATCCGGGCGGGCATTGTCGCACTGCACCCGCGCGGGAGAGAGCGGCCGTGAGGCCGCCGCCGAAGGAGCAACCGCCCCGGAATCTCTCAGGCAACCGAACCGCGCGGGTTTGACACCTCCGAAGAGTGGTCGGTCTTGCTGCGCCGTAGCGGCCGACCCGCCGAAGGAGAAAGCCGCCGGTGCATGCCGCACCGCCCGGTGAAGCTCTCAGGCCAAAGTACGGATGGGGCATCCATCCCACCCCGCACCCGCGGGGTGGTGCGGGAGAGCCCATGTCCAGACCCCTGTCCCCATCGACCACCCGCGTCGCCGTCATCGGTGCCGGGATAACCGGCATCACCACCGCCTACCAGCTTCAGGATGCGGGGGCGGAGGTGGTGGTGATCGACCGCCATCCCTATGCCGCCATGGAAACATCCTTCGCCAATGGCGGGCAGCTTTCCGCCTCCAACGCGGAGGTGTGGAACCAGTGGAGCCAGGTCCTGAAGGGCTTGAAATGGATGCTCCAGGCCGATGCCCCCCTGCTGGTCAATCCTAAGCCGTCCTGGCACAAGTACAGCTGGTTCGCGGAGTTCATGGCCGCCATCCCCCGCTATCGGGAGAACACGGTGACGACCGTGCGCCTTGCCATCGCCGCGCGGCAGCACCTGCTGGACATGGCGGCGCGGGAGAACATCCGCTTCGACCTGGAACAGCGGGGCATCCTGCACATCTACCGTGACGCCGCCGGCTATGCCCAGGCGGAGCGGGTGACGAAGCTGCTGGCCGAAGGCGGGCTGGAGCGGCGCCCCGTCGGCCCGGCGGAGATCCGGGCGATCGAGCCGACCCTGACCGGCCCGATCCATGGCGGGTTCCACACGCCCAGCGATTTCACCGGCGACATCCACCGCTATACCAACGGGCTTGCCCGCGGGGTGCAGCGCCGGGGCGGGCGCATCCTGTACAGCACCCGGGTGGAGGATATCGTCCATACAGCCGCCGGCCAGGCGGACGGGCCGATCACCATCACCACCACCGGGCCGGAAGGGCCGGGGCGGGTGATCGTGGACGCGGTGGTGGTCTGTGCCGGGGTGGGATCGCGGGCGCTCGCCGCCCGGCTGGGCGACCGGGTCAATGTTTATCCGGTGAAGGGCTATTCCATCACCGTGAACCTGACCGATGCGGAAAGCCGAGCCGCGGCCCCGCGGGTCAGCCTGCTGGACGATGCGGCGAAGATCGTCACCGCCCGGCTGGGCGAGGACCGCTTCCGCATCGCCGGCACGGCCGAGTTCAACGGGGAGAACCGGGACATCCGGGCCGACCGGATCGCCCCCCTGGTCGCCTGGTGCCGCCGCATGTTCCCCGGAGTCTCCACCCAGAGCGTCGTGCCCTGGGCCGGGCTGCGGCCGATGATGCCGGACATGCTGCCCCGGGTCATGGCCGGGCGGCGGCCGGGCATCTATTACAACACCGGCCACGGCCACCTGGGCTGGACCCTGTCCGCCATCACGGCCCACCAGACCGCCGACCTGGTGATGACCGGCCGCCCCGGCCGGACCCAAGTCCCCGGCACCACCCTGCGCGACGTGGCGTAGGCCCGCGTGGGTCGGTGCGAGCGGAGCGAGGGCCGACAGCCCCAAGCCCGATCCGCGAAGGAACGTCACCCCTGGCCCTTCGGGCTCGCAGTGACCTTGTCTCTTGGGATGAGGCTATACTGGGCTTTGTCGAGGGTTGAGGCGGGGGGCTAGCCCCCCGCCTCACGGGG
>JBJOKR010000291.1:0-3893 GCA_046045995.1 Pseudomonadota bacterium | reverse complement strand
CGCGCCGACGGCCCCGCAAACCGCCTGCCCGCCCCCGGCCTGTCCCTGCCCCACCCGCCCCAAGTCCGATGACGATCTTTACCGCAGAGAATAAAGCACCATTCCGGCTAGCGTACTGGATCATATAGGGCATAATACCCCGATGGTTCGGAGACTGAACCGTCGATGATCAACAATGGGGGAGTGAGGCGCGATGACCGGGATCGGGGACGGGGTGCGGCGGCGTGACTTCCTGGCAGCCGCAGGGGCGGCGGGCGCGTTGGGGCTTGGGGCGGGCCTAGGTGCCGGGCTTCTGGGCCCGCGGGCGGCCTTCGCGCAAGGCGCCCGCAACGGCCCGCCCGCGGATACGGAGATCGCCCGGCTGGCGATCTTCCCAGCCCTGGGCATCGCCCGTGTCGGCAACAGCCCGGAATGGTTCCTGGCGCCGGAGGTGCCGGGCCTGCCCGCCCTGCCCGACGGCCGGTACAAGGACGGGGACCAGCGCATCAAGAAGCAGGTGCAGCGCTTCCGCATCTACGCCTTCAACAAGGCGGGAGAGGTGATCCGGGAGGTGACGGCCGGCGATGCGAAGATCGAATGGACCGTCCACGTCGCCAACACCAAGGCCGCCTGGTACGGCTTCAACAACCCGCTGGACAATGGGGAGGCCGCACCCGGCCTGCCCGGCCAGTTGCGCAACCAGGCCATCACCGACTGGAACCAGCGCGGCCGGATGCTCTGCATCAATCCCGGCCCCCGGACCATCAGCGGACGGGACACCAATGCCAAGGGGAGCGATGCCCGCTACAGCATGACCGGCCGGTTCTGGGAAAAGCTGGACGTGCCGCTGGGCCATCTGCGCACCGATGAGGCAGGGCGCCTGCTGGTCTTCCCCGGCGACGGCCTGTCCCAGTCGGCGGTGCCGGACAATCCGATCAGCAATTTCTCCGACAATGACGGCTGGCATGACGACTGGGCCGACGGGCCGGTGACGGCAAAGGTCACCATCGGGCGCCAGAGCTTCGAGGTGGCGAATGCCTGGGTCGCCGCCTGCGGCCCGGATTTCGCGCCGGACATCCCGCCCTTCATCTCCCTCTACGATGTCATCGCCGATGTGGCCATGGATGCCGGGTGGATGCCGCCGCCCGCCACGCCCCTGTCCTTCCGGCGGGACATCTATCCCCTGTTCCACCGGCTGGGGCTGATGAACTGGGTTTCCGGCTCGGCCAATCTGGACCGGGCCTGGGTCGCGGTCGGGGATTTCCTCGATCCCGCCTACATGGCCCGGCTGTCCGACCCCGCCCCCGCCAATGGGGAGTTCCGGCGCCAGGTGCTGGGCGCCTTCCGCAATCCGGAAAGCAATGAGCAGCAGCAGTACAAGCTGCCCTACATGCTGGGCGACGGCATCAATTACGACGCCTCACCCCTGTTCTGGTTCCGCATCCCGGACCGGCAATGGGCGATCCTGAAGGCCTGGGCGGCCGGTGATTTCGTCAACGACCTGGACCTGTCCCAGCCGGAGACGGTGACCACCCTGGACCGCATCCCCCTGTCCGAACAGCCAGCCGCCCTGACCCGCGCGGCGCTGGAGCCCTGTTCGGGCGGCGCCTTCCACCCGGGGGTGGAGCTGACCTGGCCTCTGCGGCACCAGGCGCTGTACAGCGACGCCTTCCGCATCCGCCCGTCCACGGACCATGACCCGTCCCTGATCCAGAACCTGGGCCTGCTGCTGACGCCGGAGAAGGCGTTCGGCGGGTTCGAAGGCCGCCCGCCCGCCATCGGCCCGCAGAAGCCGGGCGACCTGACCCGCTGGATGGGCCTGCCCTGGCAGTGCGATGCCTTCAGCTGCCAATACGTCATGTTCTCCAACGACCTGCCGGTGGCGAACTGGTGGCCGGCCCTGCTGCCCATCGACGTGCTGCCAGAGCTGTATTACCAGGGAGTCATGGACCCGAACCTGTCCGCGGCGGAGCGGGTGAAATTCTTCAACAGCCGGGTCCTGTGGTCCCGCGGCGTGGCCGGCATCGGCTACCATGCGGAGGCGAGCTACACCGACGGCCTGAATTCCATGTTGTACCTGTGGAGCCGCATGGGCTTCGTCGTCCGCCGCCCGGGCCCGACCGATGCGGGTGCGCCTGCCGACCTGCCCCGCACCATGTATGTGGAGGTGGACCGCGGCTCCATGGACCTGATGCTGGACCAGCCGCCCTATCGCGGCCCGATCCCGCGCTGACCGGCATGGGCCCGTCAGGGGGGGATGCGGCCGACCGGGCCGATATCGCCGTGATCGGCACCGGCCCCGCCGGCTGCGCCGCCGCCATCGCCGCGGCGGCGGAACCCGGCGGCCGGTCGGTGCTGCTGATCGGGCCGGAGGCCACACCGGGCGACCGGCCGGGGGAATCCCTGTCCCCGGCCGGTACGGTGGAGCTGCAGGCCCTGGGCCTGTCCGCCCTGCTGGATGGCGGGGTCCACCGGCCGGCCAATGCCGGCTATGCCGCCTGGGGGGCGGCCCTGCTGGCCCAGAAGAACGCGATCCAGAGCCTTGACGGTCCGGGCCATGTGCTGGACCGGCCCCGCTTCGACCGGGACATGCTGGACGCCGCCGCCCGCATCCCCGCCGTCGTTCGGGTGGCGGAACGGGTGGAGGCGGCGGTGCGCACCGGCGACGGCTGGTCCTTGACCCTGACGGACGGGCGGGTACTGGGTGCGCGGATCCTGATCGACGCGGGCGGGCGCGGGGCGGGCATCGCCCGGCGGCTGACAAGGCTGGAGCGGGCGGACCGGCTGACCGGTGTCTGCGCCTTCCTGTCCGATCCGGACCCGGCGGTGGACCTGACCCCCGCCACCCTGGTGGAAGCGGTGGCGGCGGGGTGGTGGTACGCTGCCCTGCTGCCCGACCGGCGCTTGGCCCTGGCCTATTTCAGCGATGCCGACCTGCTGCCCCACGGCATCGGCCAGGGGCCGCAGGAGCTGACGGCAGGGCTGGCGGAGACGACCTTCATCCGCCGATGGCTGGACAGCGCCGGCTTCCGCCCGACCGGGTCACCGGTCCTGGCCAGTGCGGGCACCACCTGGCTGGCCCGGGCGGCGGGGGAGGATTGGCTGGCGGCGGGGGATGCGGCGGCGGCCTTCGACCCCCTGTCCTCCCACGGGCTCACCTCCGGCCTGTGGACCGGGCGGCGGGCCGGGACGGCGGCCGTGGCCGCCCTGAACGGGAATGATCGCGCGCTTACCGACTATGCCGATGCCCTGGCCCGGGGCGTTGCCGCCT
Source organism: Pseudomonadota bacterium (assembly GCA_046045995.1). Lineage (GTDB taxonomy): Bacteria > Pseudomonadota > Alphaproteobacteria > Azospirillales > Azospirillaceae > Indioceanicola. The sequence continues at coordinate 643 of JBJOKR010000291.1, read as the reverse complement.
TCCTGGACCAGCGCCGCCGGCTCTACGGGATGGAACGCCGCTGGCCCGACAGCCCGTTCTGGGCCCGCCGACAGGGGCGATGATACCGGGGCACCGCAATGCAGGCCCAGGCGATTACCCGGACCCGGCGGCGTTGGCGTCCGCGGAGTCTGGGCGCACGGCGTTGGGGCCTGCGGCTTTCGGAATGATCAGCAGGCCACCCGTTCCTGGAAAAGACGTTGGAAACTGTCCACGGACAGGGTGCGCTGATCCCCCGGGGTCGCATCGCGCGATCCGATATCGGTCTGCACGACAAACCGCACGTGGGGGATGTTGAACTGGACGGTGGTGACCGCCAGGACACGGGCCGTTTCCGTCACGCCGCGGGCGACGGTCCGACGATAGACGGCCCCTGGAACCACAGGCTCCCCGGTACCGCTGCGCTTGAACAACGACAGTCCCACTGACGCCCCCCTCTCCCGGTTCCGCCTTGGCGGGGTCGCAGCCCTGCGGCTGATAATCCCCTTGGCCTTTGGCCGATCATCCCTTGGGGTAAGCCGTTTCGCTTACGGATACGTTAACCCACCCCTTGCAGAGCGGCAAGTCCTTGCCGGTCATTGCGTTGTCAAATTGCCAGTCCAGCCGCCGGAACACTATCGGATGA
>JBJOKR010000290.1:0-3902 GCA_046045995.1 Pseudomonadota bacterium | reverse complement strand
TGCGTCCCCCCCCGTGGCGGTGACGGCGGCGCCCTTGTCCTCCCCCCCGCCGGAGCGCAAGCCCGCGGGCACCGCGACCGCCGCCGCCCAGACCGCCGCCGTTCCCATGCCGGGGCGAAGCACCGGACCTGCCACCGCATCGGCCGCGGCAACCGCCCGCCCGGCCACGGGCGGCGGTATCCAGACGGAGGAACTGGCGCCCCTGCCATCGGCCGATACGCCGGCCGCCCCGGCCACGCGCCCTTCCGCTCCCTCCGCCGTGACGGCACCGGCCCGGCCCGCACAACAGGCGGTGGCCCTGCCGCCTGCCCAGGCGCCTGCTGCTGTTACCGCGGCACCGGCGGGCCCAGCGACCACCATGCCGACCCCGGTCGCGCCGGCACCCGCCCTGTCGGTACCCCCGGCTGTGGCAGCAGCGGCCCCGTCAGCGGGGGCGGTCGCCCCACCGGCGCGGCAGGGCAGCCGGTTCCTCTGGCCGGTGAAGGGACCGATCCTGTCTGAATTCGGGTCCAAGCCCGGCGGCCTGTACAATGACGGTATCAACATCGCTTCCGAGCAGGGAACGCCCGTGCGCGCCGCGGAGAACGGTGTCGTCGTCTATGCCGGTAATGAGCTTAAGGGCTACGGCAACCTGATCCTGGTCCGCCATGCCGATGGCTGGCTGACCGCCTATGCCCACCTGGACCGGATGGATGTGGACCGGGGCAAGCAGGTGTCGAAGGGGCAGGCCATCGGCACCGTCGGCCGCACCGGCAATGTCCAGACCCCGCAGCTTCATTTCGGCATCCGCCGGAACGAAAAGGCGATCGACCCGCGCGACTACCTGGATGGCGCCGGTAGCTGATGGGCACTGGATTCGGACCCGCACCGGGGTGGCGGCGGACCGCCATCCCGGGGCCAGGGTGCGTTACACCTTCAATCTCGCCTTGCTGAGAGCCATCATGATCTGGCCGGAGACGGCGGTATTGCTGGTGCGGAACTGATCGGCCACCGCCTTGGCATCGGCGGCGATGGCGCTGCCCGCCGCCTTGTCCACCCCTTGCAGCGGGCCCGCCACCGCGATCGCGGTCAGCACGATTTCCACCGCCCGGCTGGGATTCGCCTTGAAGGAGGTGCGGGCCAGGTGGGAGGAAGACTTCGCCGTCGTCATGGCATAGGCCTGGGCCTGGTTGGAGACATCGGCGGCCACCACCAGGCTTTCCTTGGCCAAATCCAGGGCGGCGGCGGGGTCGGTCTTGGCGATATCGGCCGCGGCTGCCGAGGCTTCGGCGGCCATATGGCCCACGGCCTTGGGGTTGCGGGCCTTCTGCGCCTTCACGGCGGTCAGGGCCACGGACCAGGCCTTGGCCGCTTCGGCCGGATGCCCGGTGGTTGCGGCGGTGATGGCCGCTGCCGTCCGCGACACGTCTCCCCCGCGGGCAGTGTGCTGGATATTCGCCTCCACCTCCTTCGTGATGGCGGCGGCGGCGGGAAGGGCGGTGGTCACCAGCGCACTGGTGACCAGGGCGGCGGACAGGATGGCCGCGCGCAGGCGGCGGCGGGAGGGAATACGGGTCATCGGGGCTTTCCGATCCTGAAAAGGCGGCTGCCGGGCTGCGGGATCGTTCCCGCCGGCACCCGGTCGGCGCATGTGTCTTGGGCAATCAGTGGGATGCGCCGGGGCCAGGGGCCCGGCGGCGCGGATCACAGGAAGACCGGCCCGACGGGCGGCCCTGTGGTCAGCACATCCCCCGGTCGCCGGGCCGGCGGACCGACGGAAGGGCGCCGCGCCGGACGCTCCACGCCCGCGCTCCGCACGGGACCGGTCGTGAACCGCTCCCCCGCCAGGGAGACATGGCCATCGGCGCCCGCATGCTTTTCCACCACGACCGTGGCAAGGGACAGGGCGCGGGCGGCCAGAACAGGCGAATCCCGCCGGGCAAGCACCGCCATGCGGCCTGGGCCGGAGGTATCGTCCAATGCGGCGGAGCGCGATAGCGACCGCATGCCCGCAGACCGTGCCTTCGCGGACCGCGCGTCCGTTGTCTGCGACCCGGCCACCTCCGGCCCGGCCGTCGGGTCCGGTCCCAGCGGTGGGGCGGAGACGGGGCCCGCCTGGGCGATGAGCAGAAGGAAGGCGGCCAGCAGGATCAGCAGCAGCGGGGTATCCGGTGCGGCGGCGCGGGCGCGGGAAGGGGCGGCTCTCCGTATCACGCCGTCATGCTAACGCAGAAACCGCAACTCTTAAATGGGTATCGCCGCAGCCCGACCCCCTGCTTACATCCGCCGCCCCAGGCGGCCCGCCAGATCCTGGATGTACTGCCAGGCGACGCGGCCCGACCGGTTGCCCCGGGTGACGGACCATTCCACCGCCTCCGCCCGCAGGACATCGGCCGGGATGTCCAGGCCGAAGGCGGCGGCGTACCCCTCCAGCATGGCGAAGAACGTGTCCTGGTCGCAGGCGTGGAAGCCGAGCCAGAGGCCGAACCGGTCGGACAAGCTGACTTTTTCCTCCACCGCTTCGCCCGGGTTGATGGCGGTGGAGCGTTCATTGTCGATCATGTCCCGCGGCATCAGATGGCGGCGGTTGGAGGTGGCGTAGAACACCACATTGCCCGGCCGCCCCTCGATCCCGCCATCCAGCACCGCCTTCAGCGACTTGTACTGGCCGTCATCGCTGCCGAAGGAAAGGTCGTCGCAGAACAGCAGGATGCGGCGATCGGTGGCGCGGAGCTGGGCCAACAGGTCGGACAGGGTGCCTATCTCCTCCCGGTGGATCTCCACCAGGGCAAGCGACCGGGGATTGTCCGCCAGGATCCGGGCGTGGATGGACTTGACGAGCGAGCTTTTGCCCATGCCGCGTGCGCCCCACAGCAGGGCGTTGTTGGCGGGCAGGCCGGCGGCGAAACGGCGGCTGTTCTCCAGCAGGATCGCCTTCTGCCGGTCGATGCCATGCAGCATGTCCAGATCCACATGGGCCACCCGGTCCAGCGGGCGCAGGCGGGACCTCCCCCCGTCCCAGACGAAGGCATCGGCGCTGGTCAGGTCCACCGGCGGCTCCGCGGGCGGGGCCATCCGCTCCAAGGCATCGGCGATGCGGGTCAGCAGGGGCAGGAGATCGGTCATGGCGGGGTCCGGGGCGGTGGCTGGGCGGTGGCGGGTGGTGGCAGGTGGTGACAGCAGAGCGCGCGTGACAGGGCCGGTCTGGAATGGCGGGATCCTGCTTCCCATCTGACAGGCTAGGAAACGGGGCCCCGCCGGGCTTGGGTTTCCATTGCAACCGGCTTCCGGGCTTGTATAGTCGCGCCCGACCGCGCGTTCGACCCCGAACAGGAGTTCTTGATGTTCATTTCGACCGCTTATGCCCAGGCGGCCACGCCCGCTGCCGATCCGATGGGCGGGCTGATCAGCTTCCTTCCGATCATCCTGATCTTCGTCGTCTTCTATTTCCTGCTGATCCGTCCGCAGCAGAAGAAGATGAAGGAGCACAAGGCCATGCTCGACGCCCTGCGCCGGGGTGACCGGATCGTCACCGGCGGCGGCATCGTCGGCACGGTGACCAAGGTCGGCACGGATGACGAACTGCAGGTGGAGATCGCGGAAGGGGTGCGTGTGAAGGTCCTGCGCGGCACCATCCAGGCCGTGCTTGCGAAGACCGAGCCGGCGAAGGTCGCCGACCTGCCCGACGCCGCTGCGAAGAAGTGATGCCGGACCGGCCGCCGCCCCTGGGTGGGAGGCCGGTTTTCCGTTTCTGTGCCGCCCCGAAAGCCCCGCCCCGAAAGTGTTGTAGCCGCCGATGGTCTATCTCTCCAAGTGGAAGGTCCTGCTGGTCGTGGCCGTGTGCCTTCTCGGCCTGCTGTACGCCGCCCCGAACCTGCTGAATCGCGACGAGGTGGAGCGGTGGGCCGCCGACTTGCCCGGAT
>JBJOKR010000289.1:0-3954 GCA_046045995.1 Pseudomonadota bacterium | reverse complement strand
GAAAGCCCGCGGCCCGACGGGGGCGGTGTGTGTGATCGTCGGGCCGTGCTTCGCTTACCCGACCTGCGATCGGTGAACGACATGCCGCCCCCCGACCGGGGTACCTCCTATTCCCCCTCCGCCAGGGGCAGGCGCAGGGTGACGGTGGCGCCGTGGTCGGGGTTGTTGGTGGCGTGGATGTCCCCGCCCTGGGCCTTCAGCAGGGCGGCCGTGATGGCAAAGCCCAGGCCGGTGGACCGGGCGGCACTGCGGTAACTGTCGCTCTGGCCCGGATAGGGCTGGCCCAGCTCGACCAGAACGTCCGGCGGGAAGCCCGGGCCCTTGTCCCGCACGGTGATGACGGCGTATCCCGCCGCCTCCCGTGTCGCCACCTCCACGATCTCCCCGGTGGGGCTGTGGCGGACGGCGTTGGACAGGATGTTGAACAGGGCCTGCAGCGTGGCCCGCCGGTCCGCCCGGATCGTAAGGTCGGGCCCGTCGGCGGTGACGATGCGGACCCCCGCCTGGTCCGCCATGGGCATCACCGTCTGCACCGCACGGCGGATCTTCTCCGCGATGCTAAGCCGGGTCGGGGCCAGGGTAATGGCGTGGGCCTCGATCTTGGCGAGGTCCAGCACGTCGTTGATGATCTCCAGCAGGTGCACCGCACTTTCATGCACATGCCCGGCATATTCCCGGTAGATCGGTGGGGAAACGGCGCCGAAGGTGCCGTCGCGGATGATCTCCGAAAAGCCGATGATGGCGTTCAGCGGTGTGCGCAGCTCATGGCTCATGGTCGCCAGGAAGGCGCTCTTGGCGTGGCTCGCCTGCTCCGCTGCCTGACGGGCGGCGACCAGCGCCTCCTCCACCTCCTTCTGGTGGGTGATGTCCTGCACGGTGCCGACCAGCCGGACCGGTTGCCCCTCCCCGTCGGGAAGCATCCGGGCAAGCTCACGGACCCAGCGCACCTCCCCGCCCGGGCGGATGATCCGGTGCTCCACATCGTGGATGCCGGTGCGTGCCGCCCGCTCCTCGCTCGCCCGCACCTTGGCCACATCATCTGGGTGAAGGGCGCCGTTGAATACCTCAAGCGACGGGGTCACCGCCGCCTTGTCCAGGCCGAAGATCTCATAGATCACATCCGACCAGTACAGTGCCCCCGTGGCCAGATTCGCTTCCCAGTGGCCCAGCCGGGCGATGGACTGCGCCTCCTCCAGCCGGTGGCGGCTGGCGGCCAGTTCCATCTCGATCGTCTTGCGCTCGGTCACGTCGCGGAGCAGGAGGATGGCGGAAGCCGGGGTCCCGTCCGACCCGTCCCGTGCCCGGACGGAAGCAGCCACCCAGATCTCCTGGCCGTCAACCCGGCGCATGCGCATGTCGCGTCGTTCGCCCGCCATTGCCCCCGTTCCCCCGGCCAGGGTACGGACCGCTTCCTCCCAGCCGGGGCTGGCGAAGGCGTCCAGGGGCCGGTCGGCCAGGGCGGCGGGATCGGCCAGCCCCAGGATCCCGGCCATGCGTCCGTTGGCATAGCCGACGCGCCCATCCGCCGCCAGGACACAGATGCCGTCGCTGGCCAGGTCGACAATATCCTTGAAGGCCAGCAGACGCTGCCGCTCCTCCCGCTCCTCCGTGACATCCTCGAAGGTACCGAACACCCGCACGGGCTTGCCGTCCGCCAGGATGGCCGTCGCCGTCGCCCGCACCCAGATATCGCGCCCCTTGGCGGTGACGAAGGGCAATTCCAGGGAAAACGGGTCTCCTCGCCGTACCAGCGCGTCCATCGCCGCAATCAGGTCGCCCGCCCGCTCCGGCCGGTAGAAGGACAAGGCCTTGGCAACACTGGGCCGGAAGGTGGCCGGATCCGTCTCATGGATGGCGTGGGTCGCCTCCGACCAGAACAGCGCCTGGGTCACCAGGTCCACTTCCCAGGTGCCGACCCGGGTCGTCGTCTGCACGATCCGTAGATGTTCCGTCGTCCGCTTCTGGACGGTGACATCGCGGGCGATGCTGTAGATCAGCCCGTCCTCCCGCCGCAGGACGGCACTCCATTGCAGCCAGATGTAATGCCCGTCCGAATGGCGGTAGCGGTTCTCGAACCCTGCCACCCTCTCCCCCGCCAGGACGGCACGGGCAACAGTGGTGGTGCCGGCGCGGTCATCGGGATGGATCAGGTCCAGATAGGCCCCGGCCGTCATCTCCGCCCGTGTCCGGCCCAGTGCCAGTTCCCAGGCGGGGTTGACGTCGACGAACCGCCCCTCCGCATTGGCCACGGCAAGAAGATCCAGGGACAGCTCGAAGAAGGGCGCGTGATCCATGGTGCGCGTCTGCATTTCCCCGGGTGTCCACCGGGGCCGGCCGCTACCGAGCCGCCGGCTATCCCGTTCGATCTACATCTTGCGGCAAAGCGCCAGGCGGAACAAGCATGGACGACAGGTGCCGACCGCCCGCACGGATGGCATCGCAGATGCGTCATCGCGACAGGGACGGCGGTCTTGCGCGCGCCGCGGGGGGCCGGTAAGGATTGGTCGCCCCGGGGCCAGGGCCGGGCAAGGAAAGCCCTGCCTGCCCCCCCTATTACTTTGGATTCACCGGTTATGGCACGCCTTGTCCTGAAATTCGGCGGCACTTCCGTCGGCGATATCGACCGCATCAAGAATGTGGCGAAGAAGGTCAAACAGGAGGTGGATGCCGGCCATGAGGTGGCGGTCGTCGTCTCCGCCATGTCGGGGGTCACCAACCAGTTGGTGGAGTACTGCCGCTCCATCGCCCGGATCTATGACGGGCGGGAATACGATGCGGTCGTCGCCTCCGGCGAGCAGGTGACCAGCGGCCTCCTGGCCATCGCCTTGCAGGAACTGGGTATCCCCGCCCGGTCCTGGCAGGGCTGGCAGATCCCCATCCGCACCGATGACACCCACGCCAAGGCCCGGATCGAGCGGATCGAAACGGACGAGATCGACCGCCGCATGAAGACGGGGGAGGTGGCGGTCGTCGCCGGCTTCCAGGGCGTGTCCGACCGCAACCGCATCTCCACCCTGGGCCGGGGCGGCTCCGACACCTCCGCCGTGGCCTTGGCCGCGGCCCTGGGGGCGGAGCGCTGCGACATCTACACCGATGTGGACGGGGTCTACACCACCGATCCCCGCATCGTCGCCAAGGCCCGCAAGATCCCCCGCATCACCTATGAGGAGATGCTGGAGATGGCGTCGCTGGGCGCCAAGGTGCTTCAGACCCGCTCGGTGGAGATGGCGATGAAGCACCGGGTGCGGGTGCAGGTTCTCTCCACCTTCGAAGAAGCCGCCGGAAGTGCCATCCCCGGCACCCTAGTCGTTGATGAGGATGAAATCGTGGAACAGGAACTGGTCAGCGGCATCGCCTACAGCCGGGATGAGGCGAAGATCACCCTGGTCGGCGTGGAAGACCGCCCCGGTGTCGCCGCCCGCATCTTCGGACCCTTGACCGATGCGGCGATCAATGTGGACATGATCGTCCAGAACGTGTCGGAGGACGGCAACCGCACCGACATGACTTTCACCGTCGGCAAGGCCGATCTGGACCGTACCCTCCAGGTGCTGGAAAAGGCGAAGGACGATCTGGGCTACCGCAAGCTGCTGGGTGACAGCAATGTGGTGAAGGTCAGCGTCATCGGCGTCGGCATGCGCAGCCATGCCGGTGTCGCCCAGCGCATGTTCAAGGCCCTGGCCGACCGCGGCATCAATATCCAGGTGATCACCACCTCCGAAATCAAGGTCAGTGTCCTGATCGCGGAGGAATACACCGAGCTGGCACTGCGCGCCCTGCATACCGCCTACGGCTTGGACAAGGCCTGATCCCGGGAAGGTGGGCCTGATCCCGGCGGCCCGGCATCCTGACGCAACGGGATGTCGGGTCGCGACAGCTTACGCCGCCCCCGCACCCTTCAAGGGGGGGGGGGGGGGGTCGCGTTTTGATTGTGGGGGGGTATAGAAAAGGTGA
>JBJOKR010000288.1:0-3960 GCA_046045995.1 Pseudomonadota bacterium | reverse complement strand
CGTGACTCCGGCCGGGCTACGCCCGTCCTCCGTCACGACGGCGGCATTCCATTCTCATCCTGATTGACGCTGATTCTCACCCTGATTGCCGCGCGTCAGCCTGGTCACGGAGGAACTGCGCCGCGATGCCCGGGAGCTGGTGACCGACCGCCTGGGCTGGATGACCGAGCGCGAAGTTCGGGACTACCGCGACCAGCTGGAGCGGATGCGGGCCGCCCGCGAGGCCCTGGGCCGGGAGCAGACAGGCCGGGAGCACACGGGGCGGGAACAGTCATGCCGGGACCAGACGGGACGCGGTGACCGCGATGCCGCCCCCGCGCGTCCGGGGAGGGGGTGATGGACAGGATCGCCCCTCCTGCCAACGATCCCGGCACCGGCGGCCGTCGGGCCCCCGTTCGCACGATCGCCGTTCCGCTCTCCCCCGCCACCCTGCCGCCGGGCGTGCGGCTGGTCCATTGGCCGGTCGCCATGCTGGCGGGGCGGCGCCGGTTCGCCTGGCGCCCGGTCACGGTGCAGGACGGGCGCCGGGTCTGGCTGCGCTTCGTCTTCCGGATGCGGCCGGTCTTCGGCATCCACCCCACCTACGGCAACCCCGCCACCGGCATGCGCCGGGTCGACTATGCCGACCACCTGCCGCACATGCATCCCGGCATCGCCGGCTGGATCGCAGCCTCCTCCCTCGCAAAGGCCTGGCGCATGCGCACCCGCTTCGCCCTCTATGCCGCCCTCTGGCTGGCGGCCGTCACCTGGATCGGCATGGCGCTCGGGTGGCTCTACGACTGGCCCGACGCCTTCGGCGGGCTGAACCTGGGCGGCGTCACCCTGTACTGGCCGGGCCAGTTCCTGACCTGGGGGCCCCTGTTGGCACCCGAACACCGCTGGACCCTCTGGGCCGCAGGCGCCCTCTCCGCCCTGGCCGGGGCGGCGGTGCTGCTGCGCATCGGGCTTGACGTTTTCGGCCGCTACCGCCCGCCCGCCGGGCCGGGGCTGGAGCGCTGGGCCGGGCGTCGCGACCTCAAGCGCGCCAAGCTGCTGGGCCGGAGGGGCGGACGATGAGCGGTGCGGCCGTGATCCTGGGCGCTTGGGAGCGGGAGCTGCTGGCCGAGCGCTCCATGGCCCCCATCCTGGTCATCGGCCCCACCGGGTCCGGCAAGACCACCACCGTCGTCCACCCCACCCTGCTGACCGGCTGGGGGGAGAGCGTCGTGGTCTGGGACTTCAAGGGCACCCTGGCGGGTGACACCGGCGCGGCGCGGGAGCGGCTGGGCGATGTGGTGGTGCTGGACCTGGCCCGACCCGGCGGCCCCCGCTACAACCCCCTGATGGCCGTGCGGCCGGAACCCCATCTGGTGCCCGACTGCCAGCACGCCGCCCGCATCATTACGGAGGCGGAACGGGAGGGGCACTGGCGCAATGCCGCCTTCGCCTATCTCTCCGGGGTCTTCGTCTGGCTGCTGACATCCGGGGCCGATGCCGACAAATGCCTGGCCGGGGCCCGCCGCCACCTGCTGGACGGAGACAAGGGCCTGCGCCGCATGCTCACCCGCGGCAGCCACCCCACGGCCAAGCGTGCCGCCCAGGAACTGTGGGAGCAGAGCGAGGCCAAGGCCGCCCAGGACCAGCCGGACCTCTTCACCGCCAAATCCGCCGGCACGCCGGTGGACAAGAGCCTGCATTACCGGAAATCGGTCTATGTCACGGCCTCCGTCCTGCTGGCGGAGTTCGAGGATCCGGTGCTGGACGCCCAGACGGCGACCTCCGATTTCTCCATCGCGGATCTGGTGGCGGGGGATCGGCCGGTCACCCTCTACATCCTGGCCCGGCCCCTGGATGCCCGCCGCCTGCGCCGGGTGTTCAAGCTGATCCTGACCCAGATGGTGGATTTCCTGACTGTCGACCGGGGCACGGCCGAGGATGGGCGCACCCGGCGCTGGCGGGTGCTGTTCGTGCTGGACGAGTTCCTCCAGTTCCAGATGGGGGAGGCGGCGGAATGGGCGCGCTATGTCCGGGAATACGGCATCCGCCTGCTGCTGCTGGCCCAGTCCCTGGCCGATGTGGAAGCCCAGTACGGGGAGGGGCTGGTAGCCAATTGCCGCCTTCTGGCCTTCCGCCCCAATTCGGCAGGCGAGGCGGAGCGCCTGTCCGCCATGGTCGGCGATGCCATCACCGAGGTGCCGACGCGAACGACCTCCAAGGGGTTGCTGGACCTGTTCCCCACCATCAGCCGCGGCACCCGCATCGACCGCCGCCCGGTCCTGCCCATGCATGAGGCCCTGTCCATGGCGGAGGAGGAGCTGATCCTCTTCGGCTACGGCAAGCCCATCCGCGGCCGGCGCCTGCACCCTTGGGCCGATCCCCGCTGGCAGGGGCTCTACGGCCCGCCCGTCCGGCCCTTCCAGCCCCGGCCGAATGCCGCCCGCTGGCTGCGCCCCCGGTCATCGGACCCTTCCGCCGCGGCCCCGGCCGGGCCGGTACCGGCCGGCGTTTCCGCAGGACCTGAGCGGCCCGCAGAACCTGAGCGCCCCGCCCCGCGGAGGATCGTGACATGAGCGACAGGCCCGACCCGGATCTGCCGCCCGCCCTGGCGACCCGCCATATCACCGCCCGCATTCCGGAGGTGCTGGCCGCCCAGGTGGAGATCGTCAAGGCCAAGCGCGGCCTGCGCCACTTCTCCGAGGCCTTGGTCTACACCCTCGACCGCGGGCTCGACGCCATCGCCCGGCTGGACCGCAAGCCCGACCGGCTGGAGGCCATGGTGGCGCGGACGGAGGATCTGACCGTCACCATCGTCGCCATCCTGAACCACCTGCACGACCTGGACCCCGCCGCCGTCGCCGCCATGCGGGACCGGGTTCTGGAGAGTTTGGACGACCGGCGCCGGGTCGGTGTCGCCATCCCCGATGCGACGGGGCTGGGCTTTGCGCCGCTGAACGGGACCGGTTCCGGAACGAGGGGGAGGGGGCGGTGAGCCAGACCGATCTCGACCACGCGCCGACCGGCCAGGGCGCCCTGCTCGCCTCCGTCCGTGCCCTGCTGGCGGCTGTCTTCGGGCGGCTGCTGGCCGATGCTTCCGTCTCGAACATCCTGATCCTGCCGCCCACGGGTGCCGAGGGCGGACCGGCCCGGGTGCTGGTGCGGGACGGGGCGGGGCTCCACCTCTCCCACACCGTGCCGGTGGCGGAGGTGCGGCGCCTGCTGGCCTATCTGGCCGGGCTGGCAAGGCGGGAGCTGCGGCCCGGCCGCGCCACCCTGGACGCGGTGATGCCGGGCGGCGAGCGGCTGCATGCCGTCATCGACCCCATAGCCCCCGGCCCCGCCGTCGCCGTGCGCAAGCCCCTGCCGGGCCGGGTGACCCTGGATGACTGGTGCGCCTGGGGTGCGCTGTCGCCCGCTTAAGCCTCGGTCCTGCGCCGCCTGATCGCCGACCGCGCAACCATCCTGCTGGCGGGGGAGGTGGACAGTGGCAAGACCACCCTGCTCCGCGCCTGCCTGGAGGAACCGGCCTTCACCGGCGGGCTGCCGGCCGTGCTCCAGGACCCGTTCGAGTTCACGCCGCCCTGCCCGAATGCCTGGTCGCTCGCCGCCGACCCCTGGGCCGACCCGCCGGTGACCTTGGAAATGCTGGTGGCGGGCGCCCTGCGCGTGCCGATCAGCCACCTGGTCATCGGCGAGGTCCGCCGGGCCGAAGCCCGCGCCATGATCATCGCCTGGGCCACCGGCCATCCGGGGATCTGCACCCTGCACGCGGCCAACCCGGCCGACGCCCTGGACCGGGTGGCCCAGATGGTGGGGTTGGCCGGGGTCACCATGGATGCGGTCCAACTCCGCTGGATCGGCAAGGCCATCGGCGCCGTCGTCCAGATGGGGCGCGGCTCCGACGGACAGCGCCAAGTCACCGCCATCGCGGCGGTCGACGGCTACGACCCGCAGGCGGGGGCCTTCCGGCTCCACCCCCTCGCC
>JBJOKR010000287.1:0-4137 GCA_046045995.1 Pseudomonadota bacterium | reverse complement strand
CGATATCCCACAGGCTGGCGGACCCGTTCTTGGCCACCGGCTTGGATGCCCGCTTCACATCGGACAGCAGCAGCACGCCATCCGGACGCTTCACGTCGCGGTAGTCGCCATCTGTGCCCAGGAACTGCAGCTTGCCGCCTTCGACCCGGTAGAAGGGCCGGCCGGCCGCGGTCTTCAGCAGGGCCGGAACCTCCTTGCCCTCCGCCGCCAGCTTCTCGGCGAACCAGCCGGTGCCGAGCTGGTCGATCATCTCGAACGGCCCGAACTTCCAGTTGTAGCCAAGGCGCATCGCCTCATCCACCTCCACCACCGTGTCCGCGATCTGCGGGACAAGGGAGGCGGCATAGGTCAGCGACTGGGACAGGACGCGCCAGGCATACTGGCCGCCCTTGTCGCCATGCTCCACCAGGGCCTTCAGGCCACGGGAATTGGCGCTTTCCAGGGCCGCGCGCTCCTGCTTGCGGTACTGGCCGGTCGCAAGGTCCAGGGCCTCGCGCAGGCGGCGGCCGTCGGCGGCCTTCTGCTGGCGGTAGAAGCCGCCCTTGCCCTTGCGGCCGGTGAAGCCGTCGGCGATCATCTTCTCGATCACCGGGCTGGAGCGGTAGATGCGGCGGTAATCGTCATCCTGCGGCAGGGTGGACAGCAGGGACTTGGCGATCAGCGGCATCAGGTCCAGGCCGACCAGATCGATCAGGCCGAAGGTGCCGGTCTTGGGCAGGCCCATGGGCTTGCCGGAGATGGCGTCCGCCTCCTCCACCGTCAGGCCCAGCTCCATCGCCTCGTTGACGGCGGCCTGCATGAAATAGGTGCCGATGCGGTTGGCGATGAAGCCCGGCGTGTCCTTGCAGGGGACCACACCCTTGCCCAGCACCACGTCGCAGAAGCGGCTGACCGCGTCGAACGCGTCATCCCGGGTCTTCGGGCCCTTCACCACTTCCAGCAGCCGCATGTAGCGGGGCGGGTTGAAGAAGTGGGTGATCATGAAATCGGCTGCGAACCGCTCCGACTGGCCTTCCAGCAGGATGTTCAGCGGGATGGTGGAGGTGTTGGAGGAGACGACGGAGCCGTCCTTCCGCACCGCGTCCAGCTTCTTGTACAGGTCGTGCTTGATCTTCGGGTTCTCAAGCACCGCCTCGATGATCAGGTCGGCATCGGCCAGCTTCTCGAGGTCGTCCTCGATGTTGCCGGGGGTGACCAGACCGGCCGCCTTCTTGTGCATGAAGGGGGCGGGGTCGGTCTTCAGCATCTTCTCGATCGCGGTCTTGGCGACCACGGACCGGTCGCCGCCCTGTTCCTTCACCGCGTTCGGCACGATGTCGAGCAGGTAGACCGGGATGCCCGCATTGGCGATGTGCGCGGCGATGCCGCTGCCCATGACGCCGGCGCCGATGACGGCGGCTTTCTTGATCTGCATGGTTGGAACCTCCCTGGTGGGGCGTCGGGTGTGGAAAGGGGGTGGGATCCGTAGGTCGGATCAGGCGCGAAGCGCCGTAATCCGACGCTTCGCTGCCATCGTCCGTCGGATTACGCGGCGGTGCCGCCAATCCGACCTACAGGCTCACACCGCCTCCAGCACCGTCGCGATGCCCTGGCCGCCGCCGATGCACTGGGTGGAGAGCGCGAGGCTCTTGCCCTCACGCTGCAGCAGGCTGGCCGCCTTGCCGGTGATGCGGGCACCGGTGGCCCCCAGCGGATGGCCCAGCGCGATGGCGCCGCCGTCCAGGTTCACCTTGGCAGGGTCGAAGCCCAGTTCGCGGGCGACCGTCATGGACTGCACCGCGAAAGCCTCGTTGCTCTCCACGATGTCCAGGTCGTTCACAGTGATGCCGGCGCGGTCCAGGGCCTTCTTCGTGGCCGGGACCGGGCCGTAACCCATGATGGTGGGGTCGCAGCCGGCGACCGCGATGGAACGGATGCGGGCCAGCACCTTCAGCCCGTGGGCCTTGGCGAAATCCTCCGAGCAGACGAGCGTGGCGGACGCCCCGTCTGTCAGGGGGGAGGAGGTGCCGGCCGTCACCGAACCGTCGGCCATGAAGGCCGGCTTCAGGGTGGACAGACCCTCCACCGTCGTCTCCGGACGGATGCAGCCGTCCTGGTCCACGACCTTGCCGCCGGTGTGGATGGGGATGATTTCATCGGCCAGCTTGCCGGCCGCGCGGGCGGCGGCCGCCTTGCGGTGGGACTCGACCGCGTAGGCTTCCTGCTCGGCGCGGGTGAACTGGTACTTGCGGGCCAGGTTCTCGGCCGTCATGCCCATGCCGATATAGGCACCCGGCTCACGCTCGGCCAAGGCGGCGTTCGGCATCGGGTTGAAGCCCATCATCGGAACCCGGGTCATGCTCTCCACGCCCGCGGCGATGAAGCAATCGCCCGCGTTCATCTGGATCGCACCGGCGGCCATGTGGATCGACTGCATGGAGGAGCCGCAGAAGCGGTTGACCGTGGTTCCCGCGACGGACTGGGGCAGGCCGGCCAGCATGCAGATCAGCTTGGCCACGTTGAAACCCTGCTCTCCTTCAGGGAAGGAGCAGCCGACGATCAGGTCCTCGATCTCCTTGCCGTCGACGCCGGTCTTCTCCAGCAGGCCCTTGACGACCGCAGCCGCGAGATCGTCCGGGCGGACCTTGGTCAGCTCGCCCTTGTTGGCCAGATGGAAGGGGGACCGGACATAACCGGCAATCACGACGTTCTTCATCGCTCTGCGCTCCTCGCCTGGGATGTGTTTGCGGCCGGTCGGGGCCGGCCCTCGTGGTTTGACGTCGACGAACTCTGGACGAACTTTGGCGGATGCGGGGATCCGTTCTCGACTGCACGCTACCGGGGGATCAGATGTCGTCCCTCCGCCCGCCTGTTCAAGCGGGGCATCATGGCATCATTCCCCATTGGGCATGACTCCTTGATGACGGAGATGATCGGCAATCTGCCTGTCCATCTCCTTCAGTTCCACAAGCGTCTGCTGGACGTCGCGGAGCTGCTGTTCCAGTTGCGCGATGCGCTTGCGGCCCAGGGTCAGGGCATAGCGCATCTGTTCGACCTGCCGCTCATGCGGGTTGTACAGGTCGATGAATTCCTTGATCTCCTGCACGGAGAAGCCAAGACGCTTGCCCCGGCAGATAAGCCGGATGCGGGCGCGATCCTTGCGGGAATAGACCCGGTTCTGTCCGGACCGGGCGGGCGTGACCAGCCCTTCATCCTCATAAAAGCGGAGCGTGCGCGGAGTCAGGCCGAATTCCTCGGCCAGCTCACCGATGGTGAAGGTACGCTCCGGTGCCGTCACCGTCGTCGGCCTGTCCATACCATCCGGCATGTGCCCGCCTTCCCCCCCGCCGCGCCCTTGGCCCGCCCAGCACTGGCTTGCCTTACGTTTACGTAAAGGTAAGTGACAGCGACCCGGGAGTCAAGGCGGATCATACAGGCCCCGGCTTGTGGATCTGTGAACCATGGTTTACAGTTGGGCCTGTGATCACGATCCTGCGCACCCATGTCTTCGACGATTGGTTGGCGGGCCTGCGGGACCGGCAGGCGCGCGCCCGTATCCAGGATCGGCTGGCACTGGGCAACCCGGGTGATGTCCGGCCGGTTGGACAGGGTGTCTCCGAACTTCGGATCGATCACGGGCCCGGGTACCGGGTCTATCTGGCCCAGCGGGGACCGGTTCTGGTCCTTCTGCTGTGTGGGGGTGATAAATCCAGCCAGCCGGCCGATATCCGGCGGGCGATCGCAATGGCTGCAAGCCTGCCCGCCGACCTGGGGAGCGACCCGGATGCTTGACCTTCAGCCCTATGACAGCGCCGACTACCTGAAGTCGGAGGCGGACATCATGGCCTACATGGACGCCTGTGCGGAGGAGAACGACCCCGCCCTGATGCTCCACGCCCTGAATGTCGCCGCCCGCGCCCGGTCGGGCATGAGCCGGCTTGCCCGGGACACCGGCCTGTCGCGGGAGGGGCTGTACAAGGCCCTGTCCCAGGACGGCAACCCCAGCTTCGCCACGGTGATGAAGGTGGCGAACGCGCTGGGCTACCGCCTGCGCTTCGACCCCATCGAGCCGCCGACCCCGGAGGAAGCGGCGGGACCGGAGGGGCCGGAAGGGTCCGGGGATCGGGCGGGCTGAGCCGGGGCGGCTGGACCGATGCG
>JBJOKR010000286.1:0-4156 GCA_046045995.1 Pseudomonadota bacterium | reverse complement strand
CACCCCGGATGCCGTGCCGATGTCCGACACCGATATCGCCGTCACCCCGGACGCCGTGCCGATGTCCGACACCGATATCGCCGTCACCCCGGACGCCGTGCCGATGTCCGACACCGATATCGCCGTCACCCCGGATGCCGTGCCGATGTCCGACACCGATATCGCCGTCACCCCGGACGCCGTTCCGATGTCCGACACCGATATCGCCGTGACGGAGAACACGCCGGAAGATCCGGCCAAGTCCTGATCATCAGGCGGGGAGGGCGGAAACCCGCCCTCCCCTGCCGTTACAATCGAGTTCTGCAATCTGGCAGGCCATGCTATAGAACCGATTACCATTTACATGGCTGCCCATGACGGATCTGTACGGCCAACCAGAGCGCCTTTCGGAGCTTGCGGACAGATTGAACCGCAACCTGGGAGTAGCTGACAGACTTGCGACGCTGACCGAACTCGCCTGGTACAATCGACAGCGCGATCAGAACGCGGCCTTGGATTACCTGGCCGAGGCGACCGACCTTTTGACCGATGTGGATGCCGGGACAGCCGCCCGGCACCGGCCGCGTCAGCTTCTTGCCCGGGGTGAGATCGAGATGCTGCGCGGGGCCCTGGTGGCAGCGGAGCATACGCTGGCCGAGGCGGCGGACGGCTTCCGGACCATAGACGATCCGTGCGGGCTTGGTGACACCTCCCTTTGCGATGCCGAGCGGCTGAACCTTCTGGGGCGCCCCCGCGAAGCGCTGAACCGCGTCAAGGACGCCCGGTTCATCTACCTGAAGGCCAGCGACAGCCGGCGCGCCACCATCGCCCGCATCTGGGCTGTGGCGATGGAGCTGATGTCGGACGGGTTGAAGCTTCAGACCTACTGGCAGAGCCTGCCGGACGATGACCGCCTGTTCCATCCGGCGATCACGGCGCTGTCATCCTATGTGGACAGCATCCTCCACCAGCAGCGCAGTGAATTCACCCAATCCATCAGGGCGGCGATGGACGGGATCGCGGCGGCAGAACGGGCCGGGCTGGTCTGGGTCAGCATCAACCTGCTGACACGGATCGGATCCGCATTCCAGAACCTGGGGGATTCGGCGGCTGCACTGGAATGGAAGGAAAAGGCCTATGCCCTGGCCAGCCCGACCGGGTGGCCGGAGGCCAGGGCAACCGCCCTCTCCTCCCTCGCCTTTTCCAAATCCGCGATAGGCAAGTTCAGTGAGGCCCGGCCGATGCTCCGGGAATCCATGGAACTGCTGTCGAACCTCCAGGGAACCAGACGTTACGTCATCACCTGCTCGATCTATGCCAATGTATGCCTTCGGGACGGGGACCCGGCCGAGGCCCTGGTCTGGTTCGAGAAGGCCCGTCGGTCCGCCATGGAGCGACGGCAGCAGGACGCGGAAGTCCATGCCCTGCTGGGCCTTGCCAGGGCTCAGAATTCCCTGGGGCGGCCGGCGGACGGTTGGGGACATCTGGCTCGTGCCCTGGACATCGCCCAGGAGCGGGACGACAAGCTGCATCAGAGCATTGCCCTGCATGAAATGGCGCGCGCCCTGCTCCTGCGCCAGCGGGACGGCACGCCGGAGGAAAGCATCCTCCGCGAAGCCTGCACCCTCATGGAGGAGGCGCTGGAGATCGGCCGGACCATTTCCGGCTATGTCGTCCGCCCGGAACTCCTTTCCGATCTCTCCACCACCTATGAGCGGCTGGGGGATACCCGCACGGCCCTGCAATACGAGCGACTGGCGCGGACCGCGTCGGAACGGGTGTTCAACAAGGAGAATGCCGACCGGATGGCGGCGATGGAGGTGCGGTTCGCCTCCCAGCGCGCCCGGGAGGAGGCGGAGCATCTGAAAGCCCTGGCCGTCGCCCAGACGGACCGGGCGGAGGCCCTGGACCGGGTCAACCGGACCCTGGAGCATCTGGGCGCCATTGGGCAGGAGATCACGGCCAGCCTGGATGTGGAGAATGTGCAGGGGACCTTGTACCGGCATCTGACCGCCCTGATGGAGATGCCAAGCATGTTCATCGGTCTTCTGGACCGGGAGGGGCGACAGATCGATGTGCGATTCCGCCGGGAGGACGGCAATGTCCTGGAGCCCTATACCATCGGCCTGGACGACCCCTCCTCCAACGCAGCCCGGGCCGTGCGGGAGCGGCAGGAGATCCTGCTCGAACGCCCCCCGGGCAGTGACAGCCCGAACCACATACCGGGCACCCGGCAGATGTGCTCCCTGCTCTACACCCCCCTGATCGTGGCGGACCGGGTGATCGGCGTGCTGTCGGTCCAGCATGACCGGTTGGGCACCTTCGGCGCCAGTGAGCGCCAGATCATCCGAAACATCTCCGCCTATGCCGCCATCGCTCTTGCCAATGCCCAGGCCTATGCCTCCCTGGATGAGGCGCTGGCCAACCTGCAGGAGGCGCAGGGCCGCCTGGTCCAGCAGGAGAAGCTGGCCTCCCTCGGCCAGCTGGTTGCCGGTGTCGCCCATGAGGTCAATACGCCGGTCGGCATCCTGCTCAGCCTCGCCTCCCACCTGACGGAGGAGGTGAGCGGTGTGGCTGAAAGGTTGACGGGCGGGCTGCTCCGCAAATCGGAGCTGATCAACCACCTCCAGGCGACGGAAGAGACAGCGAAGCTGATGCTGACCAATGCCGCCCGCGCCGCCAATCTGGTCAGCGCCTTCAAGCAGGTGGCTGCCGACCGCACCAACGACGAGGCGCGACCGGTCGAACTGCTGGATTACCTGCGGGAGGTGGCGGCCACCGTGCAGCCGTTGCTGCGCCCGCGCGGCGTGCGTCTGTCGATCGGCGGGGACCCCATGATCCGGGTCGCGACATATCCGGGGCTGTTGGCCCAGGTGGTGTCGAATCTGGTCCAGAACGCGGTCACCCACGCCTTCGACGGGGTGGAGGCACCGGAAATCCTGATCGACGTATCCGCCGATCCGCTGGGCACCGGCGGCACCGTCATCAGCATCGGCGACAATGGTGTGGGCATGCCCCTGTCGGTGCGGCAGAAGGCGTTCGAGCCCTTTTTCACCACACGGCGCGACCGGGGCGGTACCGGCCTTGGCCTCCACGTCGTGCACAATGTGGTCACGGGCCCGCTGCAAGGAACCGTGGCCCTGGAATCGGAGGTGGGGGCCGGAACCCGCTTCATCCTGCACCTGCCCCCGCAGTTGGAGCCGGGCAAGGAAGACGGGAGCGCCGACCACGCCCTGACCATGGCGCTGGGCACTGTTTGAACCAGCAGAACCCCCCACCGGCAATGCGGTCATTGTTGCGCCGGACGGCACAGTGTCATGCGGAGGATGCCGCTGGTCACGGCCGGGCTGCCGCCGCATGCTGCGGCCCGCAACCGCGGAGATGATCGCCATGACCATCCAGTTCCACGCCTGGCCGACGCCGAACGGCCACAAGATCTCCATCGCGCTGGAAGAGATGGGCCTGCCCTATCAGGTCCATGCCGTCGATATCGGGGCGGGCGACCAGTTCAAGCCCGATTTCCTGAAAATCGCACCCAACAACCGCATGCCCGCCATCGTCGATCCGGACGGCCCGGGCGGCAAGCCCTACAGCCTGTTCGAATCCGGCGCTATCCTGATCTATCTGGCGGAAAAGACGGGACAGTTCCGGCCCCAGGACCCCACCGTCTGGTACACCCATCTGCAATGGCTGATGTGGCAGATGGGCGGCGTGGGCCCCATGTTCGGCCAGGCCGGGCATTTCATGCTGTATGCGCCGGAGAAGGTGCCCTACGGCATCAAGCGCTACGGGGATGAGGCGAAGCGCCTGATGGGGGTTGCCGACCGGCGCTTGGCGGAGGCTGCCTTTCTGGGCGGGGCGGATTACGGCATCGCCGACATGGCAACCTTCCCCTGGCTGCGCCTGCATGAGCGGTACGGCATCGTCACGGCAGAGTTCCCGAACGTGAAGCGCTGGCTGGATGTGATCGAGGCGCGGCCGGCCGTGCAACGGGGCCTGACCCTGCTCAAGACCTGATCGGCGCAAGGATGAGGGCAAGAAAAAAGGGGGAGGCCCGCAGCCTCCCCCCCTCTTATCTTTTCCGATGTTCCCCTGCCGAAGCTTACTTGCCGAAGCTTACTGGCCGAAGCTTACTGGCCGAAGACCTTCCGGAAGAACATGGCCCGGGCCATCTGGT
>JBJOKR010000285.1:0-4158 GCA_046045995.1 Pseudomonadota bacterium | reverse complement strand
GGCGTTCAAGGCCCCGCGGATCTGCGGCAGGGCTGGGCCGATGGTCGGGCGGATCTGCTCCAGGAACAAGCCAGCGAAGTTCCGCTCATCGGTGGAGAAGGGAACCCGCTGGAACCCTTCCTCCCGGAACCAGCTGCCGCCGACGAAGCCCTCGAAATTCTCACCCGCGCTGAAATTGGCGCGCAGCTCCTGGCTCCACTGCTCCCCCTGGGCATCCTCGGCGAATTCCAGAAGGTAGGGGAAGCCGCCGTCGGCGTCGAACTCCTCGAAGCTATTGAATTCCCGGTAGCCGGTGATGGCGGTCAGGGACAGGCTGTCATTGACCGTGTACTCGCCCTGGACCGTGACGTTGAAGATGTCGCGGGTCACGCCCAGCCCATCGCCGCGGGTCAGCGCCGCGGTGGTATAGGGGCTGGTGGTGCCGCCTGCCACGGGAACCGGGATCACCCGCGATTTGAAGGAGGTGCCGGTATAGTCATCCTCCTGGTAGTTCATAATGGCGGTCAGGCGGAAGGTGTCGTTCGGTTCCACCAGGACGGAGGTGCGGATGGCCTGCACCTGGGGGCCGTTCAGCGCCTCACTGGCCAGCGCGTTGTCCACATAGCCGTCGCGGGCGCGGTAGGTGCCGGCGAAGCGCACGGCCACCGTGTCCGTCACCGGCACGTTCACCGCCGCCTCCAGCTCCCGGGCGGCATAATTGCCGAACCCGGCGCGGCCGCGCACCTGCACCTCGTCCAGCACCGGCTTGGCGGTCAGGATGCTGACCGCGCCGATCTGCGCCCCGCGGCCGAACAGGGTCCCCTGGGGACCCTTCAGCACCTCGATCCGCTCCAGATCGTACAGCTCCACGATGGCGCCGCGCGCCCGGCTGGCCGGCACACCGTCCACGAAGACGGAGACGCGGGCTTCCTGGTTGGCGGCCCCGCTGTCCGACGTGATGCCGCGGACGACCAGGCCCGGATTGTTCGGGCTTTGCAGTTGCACCTGCAGGCCGGGCACGAATTCCGACACGTCATCCAGCTTGCGCAGGCCCAGATCCTCCAGGAACTGCTGGGAATAGGCGGTCAGGGCGATGGGAACGTCGCTGGCCGCCTGCTCACGCTTCTGGGCGGTCACGATGATCTCCTCCACCCTTTCCTGGGCCGTGGCGGGCAGCGCCGTCAGCGGCAGGGACAGGGCGGCGGCACCGAGCAGCAGCGCGGATTTCAGGGCGGGACGGACCATGTCAGGGGCTCCGGCAGGAAACAGGGGGGCGACCGGATCGGGCCTACCCAGTCCGGCGCATGCCGGGACCTTTTGTCGGGAGCGATTGCAGGCAGGTGACGGTCCCATGAATCTTTTCCGGACAGGACGGATGTCCGGCCCTGGCGTGGGTTTCCGGCAACACCGACCCCGCCCCCTCGCACCCGGGGGCGGCGCGCCCATATGTGGCGTTCCGTTCCGTCCGTCCCTGCCGCCTGTTGATATGCCCGCCCCGCCTGGTCAGCCTGTTGCCGCACCCTGCCCCTTGCCTGGAAGATGCCCGCCTTGATGCCACCACGCTGCCCGACCGCCACCGCCTGTGCCCTTCTTGCCGGATTGTTGCCCGCCGGGCATGCCCTGGCCCAGGCCGCGCCAACACGGCCGGGGGTGGAGGAGTTGGTGGTGACCGGGCGGCGCGGCGGCGTTCCGGCCTATGAACGGCCCTTCGGTCCGACGGTGCTGGACCAGGCCACCCTGGCGACCGCCCCCCAGCGCCGCCTGGATGAGGCGCTGCGGGCGGTGCCCGGGTTCGGCCTGTTCCGCCGCAACGGCAGCCGCATCGCCAATCCCACCACCCAGGGGGTAAGCCTGCGGGGAATCGGGCCGAACGGGGCCGGGCGCACCCTGGTCCTGGTGGACGGGATGCCGGTGAACGATCCCTTCGGCGGTTGGGTCTACTGGTCGCGCCTGCCCACCGCCACGGCGGAAAAGGTGGTGATCACCCGGGGCGGCGGGGCCGGCCCCTGGGGCAATGCCGCCCTGGCTGGCACCGTGCGGGTGGAAACCCGGGTGACGGACGGCGCCGCCCTGGAACTGGCCGCTGGATCGGCCGGGACCCGGCAGGCGGTGGGGTCCGTGGGATCGTTGGGCGGCGGCGGCGGCCTGGACCTGGGGCTGACGGCCAGCGCCTTCACCACCGACGGCGCCTTCACCGTGGCGGAGCGGTTCCGCGGGCCCGTGGACATCCGCGCCGACAGCAACGCCTATGCCGTGGACGGCACGGCCGCCGCCGATCTGGGTCCGGTCCGCGCCACCCTGAAACTGTCCGGCTTCCGCGAGCACCGGGGCAACGGCACCCCCTATACCGAAAACGGGACGGAGGCGGTGGAGGGCAGCCTGCGCCTGGTCGGCAGCGGCGACCTGCCGTGGGAGGCGCTGGTCTATGCCCGGGACTGGACATTCGAGAGCACCTTCAGCGGGGTGAACCCCACCCGCACGGCGGAGAGCCCGTCGCTGGACCAGTATGAGGTTCCGGCCACCGCCCTGGGCGGGGTGGTCCAGGTCTCCCTTTCCCCCGCCGCGGGGCATCGGACCGATCTGGGCCTGGACTTTCGCCGGACGGAGGGGGAGACGAATGAGCTGTTCACCTTCACCGCCGGGCGCTTCACCCGCGACCGCCGCGCTGGGGGGGAGCAGGTGCTGGGCGGGGTGTTCGCCGAACATGCCTGGACCCCGGACAACGATCTGGCCGTCACCGCCGGCCTGCGCCTGGACCGCTGGTGGAACCGCGACGGCATGCGGGAGGAACGGAACACGCCGACTGGCGACCTGGTCCGCGCCGATTCCCCGCCCGACCGGGACGGCACGGTGCTGAACGGACGGCTGGGGGCCGATTGGCAGGCCCTGCCCACCCTGGGCCTGCGTGGGGCGGTCTATACCGGCTTCCGCCTTGCGACCCTGAATGAGCTGTACCGCCCCTTCCGCGTCGGCAACGACATCACGGAGGCGAATCCGACCCTGGACCCGGAGGAGTTGGTGGGCGGGGAAATCGGGCTGCGCTGGACCCCCGCCGGGCCGGTGCGCCTGTCCCTGACCGCGTTCCGGGCCGTGGTGCGCGACGCCGTGGACAACGTGGAACTGACCCGCACCCCCGGTACCTATGCCCCCCTGGGAGTCTTCGTGCCTGCGGGCGGCAGCCTGTCCCAGCGCCTGAACCTGCCGGAGGTGGTGGTGGACGGGCTGGAAGCGGAGATGGACTGGCAGGTGGCGGCGACGCTCTCCCTCACCCTCTCCTACCTTTATTCCGACGGGGGGATCGAGGGCGGGGGACGATTCCCCGCCCTGGACGGCAACCGCCCGGGCCAGAGCCCCCGCCACCAGGGCACGGCGGAACTGCGCTGGACGCCCACCGACGCCCTGGCCCTGCGCCTTCAGACCCGCGCTGCCGGCTCCGCCTTCGAAGGCAGCGACAATGCCCAGCGCCTGGACGGCTATACGGTCGCCGATCTCTATGCCGGATACCGCCTGACAGAGGGGGTGGAGTTGTTCGGAACGGTGGAGAACCTGGGTGACCGGGTGGTGGAGACGGGCATCCGCGCCGACGGCCTGATCAACACCGCCCCCGGCCGGTCCTGGCTGCTGGGCCTGCGCAGCCGTTGGTGACCGGTGCCGGGACCAAGGTCCCGCCTGCCTTCATTCCGCCCAGTTCAGGGGCGACAAATGCTGCCCGATGGCACCGGGCCCGGGCCCGCCGCCGCCCGTATTCCGCCTGTATCGGGGGGTGCGAATGGCACTTGGCGACGGTGGCTTCCCGCGTGCTATAAGTCGCCACCCTTGTACGAAGTCCGGTACCCCATGATGGTGAAGTCCCGCGCCGTGTCCCTGGCCCGCTCCGCGCGCTATGCGCTTCCGGCCGCCCTTCTGCTGCTGACCGCCTGTGCCGGCGACACCAGCACGGAGGAACTGCCTTATGTCGAGCGCCCGGTGGAGCAGATCTATACGGAGGCGGCGAACGCCATCGACCGGGAGCAGTTCGTCAAGGCCGCCGCCCTGTTCGAGGAGGTGGAGCGTCAGCACCCCTATTCCCAATGGGCGGTGCGGGCGCAGCTGATGACCGCCTATTCCATGTATCAGGCGCAGCGCTACGACGACGCGATCACCAAGCTGGACGGCTTCATCAGCCTGCACCCCGGCAAC
>JBJOKR010000284.1:0-4178 GCA_046045995.1 Pseudomonadota bacterium | reverse complement strand
CCATGAGATCCGCACTGGTCCTCACCTTCGGGCTGATGCTCCTCCCGGTCGGCTGCGCACCGACCCAGGGCGGCGCGCCCAAGGTCATGGCCTCCCCACACCCTGCCACGCCGGCCCCGCGGGTCTGGACCCTGGCCGACCTGCGCCTGCCGGAGACGCCGCTGCCCGCCGCCGGGCCGGGGGAACGGCCGCCGCCGCCGCCCACCGGGGCCATGGCCCGGGCAGCCGTGCAGGCCGCGAACCGGGAGGGGCTGGACCTGCCCACGCCCACCTGTTTCACCGGCAAGACCTGTACCTATTGGTACCACCCGGACAAGCAGTTCCGGGTCTACATGGCCCAGGACAACCAGACGCTGGCCTGCCTCAAACCGGGGGAGCGGGTGCTGAATGTGGTCGCCCCGGGGGAACAGGTCTGGCTGCCCCATGCGGTCTACGGCTATGGGCCGGAGGGCGCGCGCACCGAATGCGTGGCCTTCATGCCGCGGCGGGCCGGGCTGAAGCACCAGGTCAGCATCTTCACCGACCGGCGCAAGTATGATCTGGACGTCCAGACCTGGACCCAGACCCACCACGTGGAGGTCCGCTGGAAGTACCCGGAGGATGTGCTGGCCGCACTCAACGGCGGGGCGGCGCCATCTGAGGCAGTGGGGGTAGGGGTGCGGGCAGGGGGAGCCGAGGCGGCGGTCCAGAGGCCGACGGCGATCGGCCCCGGCTTGATGCGGCAGAGCCGATCCGTGCTGCGCCACTGCGCCTATGCCTTGTCCGGCGACACACCGCCCTGGCATCCGGTGCCCACGGCCGACGGCCAGCCCCCCGTCTGCGACGACGGGGCGGTGACGGTGATCCACCTGCCGGGTGGGGCCCTGGGCGGTCAGGGCATGCCCGCCGTCTGGCGCCTGGACGACAGGGGTGACGCCCTGCCGGTCCAGGCCCAACGGATCGGCGATACGCTCCAGGTGGCAGGGGTCTTTCCCCGCCTGCTGCTGGGGCTGGAAGGCGCATCCGTCCACATCACCCGCCGACAGTGAGCGTCCGGGCCGTGGCGGGACTCCGGCCGGGCCCGACGGTCCTGGGGTCGACGGGATGAGGTCCAGCCCCCGTGATCCCCGGACGGGCGATTCAGGGGGGCGTGATCCGGGGGAACCGGTTCCGGAACGGGTGATCGGAAAGGGAGGGGTCCGATGAACGAAGATCCGGGTGGGCACGAGGCCGGCCGTCACGATGGCGCGCGGAAGGGAGTGGGCCTGCTCGGCTCCGGCGTGTGGACCCCGAGCTCGCAGGGGCATATCGGGGGCGGCCCTGGATCCGGCCCCAGCCCCAGCAATGGCCCGGGCCCCAGCCAAGCCCACAGCCAAACCCCCGGCCAAGCCCCCGGCCCGGGCCCCACCCGCCCGCCGCATCTACCGCCCGAACCGCCGCCGGATGATCCGCTGGCAAGGCGCAGCCTGCCGGTGGCGGGGGTGCATACCGGCCGGGTCATCGCCGCCGGGGCCGGTCTCCTCGCCCTGGGTGGAATCGCCTGGCTGCTGACGGCGGAAGAGCCCGCACCCGAACCGCCCCGCCGGGCCCTGGAGGTCACCCGCCAGAGCCCCGCCCCGGCCTTGCCGCGATACGAGGATCTGGCCATCCCTGCCGTTGCCGCCCCGCCCGCGCCCCCCGTCCCGGCGGAGCCGCTCCGCCCCCGCGTCGATCCCACCACACCCATCGGGCCAAGCCCCAGCCCCGCCGAACCCGACCGCCTGGCCGAACAGGCCCGCGCCGCCGGTGTCGGCGGCTGGTCCCGCCCGAGGCAGGAGGAAGGGGGCCGGACCCCGGGGGACCCGGCCGGGTCCGACGGGCTCTATCCCAGGGCGATGGCGGGGGCCGACTCGGCCGCAGGTATGACTGCCGACACCGCCCCGGGTGCCGGTCAGTGGGGCCACAGCCAGACGGCAGCCGCGGTGACGGGGGCAGGGGCCTGCCGCGTCCCCGCCGGCACACCCATCCCGCTCCAGACCCTGAACCGGGTGGTGACGGAGCAGGGGGGTATCCTGGTGGCGATGGTGACCCGGGATGTGCTGGGCAACGGCCTGACCTGCCCGGCCATCCCGGCCGGGTCCACCGTCACCCTTTCCGTCGCCCCCGGCAGCGCCCGCGGCCAGCGCCGCATCGCCGTGGCCGACCCGGTCATCACCCGCCCCTGGCCCTGGGCCGACAGCATCCGCCCAGCCGCCGTCGCGGCCGATACCACCGGTGCCGCCGGCCTGCCCGGCCGGGTGCAGGTGCCCTGGCTGTCTACCGGCCTGCTGATCACCGCCGGCACCGCCACAGACCTCGCCACCGCCGCCCTGTCCGACGGCGGCTCCCCGATCGGCCCCATCCTCGGCCGAACCGCCGACCGCCCCCTCGACCAAGCCACCCGCGCCCTGCTGGACCGCCTGCCCGTCATCACCCTGGAGCTGGGGGCAGGCATGACGCTGCTGCTGCTAGCGCCTCTACGCACCGCAGACATCGGGTTCCGGTAGCCTGTCCAGAGAAAGGGAGCTTCAGACCCAATACGATGGATTGGGTCGACGACGTGCGTCCGCAAGCCCTGTAGCACGTCAGGGAGGGGCAAGCGCAGTCGGAACCCCCGCCTCCGCGTGATTGCTAGGTGATTGCTGGCGGCCCCTCAGCGAGCAACAAGGGGCTTCCGGTGGCCCGCAGAAGACATCTAGCTTATTGGAAAATATGGTGCCGGCTGTCAGGATTGAACTGACGACCTACCGCTTACAAGGCGGTTGCTCTACCGCTGAGCTAAGCCGGCGCCGTGTCATGGCCGTCGGGTCGGGGCCTGGGGGGCCCCGGATCCTGCGGGTGGGCGCAGACTAGCGCCGGCGGGCGACCTCGTAAAGGGCGACGGCGGCGGCGTTGGAGACGTTCAGGCTCCCGATCAAACCACCCGTGGGCAGGTGGGCGATCTCATCGCACCGCTCCATGGTCAGGCGGCGCAGCCCGTCCCCTTCGGAGCCGAGGACGATGGCCGTCCGGCCGGACAGGTCCAGCTCATGCAGGGTCTTCTCCCCCGATTCGGCCAGACCCACGCACCAGAATCCGGCCTCACGCAGGTCGGACAGGGCGCGGGCAAGATTGGTCACCCGGACCAGCGGCACCGCATCCACCGCCCCCGACGCCGTCTTGGCCAGGACACCCGTCACCGGCGGGGCGTGTCGGTCCTGGACGACGACCGCGCGCGCGCCGAAGGCGGCGGCGGAGCGCAGGACGGCACCAACATTGTGAGGGTCGGTCACCTGGTCCAGCACGGCGATCAGGGCGGCCGGATCCTCGGCGCATTCCGCCAGGATGTCGGCCAGATCCACCTCCGCCAGGGGTGCGCAGTCCAGGGCCAAGCCTTGGTGGACGGACCCGGCCGGCAACAGCTTGTCCAGCTGCTCCCGCTCCGCCGGGGTGGCGGACGGACGCTCCAGACCCAGCTCCACGGCCCGGGCGAAGGCGGGGGCCAGGGCTTCCAGCGCGCCCTCCGTCGCGAACAGGGTGCGGATGCGCCGCTGCGGGTTCACCCAGGCGGCGGCAACGGCATGCAGACCATAGAGCAGATTGTGCTTGCCGGTGCCGGCCTGAAGCGCCGGACGGGCCGCAACCTCGGCGGCGGCATCGGTGACGGCGGGCTTCGCGGAATCGGTCCGCGGCCGAACGGTCCGGGCCCGGGCAGACTCCGACCGGGCAGACTCCGACCGGGGAGACTCGGACCGGGTGGGGGCCGACTCGGTGCGGGAGGCGGGGCGGCTGCGGCCGGCCCGGGCATTCCGAGGCTCCGCAACCGGGTCGAAACGGGACTCGGTCCGGGACTCCGATCGGGCATCGAACCGGATCTCGCCCCGGCTTTCAACCCCGGGGCCGCGGGCGGGGCGCGCATTCCGGGTGGGGCGGCCCTCCCCCCTGGCAGGGGAGGAAGCGGGGCGACCGGTCCCGCGGGAGTCGCCGCGCGAGCCGCTGCGGCCGGAGGAGGCACCGTAGGAGGCGCCCGCAGAAGCGCCGGAGGCGGCGCCGGTGGAACGGGAGGGGGGCTTTTTCTTCATGGGGCCGCATCCTTGCCCAGGCCGATCCGAACCGCCAGATCAATGATGGAAGGGAGGACGTGCAGCTCCATGACGCCCGTCCGATAAATTCGCGTTGACAGCCCGGCCCGGATTTGCTTA
>JBJOKR010000283.1:0-4191 GCA_046045995.1 Pseudomonadota bacterium | reverse complement strand
CGGCGCTGGATCGCCCTTCCCAACAAGGGGCCGCTGTTCTCCGGTGCCCGTCCGATCGACACGATGATCGACGGAGGACTGCCGCAGTTTCTGCAGGTGCGAACCTATCTCGATGCGCTGCGGGGCGGATTGTGAGGATCACGGCTGTCTCTGACCGCGCGCTTGTTCGCCTCATTCCTGCAACATACCACAAGCCTCCGGCGCTGCATGGTTTGGTCGACAGCGATGACGAGATGGCAGTGCTCGCTGAGATCGAGGGCCTCACCAGCGCACGCCTGAAGGCCGAGCAAGGCCGCAATGCCTGGCTGGACATTCGGGACCTTGCATGGGCCCGGCGTAAAAACGATCTGAGGCTCTACGGACAGAGCCACATAAATGCGGCCTACACCTACACGAGGACAGGTGGCAACCGCTTCAACGATGAAACCAGAGGAGCGTGGTACTGCAGCTGGGAAACCTTGACCTCGGTGGCAGAAGTTGCCTGGCATCGTACCCGGGAGCTGGAATTCATCGGCATTTTCAAGGACCGCGCCCGATATGTTGAGCTGCTGGCCGACTTCATCGGAGATTTTCCAGACATCACGGACGAGCCAGGCCATCTCTCGCTGCATCCCGATCCGGCTACGGGCTACCCCGTCGGCCAAGCGCTGGCGCAGGCATTGCGCCGTGATGGTAAACGCGGGCTGGTCTATCCATCGGTGCGCCGAACAGGGCACCGGTGCCTGGTCGTGTTCGACCCGAATGCGATCCAGAATGTACGTCCTGGTGCCAGCTGGGACCTCGAATGGAGCGGGACGCCTGAATGGTCGGTCGCGGCAGCATAACTGCGAGGCCATCGGACGGAGGGCCGATGGCCTCGCAGTTGGTGTTGAACGGCGTCCACCTTTGCACGCCGCTCGAAAACAACATCAATGGGTTGGACGGAAAATAAGTAACAGGGGCAAAAGCCCGGGCTTCTATGCCGTGCAGCGGGCGGCGACCAGTTCGGCCAGCGGCCTGATCTCGCGCGTGGGCGCGCCGAGGCGATGGCCCAGATAGTCCCAGAATGAGATGCCGAGTTTTTGGCATGTCTTGGCGAGGCCGAGGAAGGCATCGCGACAGTCGCGGCCCTTGTCGCTGCGGGTGGTGCCGCTGATCTTCCGGCGTGTGACCTGGGACCGGATGTCGTTTTCCGATCCGTTGGTATGCAAAGGAATGTCCGGTCGGTCGAGCACGCGCAGCAGTTCGGCCTTGTTGGCGTGCAGCCGGGCGAGCAGCCTGACGCGCGGCAATCAGGGTGAGAATCAGCGTCAATCAGGATGAGAATGGAATGCCGCCGTCGTGACGGAGGACGGGCGTAGCCCGGCCGGAGTCACGACGGCGGCATCGGCGTCCTATCGATTGGAGAGGATGCCGCTGGCGGTTGCGGCTGGCACGGCAAGGATCAGGGTCTTCACGCCAATGAGGATCCCCGACCTTGCCGGGCCACCACATCACCGACCGCCAGATGAGGCTCTACATGAAATACCGAGAGACCGACACACCCGTTGTCGCCGCGGCCAAGGCTGGGTTCAGCACGGCCACGGCCTATCGCCACGAGCAAGCCCCGCGGCCGCAATCGCACAGGAAAGCTCTCCGTGGTCGGCGGCGTCCCGACCCGCTGGCCACGATCTGGGACAGCGAGGTCGTCCCGATGCTCAAGGCCGCACCCGGGCTGCGGCCCGTGGCCGTCTTTGGCGAAATGCGCCGCCGTCATCCGGATCTGCCCGAGGGCGTGCGACGCACGCTGGAGCGCCGGGTGCGGGCCTGGCGGGCGGTCAACGGCCCCGACCAGGACGTCATCTTCCGTCAGGAGCATGAGCCCGGCCGCATGGGCCTGTCGGACTTCACCGACATGGCCGAACTGGGCGTCACCATCGCCGGACAGCCGCTGGAGCACCGCCTCTATCATTTCCGCCTGGCCTATTCGGGCTGGGAGCATGGCCATGTCGTGCTGGGCGGGGAGAGCTTCGTCGCCCTGGCCGAGGGGCTCCAGAACGCACTCTGGTGCTTGGGGGGCGTCCCGGCCGACCATCGCAGCGACAGCCTGTCGGCCGCTTTCCGGAACCTGAACCGCGAGGCCGCGGCCGATCTCACCCGGCGCTACGAGGACCTCTGCGCCCATTACGGCATGGTCCCCAGCCGCAACAATCGCGGTGTCGCCCATGAGAACGGCAGCATCGAGAGCGCGCACGGGCATCTCAAGCGCGTCATCGCCGATGAACTGCTGCTCCGCGGCACCCGCGACTTCCCCGATCTGACGGCGTATCGGCAGTTCATCGACGAGGTCGTCGCCCGCCAGAACGCCCGCCGCACCAAACAGGTCGAGGTGGAACGGGCTGTCCTCAAGCCGCTGCCGCCCGATCGCACCGGCGACTTCGAGGAGAGCATCGTCTGCGTCACCTCTGCCGGGGGCTTCACCCTGCGCAAGGTGTTCTACACCGTGCCCTCGCGCCTGATCGGCCATCGCCTGCGCATCCGCCTTTATGACGACAGGCTGGACTGCTTCCTCGGCGGCACCCATCTGCTGACGCTGCCGCGTGGCCGGTCCCGCGGCCAGGGCAAGCATGGCCATGTGGTCGATTACCGCCACGTCATCCATGCCCTCCGGCGCAAGCCCATGGCCCTGCTGAACCTGGTCTACCGCGACCAGATCTTCCCCCGCCCGGCCTACGCCCGCACCTTCGAGGCCCTGCTGGCGACGGGCAACGAGCGCCGCGCCTGCGCGACCACCGTCGGGCTCCTGGCCCTGGCCCATGAGCAGGGCTGCGAGGCGGAGTTGGCCCACGCGCTGGAGGCGGAGCTGGCGGCCGACCGCCTGCCCGATCTCGAGGCTTTGCGCGACCGCTTCCAGTCCACCGCCACGCCGATCGCCGATGTCGTCGTCGATCTCGTGCCGCTGAGCGTCTACGACGAGCTCGGCACCGTGCGCCCGGGAGCCGCCGCATGACCATCGCCACCGATCCCATCGATACCGCACGCCTGTCGCTGGCGCTCGCCGATCTCCGCCTGCCGGCGATCAAGTCGATCTGGCCGGACTTCGCCGCCCGCGCCGACAAGGAGGGCTGGCCCGCCGCGCGCTTCCTGGCGGCGTTGACCGAGCACGAGATCGCCGAGCGGGCCCGCCGGCGCATCGAGCGCCACCTGGACGAGGCCCGGCTGCCGCCCGGCAAAACCCTGGAGACCTTCGACTTCGACGCCATTCCCATGGTCAGCAAGGCGCAGGTGATGGCGCTCGTCGCCGGCGACAGCTGGTTGGAGAAAGGGGCCAACTTGATCCTGTTCGGCCCGCCCGGCGGGGGCAAGTCGCACCTTGCGGCAGCCATCGGTTGC
The DNA here is from genome assembly GCA_046045995.1 of Pseudomonadota bacterium. GTDB lineage: Bacteria > Pseudomonadota > Alphaproteobacteria > Azospirillales > Azospirillaceae > Indioceanicola. The sequence continues at coordinate 840 of JBJOKR010000283.1, read as the reverse complement.
GCCCTGGTGGAGAATGGCTGGAGGGTGCTGTTCACCCGCACCACCGATCTGGTGCAGAAACTCCAGATCGCCCGGCGGGACCTCGCGCTGGAATTCGCCATCGCCAAGCTGGACAAGTATCACCTGCTGATCCTCGACGACTTCGCCTACGTCAACAAGGATCAGGCCGAAACCAGCGCCATATTCGAGCTCATAGGGTCCAGGTACGAACGCCGTTCGTTGCTCATCACCGCCAACCAGCCTTTCGGCGAATGGGGCAAGATCTTCCCCAGCCAGGCGATGACGCTCGCCGCCGTCGACCGCCTCGTCCATCACGCCACCATCTTCGAGATGAACGTGGAAAGCTACCGGCGTCGTGCCGCCCTTGAGCGCAAGCGCGGCCCAGGGAGGCCGCCCTCCCGCGCGACAATCAACAGCAACCTGATTGAAGCGCCGCGACAGGAAACTTGAAAACAGCGTCAATCAAAGTCCATCATCTCACTACCGCGACCCCAGACCTTCTCATCCAGATCGTCGCGCTCTCTCATCCAGATTGTCGCGCCATACCTCAGATCGTTTTTACGCCGGGCCCATGCAAGGTCCCGAATGTCCGGCTTGGTCTCGACCGAAGCCGCCCATTCCAGGGGGCCCGTGCGCCGTTCCCAGGCCGCGACCAGATCCCGCGCGAACCCCGCCATGTCGTCGATCCGGTGCCCGTCATTGGGGCTGACGATGACGTGGAAGACCCGGCGATCCTCGGCCCAGCGGGCAGCCAGGGCATCCTTATCCACATCCGCGGATGTGCGGTCGAACAGCGGCCCCTGCTTGGCCAAGTAGTTGGCGAGCGCCTTGACCGTGTTG
>JBJOKR010000282.1:0-4203 GCA_046045995.1 Pseudomonadota bacterium | reverse complement strand
CACCATCGCGTAGGCCATGCCCAGGTAGCCGAACACCGGCTTCTTGGAGAAGGTGGAGACGATGTGGCTGATGATGCCGAAGGCCGGCAGGATCATGATGTAGACTTCGGGGTGACCGAAGAACCAGAACAGGTGCTGGAACAGGATCGGATCGCCGCCGCCGGCCGGGTCGAAGAAATGCGTACCGAAGTTACGGTCGGTCAGCAGCATGGTGATCGCACCACCCAGGACCGGCACCGCCAGCAGCAGCAGGAAGGCCGTCACCAGCATCGCCCAGACGAACAGCGGCATCTTGTGCAGCGTCATGCCCGGGGCGCGCATGTTGAAGATGGTGGTGATGAAGTTCACAGCACCCAGGATGGAGCTGGCACCCGCAAGGTGCAGGGCGAAGATCGCCATGTCCACGCTGGGTCCTGGATGTCCCACATCATCCGACAGCGGCGGATAGATCGTCCAGCCGGTACCCGCACCCGTGCCAACGAAGGCCGAGGCCAGCAGCAGCAGGAAGGCCGGGATGATCAGCCAGAAGCTGATGTTGTTCAGGCGGGGGAAGGCCATGTCCGGCGCGCCGATCATCAGCGGCACGAACCAGTTGCCGAACCCGCCGATCAGCGCCGGCATCACCACGAAGAACACCATGATCAAGCCATGGGCCGTGATCCAGACATTCCACTGCTGGCCGTCGGCCACGATGTCCATGCCGGGGTTCTGCAGCTCCGCGCGCATCAGCACGGAAAAGAGACCACCGATCAGACCGGCGATGACCGAAAAATACAGGTACAGAGTACCGATATCCTTGTGGTTGGTCGAAAACAGCCAGCGCTGGACGAAGCCCGGCTTGTGATCATGGTCGTGGGCGTGCGCCCCTGAGACAGCACCCATCGTCTCTATTCCTTCCTTTATGCCACTTGCCGGACGGTCACTTGGCCGCAGCGGCGGCATCCGCCACCGATGTCGGCGCCTGGATCCCCAGCTCGGCCTGCTTCTGCGCGACCCAGGCCTGGAACTTCTCCTTGGAGACGGCTTCAACCGCGATCGGCATGAAGCCGTGGTTGGTGCCGCAGATCTCCGAGCACTGGCCGTAATAGATCCCTTCGCGGTCCGCCCGGAACCACGTCTCGTTCAGGCGGCCCGGCACCGCGTCCTTCTTCACGCCCAGGGCCGGCACGGCCCAGGAATGCAGGACGTCGGCGGCAGTCACCAGGACGCGGATGTCGGTGCCGACCGGCACGACGACGCGGTTGTCAACCTCCAGAAGGCGGAGGTTCCGGTCGGCCACCTCATTCTCCGGCTTCATATAGCTCTCGAAGGTGACACCGCCATGGTCCGGATATTCATACCCCCAGTACCACTGGTAGCCGGTGACCTTGATGGTCATCTCCGCATTCGGCGCCTTGTCCATGTAGTAAAGGACGCGGAAGGACGGCACCGCGATCACCGCCAGGATGACCACGGGGATGACGGTCCAGGCCACTTCCAGCCAGGTGTGGTGGGTCGTCTTCGACGGCACCGGGTTGGCGGCGGCACGGAAACGGATCACCACATAGATCAACAGCGCCAGCACGAATAGCGTGATGGCGGTGATGATCACCAGCAGCAGGTCATGGAAACTGTCCAGCTGCTCCTTCACCGGGGAAGCGGCCTGCTGGAAACCCATCTGCCAGGGCTGCGGCGCCCCGACATTGGTCGCGTCCTGCGCCAGGGCCATGCCGCTGACCAGGGCGGAAACGAAAAAGGCCGACACTGCGGCGCCGATCTTGCGTAGAGACATCCCTAACCACTCTCGTCGTTGTCGGGGACTGGCGCCCCTTTTGGCCTCGCCGGGTCGGCCGGCTCCGGTCTGGGGGCGGCCATGCGGTCGCCCGCTCGGGAGACGTCACGGCATGGGCGTGCCCCGACCCTTTTCAGGCGTCGGGGGAACCTACACGCGCGACAGGCAGTCGAACAACAGGCAACGCCCCTGTGACGGGGCGCACATATCGTCGCAGACCATAACGGCGGGGCCCGCCCGCGTAAAGAAAGTCCCGCGAATGGCGGGTTCCCAGGGGATCGGGCAATGCGTCGCAGCCTGACGCAGATCAAGGCGCAGGCGGATACGCAACCCTTTGCTTCGGCGGGTGACGCTTAACCATTCGGCCCATAAACGATCCGGGATCCATTCCGGGCGACTCCGAACCGCCGACAACTGCCGCAAAGGGGGTCGGCAAGGGGGGCGGTTGGGAAGCCTGTCCGCGTGTGGGAAGGGTTGCCGGACAGGCTGATGATCGCCATTGTGACGGAACGGTCCCGTGTTCGCCGACCCGGTCGCCCCCCTTGCTCCATCCGCGGAGGAACCCCCGTATGTCCGCTCTGTCCCAGACCGAAGATCTGTTTTTCACCCGCGCCGGCCTGGACCGGTCCCGAATGGAGGGCATTGTGGCGGAGGCGCTGCATGGGTCGGACGACGGGGAACTGTATCTGGAATACGCCCAGTCTGAGAGCTTCGCCTGGGATGACGGCAAGCTGCGCAGCGCCAGTTTCGACACCTCCCAGGGCTTCGGCCTGCGCGCCGTGGCGGGGGAGGCGACGGGGTACGCCCATGCCTCCGTCCTGACCGAGGATGCGATCCGCCGGGCTGGAAGCACGGTCAAGGCCGTCCATGCCGGCCATGGTGGGATCTACGCCGAGCCGCCGGTGGGCACCAACCGCGCCCTTTATGCCAGCGACAATCCCCTCTCCCTTGTCCCGTTCGAGGTGAAGGTGAAGCTGCTGGAGCAGGTGGACGCCTATGCCCGGGCGAAGGACAGCCGGGTGCGGCAGGTCTCCTGCTCCCTGTCGGGGGAATGGCAGGCGGTGCAGATCGTGCGGGCTGACGGGAGCCGGGTGGCCGATATCCGCCCCCTGGTCCGGCTGAACGTCTCCGTCGTCGTCGGCGAGGGAGACCGGATGGAATCGGGCAGCTACGGCTCCGGCGGGCGCACCACTTATGAACGGTTCCTGGAGCCCGCCACGTGGCAGGCCCATGTGGATGAGGCGCTGCGCGGTGCCCTGGTCAACCTCGCGGCGGTGGATGCCCCGGCGGGGGAGATGCCGGTTGTCCTGGGCCCCGGCTGGTGTGGGGTCATGCTGCATGAGGCGATCGGCCACGGGCTGGAGGGCGACTTCAACCGCAAGCAGACCTCCGCCTTCTCAGGCCTGATGGGCCAGCGGGTGGCGGCCCCCGGTGTCACCGTCGTCGATGACGGCACGATTGAGGGGCGGCGCGGCTCCCTGACCGTGGATGACGAGGGCACGCCGACCGGCTGCACCACCCTGATCGAGGATGGGATCCTGGTTGGCTACATGCAGGATCGGATGAACGCCCGCCTGATGGGGGTGCGTCCCACCGGCAACGGCCGGCGCCAGTCCTTCGCCCACCAGCCCATGCCGCGCATGACCAACACCGTGATGCGCAGCGGCGACAAGCCGAAGGAGGAGATCATCGCCTCCGTCAAGCGTGGGCTCTATGCTGTCAATTTCGGCGGCGGGCAGGTGGACATCGTGTCGGGCAAGTTCGTGTTCTCCGCCTCCGAAGCCTATCTGATCGAAGACGGGAAGATCGGCCCGGCTGTGAAGGGCGCCACCCTGATCGGCAACGGGCCGGACGCCCTGACCAAGGTCGCCTTGATCGGCAATGACAGCTGCCTGGACCCCGGCATCGGTGTCTGCGGCAAGCAGGGCCAGGGGGTGCCGGTGGGCGTGGGCCAACCGACCCTGCGCATCGACGGCCTGACCGTCGGCGGCACCCGCGCCGCTTGAGGTTGGCAAAAGTTTTCGGGGGCAACACCAAGGACACGAAGGTCACCAAGGGGCCCGGGACGCCGACGGTGCTGCTGATCGGGCGAGAACCCTGAACGAGAGGGTGGTTTCATTCACCACGGCGGCACGGCGGTCACGGCGTTTCAGGGTGGTCACGGCGTTTCATGGTGGTCACGGTGTCTCGCAGGCAGGACCTTGGTGATCTTGGTGATCTTGGTGTCCACCCCCGCGCGAAGCGCGCCTACATCACCGCCTGCGGCGCTGGATCAAGGGACTGACGCCGCGCCGTGCCCCCCTACCCCCGTGGTGAAATCCCGATCTGCGGCAAAGACCCAGGGTCACCACTCCGCCGTCGGCATGCCCGTGTCCGGCACCTGGGTGACGACGCGGGGGATGCGGATGGTGAAGGTCGTCCCCTGCCCCGCG
>JBJOKR010000281.1:0-4239 GCA_046045995.1 Pseudomonadota bacterium | reverse complement strand
GCCGCGGAAGGACAGGGCCGGGCGCCGGTCGGCCACCGTCACCTCCCGCGTGGCGGGTTCGGCCAGGACCTCCGCCCCGTCGCGGGCGGGAAGGCCGGCGGCCAGGGTCACGGTATAGGTGCCGCCATGGGCGAATCCCTCCAGGCACAGGTCCCGGTCGCGCACCAGCACGGACAGGTCCGGCACCGCCGGGGTCACCGTCACGAACGAAGCCAGATCGGGCCCGCGGCGGCTGGGCCGGGGCAGATCGCGGTTGAAGGCGAAGCAGGCCTGGGGCCGGTCACGCTCCGCCGACACCTCAAGCCCCGTGAAGCCGAAGGGCTGCGGCAGGGCCGAATCCGGCAGGGCGGAGGTGGGGCTGCGCGGCGGGGCCGCCGCTTCGGCCCCCGGCGCGCCGGGCTGGGCTGCCTCGGCGGGCTGCGCCGGTACCGCAGGCTGTGCCGGGACGGACGGCGCCTGCGCCGGGGCGGACGGCGCCTGCGCCCGGGCGGGCACCGCCGCCATGGGCAGGGCCAGGGCGGAGACGGTGCCCAGAAGGGCGGCAAGGGCGGCGGCAAGGGGACGCGGCGTGGGACGCGGCATGGCGTGCAGGCTCGGACCGGAAACGGAAATCGGGCGGGGGGCAATCAGCACAACGGTGGGATTCGCACAACCGCCCAGGTACCCCACCCCCCATATCCGGCCTAGGCCCGGAATATGGCAGCGGTGCGGCCCCGTCGATCGGATGACGGAAAACCCCCGGCACCATGCTACATCGGCCCGTTTTCAGCAATGATCGCCACTGTTCCGCCCCATCCGCCCGCCATACCGGTTCCACCATGCCCAATTCCGCCCCCGACCCCGGCTCCCTGCCCCACCCGATCCACAGCCGCCTGCCCCGCCCGGCGGCAGCGCTCTGGTGCCTGTTCGGGGTGGCGGCGCTGCTGGCGCCGGCCCTGTGGAACGGCTGGCCCATCGTTTTCTTCGACACCGCGGGCTATGTCCGCCGGGTGCTGGAAATGGATCTGGAGCCGGGCCGGTCCCTGTTCTACGGCCTGTTCCTGTGGGCGGCATCGGGCGGGTGGGTGACCCTGTGGGGGCCGGTGCTGGCGCAGGCGGCCCTGGTCCTGTGGCTGGTGCATCTGCTGCTGCGCACCCATGGGCTGGGGGGGGATGCGCGGGGTGCTGCGCTGGTGGCGGCCGTCCTGTCCGCCCTGACCGGCATCGGCTGGTTCACTGGACAGTTGATGCCGGACATCCTGCTGCCCCTGCTGGTCCTGGCCCTGTGGCTGCTGGGATTCCGGTGGGAACATCTGGGGCGGGGGGAGCGGGCGGGGCTTGCCCTGCTGGCCCTGCTGGGGCTGCTGTCGCACATGTCGGCAATGGCCCTTGCCCTAGGGCTGGTGCTGGTCACCGTCGCCGCAAGGGTGCTGGCCGGATGGCAGGGCTGGGACCTGCGGGTCCGCCCCCTGCCCGTGGCGGGGGTGGTTGTGGCGTCGTTGCTGCTGATGCCGCTGCTGCATCTGGCCCTGGTGGGCAAGGCCACATATACCCCCGGCGGCCCGGTCTTCATCTTCGGCCGGCTGTTGCAGGATGGGGTGGTGCAGCGCTGGCTGGACGCCGAATGCCCGCGGGCCGACATCCGCCTTTGCGCCTACCGGGACCGGCTGCCCGCCACCGCCAATGACTTCATCTGGCATGACGACAGCCCATTCCGGGAGATCGGCTGGTGGGGCGGGGCGGATGCGGAGCTGGCGCGCATCGTCAGGGAAAGCGTGGCAGCCCATCCCGGGGCGGTCCTCGCCACCTCCCTCACCTCCACCCTCGCCCAGCTGGGGGAGGTGGAAACGGGGGACGGCCTGGACGAATGGCAGGAGGTGACGAATTGGGTCTTCCGGGAGCTGGTGCCCCAGCCAGGATTCGCCGCCGCAAGACAGCAGAACGGCCAGATGACCCAGGCGCTGTTCGATGCCGTCAACACCCTGCATGTGCCGGTGGCGCATCTGTCCCTGGCCGGGCTGGTGCTGGCCGCCTTTCTGGCCTTCCGCCGCGGGCGGGCCGATCTGGGGGCGCTGGCCCTGTTCCTGCTGCTGGCCCTGCTGGGCAATGCCGTCATCAGCGGGGCGCTGGCCAATCCCCACGACCGGTACCAAAGCCGGATGATCTGGATCGCCACCCTGGCCCTGGGCATGGCGATGGCGGCCATCCGGCGGCAGGGAACCGCCGCTCACGCCCCGAAATAGCGCGTCAGCCGCTCCACCGCCGCATCCAGCACGGCATCCTGCTTGCAGACGCAGAACCGGATCAGGTGGCGCGGCGGGTCGGTTTCGTAGAAGGCGCTGACGGGGATGGTGGTCACGCCCGCCTCCTCCATCAGGCGGCGGGCGAAGGCCTGGTCATCCTCGCCAACGCGGAGATGGGGGGCGATGTCCGCGATCAGGAAATAGGTGCCCGCCGCCGGCAGGATGGTCAGCCCGGCGCCCGTCAGCCCGGCGGCCAGCCGGTCCCGCTTCGCCTGCATGTCCCCCGCCAGCCCGGCATAGTAATCATCCCCCAGGCCAAGCCCCAGGGCCACCGCGGCCTGAAGGTTCGGCGGGGTGGTGAAGGTGAGGTACTGGTGCGCCTTCGCCACCGGCTGCATCAGGGCGGGGGCGGCGGTGACATAGCCCACCTTCCAACCGGTCAGGCTGAAGGTCTTGCCCGCCGAGCCGATGCGCAAGCTGCGCTCCCGCATGCCGGGCAGGGTCATCAGCGGGATGTGGCAGCACCCGTCGAAGACCAGATGCTCATACACCTCGTCACAGACCACATAGGCATCGTGCGCCGTCACCAGATCCGCCAGCAGGGCCAGTTCCGCCTGGGTCCAGACCTTGGCCGCGGGGTTCTGGGGATTGTTCAGGATCACCAGTTTGGTGCGCGGGCCGAAGGCGGCGGCAAGATCATCCCGCGGCACGGCCCATCCCGCTGCCGGGTCCAGGGTGACGAAGCGGGGCACCGCCCCGGCCCGGCGGATGATGGGGACATAGCTGTCATACAGGGGCTGGAACAGCACCACCTCATCCCCCGGCTCCAGCAGGCCGAACAGGCAGGCGGCCAGCGCCTCCGTCGCACCGCTGGTGACCATCACCTCCCGCGCCCAGTCCACCTCCAGCCCGTAAAAGCGACGGGCATGGTCGGCCACCGCCTGGCGCAGCGCGGGCAGGCCCATCATCGGCGGATACTGGTTCCAGCCCTCCGCCAGCCAGCGCCGCGCCTCCTCCACCACCGCCGGGGGGCCGCGGTCATCGGGGAAGCCCTGGCCCAGGTTCACCGCCTTGTGCTGATCGGCCAGCCGGGACATCACCTCGAAGATGGTGGTGCCGTACCCCGACAACACCGCATTCCCCGCCTTCATCACACCCGCCCCGTCACCGTCCAAACCGGCCCCAAAGCTGCCCCCACCCCCACCCCGCCGTCAACGCCCGCAGGGAGGGGCGGTGCTGCAAAACCCCTCTCCTTCAAGGGGAGAGGGGTTTAAAACGACAATCCCCCTTCCCATATACATTCAGTCTGAATATATCAGATCCATGACACACGATCCCCTGCCCAACCGTCTCGCCGCCCTGGCCCTTGCCCTGGCCGATGCCCAGATCGCCGCCGCGCGGGACGTGACGGGGTTGAGTGCCAGTGCCTGTGCCGCCCTGACCACCATCGCCCAGTATCCGGGGGACAGCATCGGGGCCCTGGCCCGGGTGCTGGACCTGACCCATTCGGTCACGGTCCGGCTGGTGGACCAGTTGGCGGCGGACGGGCTGGTGACCAAGGGGCCGGGGCGGGAGGATCGGCGGGCGGTCAGCCTGACCCTGACAGCGGCGGGGCGTACCATGGCGGACGGGATCCGCCGCGCCCGGGCGGATGCGGTCACCCGGGCCCTGGCGGGGCTGGACCCTGCCGGGCGCGGGCATCTGGCCTGGGCGGTGGATCAGGTGCTGGCGGCAGTCACCACCGGGCGGCTCCAGGCGGACCACCTGTGCCGCCTGTGCGATGAGCAGGCCTGCGGCGGCGATGCCTGCCCGGTGGAATGCCGGGCAATCGCCCTGGAAACGGGGAGCGGATCATGAAGGCGGCGCCCGGGCCCGCGGCCCCCGCCCCGCCCCTGTCCCAACCTGCCTCCCACCACTCATCCCCCACCGCACCACACCCCGCCCATCGGCCGGCTCCTGCTCCCGAAGCGACACCACAGCCGCCCCCCCTGCCCGTACCCCTGGCGGCGGCGGCGAT
>JBJOKR010000280.1:0-4249 GCA_046045995.1 Pseudomonadota bacterium | reverse complement strand
TGTCCATCAATGAGGAGACGGGGCTTCTGGTGCAGGGGTATGACACCCCGCCCGCGATGATGATGCCCCATGACCGCCCCTGGCTGCCGGGGCGGATCGAGGCGTTGGGCTATACCAAGTCCAAGGATGTCATTGCCTACCTCTACGACATCCGCAATGGCTTCCCCGAGGCGGTGCGCAAGCGGCTGGAGAAACCCTTGCCGCCGGGGACCCGCCTGCGCCCGCTGGACATGTCCCGCTATGCGCAGGAAATCCGGGTGGTGACGGAGATCTTCAACGCCGCCTGGTTCGACAACTGGGGCTTCGTCCCCCTGACCGATGCGGATACCGAACACCTCGCCACCACCCTGCGGCCGCTGATCCAGAAGGATCTGGTTTGGTTCGTGGAGATCGACGGGGAACCGGCGGCCTTCGTCGTCTGCCTGCCCAACCTGAATGAGGCGATCCGCGATCTGGGCGGCAGCCTGCTGCCCTTCGGCTGGGCAAAGCTGCTGTGGCGCTTGAAGGTGAAGGGTCTGAAATCCGGCCGCGTCCCCCTGATGGGGGTGAAGCGCAAATTCGCCAAGGGCCTGTCCGGGGGCATGATGCCCTGGTTGCTGATCAAGGCGACCCGGGATGCCTGCCTGAAGCGGGGGATGGAGACGTTCGAGCTGTCCTGGATCCTGGAGGACAACATCTCCATGCGCCGCATCACCGAGGGGATCGGGGGCGTGCCCTACAAGACCTACCGCATCTACGGGAAAAGCCTGTGAGCCCCGGCACGACCGCTGCCCCTGTTCCGGCGTTGATCCTGGCCGGGTCCCGCGGGCCGGATGATCCCATGGCCGTGGCGGCCGGGGTCAGCCACAAGGCCTTCCTGCCCGTGGGCGGAGTGCCGATGATCCGCCGGGTGGTGCGGGCCCTGCTGGCAAGCCCGGTCGTGGGGGATCTTCTGGTCTCCATCGAGCGGCCGGATCTGGTGCAGGGGGATGGGGAACTGGCACTGCTGCTGGAATCCGGGCGGCTGCGCATCCTGCCCGCCGCGGGCAGCCCGGCCCGATCGGTCGCCGCCACCCTTCAGGCGGTGGGCACACCGCTCTTGGCGACAACGGCGGACCACGCCCTGCTGGACCCCGCCTGGGTCACCCATTTCTGGACCCATGTCCCCGCCGATGCCGATGTTGCCGCCGCCCTGGCCCGGCGGGAGGTGGTGGAGCGGGACGTGCCGACGACCCAGCGCACCTGGCTGCGCTTCGCCGACGGCCAGTTCTCCGGCTGCAACCTCTTCGCCTTCCGCACCCCCGCCGCGGCGGGATTGGTGGAGACCTGGCAGCAGGTGGAGCAGGACCGCAAGAACCCCCTGAAGCTGATCACCCTGCTGGGGCCGGTGGCGGTGGCGAAATTCGCCATGGGTGGCCTGACCCTGACCGATGCGCTGAAACGCCTGGAAGCGATCACCGGCGCCGCCGGCGCCATCGTGGAAATGCCCTTCGGCCGGGCGGCGGTGGACGTGGACAAGCCGGCCGACCTCACGCTGGCGGAACAGTTGCTCGAATCGTAGGTCGCTGCGAGGGCCAAAGGCCCGAGGGGCGACACACCGGTGTCCTTGAGGTGTCGGCCCTCGCTACGCTCGCACCAACCTACGGGGGGTGATCCGGGGCGGCGCCGACGTCGCAATTCGGGCTTCGCCCTGCTTGCGACCTACGGGCCCATCCGCCGTAGGTCGCAAGAAGCGCAGACGGGCCGGGGCGACGCCCCGCCGGTCAAAGCTCCACCAGCTTCACCCGCTTGCCGTCCACGGCCATGGCCAGGCGGCCGTGCTTCAGCTTCAGCGCCGCCTCCCCGAACACCTCCCGGCGCCAGCCCTTCAGGGCGGGGACGTCGGCATGGTCGTCGGCGGCGATGGCTTCCAGGTCGGCGGCATTGGCGATCAGGCGGCTTGCCACCTCCGCATCGTCGCCCACCATTTTCAGCAGGACCCGCAGCAGTTCCACGATGGGGCCCAGGCCCTGGGGCGGTTCCACCCGCTTTTCCGGGCGGGGCAGGTCCTTCTCCGGGATGGACAGGGCGCGCTGCACCGCCTCCAGCAGTTCCGTGCCGTAGCGGCCGTTCGCCATGCCGGCGCCCAGGCCGCGGGTGCGGGCGATGTCGTCGATGCTGGTGGGGGCGTGGGCCGCGATTTCCACCAGCGCCTCATCCCGCAGGACCCGGTTGCGGGGCAGATCCTTGCGCTGCGCCTCCCGCTCCCGCCAGGCCGCCACCTCCTTCAGGATGGCGATGAACCGGGGCTTGTCGGCGCGGACCTTCAGGCGCTTCCACGCATCCTCCGGGTCCAGCCGGTATGTGGCGGGATCGGTCAGGACCGCCATCTCCTCATCCAGCCAGCCGGCGCGGCCGGTGCGGGCCAGCCGCTTGGCGATCTTCTCATAGGCCGGGCGCAGGTGGGTCACGTCCGACAGGGCATAGGTCAGCTGCCGTTCCGTCAGGGGGCGCTGGGCCCAGTCGGTGAAGCGGCTGGACTTGTCGATCCGGGCGGTGGTCAGCTTGGTGATCAGCGTCTCATACCCCACCTGATCGCCGAAGCCGCAGACCATGGCCGCCACCTGGGTGTCGAACAGGGGCTTGGGGATCCGGCCGGTCAAGTGGAAGAAGATCTCGATATCCTGCCGGGCGGCGTGGAAGACCTTCAGCACCCCTTCATCCGCCATCAGGGCGAACAGCGGCGCGAGATCGATCCCCGGGGCCAGCGGGTCGATGGCCGCAGCCTCCTCCGGCCCGCCGACCTGCACCAGGCAAAGCTGCGGCCAGTAGGTCTTCTCCCGCATGAACTCGGTATCGACGGTGACATACTCCGCCCCCTTCAGTCGGTCGACGAAGGCGGCGAGATCGGCGGTGGTCGTGATGAGCGTCATGCCCTAGGGTCTAGCATGGCCGCCCCGGCGCAGAAAGGGGGCACCCGCAGGGCGGTGCGCCCCGTCCTTGACAATCCGCCCCAAACCGTGCGGTGTTGCCCGCCGCCGGTGGGCCCCTCGGGTCCGCCGCGTCTCCCGTTGCAGCACCCGATCAGCCAAGGTCCCGAGACCCATGCACGCCTATCGCACCCATACCTGTGGCCAGCTCCGGGAGGAGCATGCCGGCCAGACCGTCCGCCTGTCGGGCTGGATCCACCGCAAGCGCGATCACGGCCAGCTGCTGTTCATCGACCTGCGCGACCATTACGGCCTGACCCAGTGTGTGGTCGATACCTCCAACCCGGCCTTCCAGGTGGCGGAATCCCTGCGGGTCGAATCCGTCATCACCGTCACCGGCAAGGTGGTGGCGCGCACGGCGGAGACGGTGAACGACAAGCTGCCCACCGGCCGGATCGAGGTGAAGGTGCAGGACCTGGAGGTCCAGTCCGCCGCCGACCAGGTGCCGCTGCAGGTGAACAGCGACCAGGACGCGGGCGAGGAACTGCGCCTGCGCTACCGCTTCCTGGACCTGCGCCGGGAGAAGATGCAGCGGAACATCCTGCTGCGCTCCCGCGTCATCGCGTCGGTCCGCCGCCGCATGATCGACCAGGGCTTCACCGAGTTCCAGACGCCGATCCTCACCGCCAGCAGCCCCGAGGGCGCGCGGGACTTCCTGGTGCCCGCCCGCAACCATCCGGGCAAGTTCTACGCCCTGCCGCAGGCGCCGCAGCAGTTCAAGCAGTTGCTGATGGTGTCCGGCTTCGATCGGTATTTCCAGATCGCCCCCTGCTTCCGGGATGAGGACAGCCGCGCCGACCGCTCCCCCGGCGAGTTCTACCAGCTCGATTTCGAGATGAGCTTCGTCACCCAGGAGGATGTGTTCGCCGCCATCGAGCCGGTGATCCACGGCATCTTCGAGGAATTCAGCAGCTTCACCGGGGTGAAGAAATCCGTCAGCCCGTACCCCTTCGTGCGCATCCCGTACGAGGAGTCGATGCTGAAATACGGCAATGACAAGCCCGACCTGCGCAACCCGCTGGTGATCACCGACGTCACGGCCGTGTTCAAGCGCGACGACGTGGAGTTCAAGGCCTTCCGCGGCGTGATCGAGAAGGGCGGCGTGGTCCGCGCCATCCGCGCGCCCGCGGTCGGCGACCGGCCGCGCAGCTTCTTCGACCAGCTGAACGACTGGGCAAGGGCCAGGGTGCGCCCGGCCTGGGCTATATCCTGTTTGAAGGCGGGGCGGGCAAGGGCCCCATCGCCAAGTTCGTGCCGGAGGCGGCGCAGGCCCAGCTGCGCGACCTGACCGGGGCCGGAGA
>JBJOKR010000279.1:0-4276 GCA_046045995.1 Pseudomonadota bacterium | reverse complement strand
CGGCCGCGGCTGCCGTCGGCCAGACCGATCAGCACTTCCCGATCCGTCGTCTCCAGCACCACGGCAAGCTGCCAGTCCTCCGCCCCCGCGGGCCGACGTACCTCCGCCAGACGGTCACGCCAGCCGTCGAAACTCTCCAGCCTGGCCACCGTGCCGCGCCAGCCTTTGCGCCGGTCGAAGGCCATCAGGCCGTTGCGCAGTTCCCGCCGCGCGATCTCCTGAAGATCGGGGTTCAGGGTGGTGCGGACGGACAGCCCGCCGCCATAGAGCTTCTGCTCGCCATAGACGGCCAACAGCTCCCGGCGCACCTCCTCCACGAAATAATCCGCCTCCACCATCTGGATGCCACGCGCGGCGCGGAATTCCAGCGGCTCCGCCCGGGCGGCCTCCGCCTCCTCCGGCGTGATGTAGCCATCCTCCAGCATGCGGCCGATGACATAGTCGCGCCGCGCGATGGCGGCCCCGCGGAACCGCTCCCGGAAATACCGGTCCGGCGCCTTTGGCAGGGAGGCGAGGAAGGCGGCTTCGGCGATGGTCAGTTCATCCATCGACTTGTCGAAATAATTCAGCGCCGCCGCCGCCACCCCATAGGCGCGGTTCCCGAGATAAATCTCGTTCATGTAGAGTTCGAGGATGCGCTCCTTGCCGATCGCCCGTTCCAGGCGGTAGGCCAGGATCGCCTCCCGGATCTTGCGGGCGTAGCTCACCTCATTGTCCAGGAAGAAGATGCGCGCCACCTGCTGGGTGAAGCCGGAGGCGCCGATGGGCCGGCGGTCGCTGCCCATGTTCTTCAGGTTGGTGAGCTGGGCGCGGACCACCGCGAGCCAGTCCACCCCCGAATGGGTCCAGAAATTCTGGTCCTCCGCCGCGACAAAGGCATTGACCAGCCGCCGGGGCATCGCCTCGAACGGGACGAAGACCCGCTTCTCCGTCGCGAATTCCGCGATGAGGCGCCCATCGCCGGCATGGACGCGGGTGGTGACGGAGGGCTGGTAATCGGCCAGCTGGCGATGCTCCGGCAGCCCCTTGCCGAAATGCCATAGCCCCCAGACAACAGTGCCCGCCCCGGCCAGGCCGAGCAGGAGGGTGAGGGACAGCAGGGCGATGAGATAGCGCATCGGAACAGACCGCGGGGCAACTGAACGGGAGGATCAGCCATATCGGGACGGTTCCCTACCGGAACCAGCCCGATCAGACCAGTCATGCTACAGCCTATCCCCGAATGTGTCGCCCTCAAGGCCGGATGACCTGCCATGCCCCGCCCGGCACGGAGGGGAGCGGGCCGGTCAGGAGCGGGCGGCCAACAGGCCCGGCCGGAAATAGCCGTCGATCGCCCGGACCAGCGTCCGCGCCAGGGCCCGGCGGTGGGCCCCGCTGGCAAGCAGCTTGGCATCGCGCGGATCGGACAGGTAGCCCAGCTCGATCAGGACGGAGGGGACATCCGGTGCGGTCAGCACGGCGAACCCGGCGGAGCGCTGGGGACGGTTCAGCAGGGTGACCCCGCCTTTCCCTGCCTCCCCCACCACCAGGGCGGCGAAGCGCAGGGACTGGTTGCGGGTGTCCCGCTGGGCCAGGCTGATCAGGACGGAGACGACATCATCCGTCGCCCCGGTCAGGTCCAGACCGGCGACACTGTCGGCCCGGTTTTCCCGCTGGGCCAGCATCTCCGCCTCCCGGTCGGTGGCCTTGTCCGACAGGGTATAGACTGACAGGCCGCGCACCCCTTTGCGACCGATGCTGTCCGCGTGGAGGGAAATGAACAGATCCGCCCCAGCCTCCCGCGCGATGGCGACCCGGTCACGCAGGCGGATGAAGGCATCGCGGCTGCGGGTCAGGGTGACACGATAGCGCCCCGTCGCCTCAAGCTGGGCCTTCAACTCCTTGGCCGTGGACAGGGTTATGTCCTTTTCGAACATGCCGTTCACAGCGGTGGCGCCCGGGTCCTGGCCGCCATGGCCGGGATCGATGACGATCAGGGGTCGCTCCGGCACGGACGGTCGGGGCCGGGGCACCGGAACGGCCGCCCCCATCCCGCCGATCGCGACCGGAACCACCCGCCGGTCCAGGGAGGCGGAGGGGCGGGCCACTGCCACGGGCCCGGAAGCGGTCCCGGGAGCGGTCCCGGGGGCCGTTCCCGACGCGGCCGGCGGCGTGACGGCAGCGGGCGGGACCGCCCGGGCCGGGGCCGTGGTCATGGAGACGGAAACCACCGGCGCCGGGGTGGCCGGGGGTGTGGGCGACGCCGTGGCGGCGACGGCGGGCGCGGCGGCCACGGCCGGCACCAGATCCAGCACGAAGCGCGGGGGGCGGCCGTCCTGGGGAGGGATCACCGCGGCCCAAGCCACCGTGACCGGTCCCGCCGTTTCCACCACCAACCGCGACCCCGGCCCCGATGGCGCGCTTTGGCGTACACGGGCGATCAGGCCGCGGCCGACGGGAAGGTCCCGCGGCATCACGGCTATGGCCGACAGGTCGATGGTCACCTCACGGCCCGATCCATCCGCAGCCACCTGGACAGGGGAGGTCTGGGTCAGGTCCAGGACGAAACGGGTCTTGTCCGGATGCACGCCGACCCGCGCCTCCGTCGCCATGGCGAAGGCATCGGCGGATCCGCCCAGGGCGGCCGTCCGCACCGGCCTGTCCGCGGCCAACGCAACCGTTCCGGCCTGCCCGATCCAGACGACGAGGATCAGGGCCAGAAGGGCGAAGACCGCCCCCACGGTCGGCGCGACACCATGCGCCAACCGGCTGGCGCGGTCGAAGCGGCCACGGCCGTCGGAGCAAGCATGGGCGGTCACACCGCGCCGACCCTGGCGGGCGGGAGCTTGCATGAACCCATATGCCAATGCCGCTGGGGTCCGGGCCACCCGTGCGTTCCTTATCCGCCGCCCCTCATCACCTGTCGGCCGGCAACCCTGCCTCTACCACCACGGAGCCGACGAAAAGGGACATTCCTGGCGATCCTATCCCAAGCGAATCAATGTCCTCAAGCCCGATCATGAGTCGTCGTCTCATCATCCCGCCCCTGTTGCCGCGGCGCACCGGCCCAACGCTTCCCGCTGTGGAAAAGAGGAGAATTCTTTCGTTGTGGAATGGGTGACGGCTGTTTAATCTCACCCCTGCGACAGATTGCGACCAGCACCGCCTCCTGACAGGGGCGGGGCGTCGGCCCCCGGATCCCGCGCGTCGGATGCCTTGTCCGCCGTCGGCGGCCCGCGGGTGTGGCGCTTCCTGGTCGCGGTTTTTTTAGGAACCGCGAAGCCGGCCCATGCCGGGACACCTGTCCCTGCCTGTGCCCGGTGCGGTGCCCTCCCCGTCCTGGCAGCCTCTGTGGAGCGCCGTTCGGCGGGAAGTCCGGGCCCGTGCCGCGCCGCTTCACCCGTAACGGTTGGCGCGCTTCGTCGTCCGTGGGTCGCGCGGAGGACGGCAGTGCCGCCATGGGGAACACATATGGCCAAGCGTATGCTTGTTGATGCGACACATCCGGAGGAAACCCGGGTTGTCGTTGTGAACGGGAACCGCCTCGACGAGCTGGATTTCGAGATCGCGTCCCGGAAGCAGCTCAAAGGCAACATCTACCTCGCCAAGGTCATCCGGGTGGAGCCGTCGCTCCAGGCCGCCTTTGTCGAGTATGGCGGGAACCGGCACGGTTTCCTCGCCTTCTCCGAAATCCATCCCGATTACTACCGCATCCCGGTCGCCGATCGCGAAGCGCTGATGCGCGAATATGAGCGCGCCGCCCGCGAAGAGGAGGAGGCGCGCAGCCGCGACCGCTACGATGACGGCGATCACGCGGACAACGGCGATCATGCCGACCATGGCGATCACGGTGACCATGGCGATCACGGTGACCATGCCGACCACGGTGACACCGGCTACCACGATGGCGACCATGATGGCGACAGTGCGCCGGAGAGCAGCGACACCGGGACGCAGAGTGTGGGCGGCGATATCGCCGATACCGACACGGCGGTGGAGGAGCCGGGTGCCGACACCCTGCCCGCCCCCACCACCCCGGATGAAGTGATCGCCGCCACCACCGGCGCGGAGGGGGAAAGCCCGCTTTCCGCCGAGGGGGAGGCCGCCACCACCCCGGCCCCGAAGAAGCGCGCCCCCCGGTCCCGCAAGCCCAAGGCCGCCGCAGCCGCTCCCGAAGCGACCGCCGATGCCGCCCCCGACGCCGAAGCCGAAGCCGCCCCCGACGCCGCGGCCGAAGATGGGGCGACGGACGGCCCGGCAGAGGGAGATGCGAAGCCGAAGCGCAAGCGGGCCCCGC
>JBJOKR010000278.1:0-4352 GCA_046045995.1 Pseudomonadota bacterium | reverse complement strand
GACCAGGGCGAGTCGGTGGAGGAGGAGGTGGAGGAGGTCCGCAAGCCCCGCTCCGCCCGCCCGTTGAAGAGCTACAAGATCCAGGAGGTCATCAAGCGCCGGCAGATCCTGCTGGTCCAGGTGACGAAGGAGGAGCGCGGCAACAAGGGTGCCGCACTGACCACCTACCTGTCCCTGCCCGGCCGGTATTGCGTGCTGATGCCCAACACCCCCCGGGGCGGTGGCATCTCCCGCAAGATCACCAACCCGGCCGACCGCAAGCGCATGAAGGAACTGCTGGAAGGCCTGGATGTGCCGGACGGCATGTCGGTCATCCTGCGCACCGCCGGCATCGAACGCTCCAAGCCGGAGATCAAGCGCGACCTGGAATACCTGATGCGCCTCTGGGACAGTATCCGGGAGCAGACGCTGCAATCGGTCGCGCCGGCGCTGATCTATGAGGAGGCGAACCTCATCAAGCGGTCGATCCGCGACCTGTACAGCGAGGATATCGACGAGCTGCATGTGGAGGGCGATGACGGGTACCGCATCGCCAAGGACTTCATGCGCATGCTGATGCCAAGCCATGTGCGCAAGGTCCAGCGCTACGACGATGACATCCCGCTGTTCCACCGCTTCCAGGTGGAAGGCCAGATTGAGGCGATGTTCAACCCGATCGTCCAGTTGAAGTCCGGCGGCTACATCGTCATCAACCAGACCGAGGCGCTGGTCGCTATCGACGTCAACTCGGGCCGTTCCACCAAGGAACGGAATATCGAGGAGACGGCGCTGAAGACCAACCTGGAGGCCGCGGATGAGGTGGCCCGCCAGTTGCGCCTGCGCGACCTGGCCGGCCTGATCGTCATCGACTTCATCGATATGGAGGAGGGGCGGAACAACGCCTCGGTCGAGAAGCGCCTGAAGGAGGCGATGAAGGCCGACCGCGCCCGGATCCAATTGGGCCGGATCAGCATGTTCGGCCTGCTGGAACTGTCGCGCCAGCGCCTGCGCCCCAGCCTGCAGGAGATCAACTTCGAGCGCTGCCCCCATTGCAGCGGCACCGGCATGATCCGGTCGATGGAAAGTGCGGCCCTGGCCGTGCTGCGCGCCATTGAGGAGGAGGGCATCAAGCGCCGGTCGTCGGAGATCACCGTCTCCGCCGCAACGCAGATCGCGCTCTACATCCTGAACCAGAAGCGCGACGCGCTCGCGATCATGGAGCTGAAGTACGGCCTGCGTGTCTTCATGCATGCCGATGACAGCCTGATCCCGCCGGAGCACCGGCTGGAGCGCATCCGCGCCCGCGGGCCGGAGGATGACCGCCCCGTGGCCGCCATCAGCGCCGAGAAGGTCTTCGCCGAGACCGATCGCGCCCTGGAAGCGGAGGATGAGGGCACCGACGAGCCCGATGACCTGGACGCGGATGAAGGGGAAGAAACGGTTGCCGAAACGGCGGGTGAGCGTCCGCAGGGCAATGGCGACCGGGACCGCGACGGCCGCCGTCGCCGCCGCCGCCGCCGCCGCCGCAATGGTGAGTCCCGCTTCGAGGTGGGCCCGGAATCCCGCGCCCTGGACGCGGCCGAAGCCCAGCTTCCGACCACCCTTGCCGACGGAACCGACGGCGACGACGAAGAGGATGAGGACGGATCCGGTGACGATGCCGGCGATGAGGGCGGCGACGATGCCGATAACGGCATCGGGGAGGCCCGGGCCGACGGCAATGGCGACAATGGCGATGCCCGCCGCAAGCGCCGCCGCGGCAAGCGGGGCGGTCGGCGCCGTGCCCGTCAACGGGAGGCCGGCCCGAACGGCGAGGAGTTCGCCGGTGAGGATGGTGCCGTTGATTATGGCGCCGGCGACGATGATACCGGCGGCGATGATACCGGCGGCGATGATACCGGTGACGATGTCGGCCCCGCCGCTGCCCTGGATGACGGCGAAACCGCGGGGGAGGAGGCCGAGCCCGTGGCCGCCGACATTGCTGCCGAGGCCGCACCGGTGACCGCCGGGCCCGCACCGGCGGAGGAGGCACCGCGCAAGCGCCCGGCCCGCGGTCGCCGCAAGCCCGCCGATGGAGAGGGGGAGACCGCCCCGGCACCGGTGACGGTTGAAGCCGCCCCTGCCACCGCCCCAGCCGCAGAGGACGGGCCGAAAAAGCGGCCGAGCCGCAGCCGCCGCAAGACGGCCGAGGACACGGCCCCCGCGGAGACCGCTGTGCCCGAGGCAGCGCCGACCGCGCCGGTGGCCGATGCCGCCCCGGCGGCGGAGCCCGCTGCGGAGCCCGCCCCCGACGCAGCGGCGTCGGTGGAGGAGCCCGCCAATCCGGCCATTGTGGTCAATCCGCCGGTGGAACAGCCGAAAAAGGGCTGGTGGAGCCGCCTGATCAAGGGCTGAGGCACCACCCACATCATCCCGCATGACGCGACCGGCCCGGTTCCCCCCCAGGAATCGGGCCGGTTTCGTTTCGGGTGAAGGCGGTCAGGGGGGCAGGATGGCGCCGCAACAAATGGGGCCCGGATCGCTGCGGACGTACTTGCCCCAACCGGCCGGAACCCGGCCGGACATAAACACCGGCTACCGGTGCTATTCGCGCTTCAGGATGGTCTCGGTGATGGTATTGGCCCACCAGGCGGACATGAACCGGGCCTTGAACGCGGCTGGATCATAGACCGTATCGACCCAGTCGTAGAAATCGATCGGCGTATGGGCGCAGTAATCCCGGTATTCCTCGAAGAAGCGATCCAGGATGCCTGTCTTGGCCTGCTTCACATGGCCGTAGCGCCAGCTCAGCATGCGCATGGCCTCATCCACCGGCTTCTTCTCATGGACCAGGAGGTAGAGCGCGCTCATGAAGCCGACCCGGTCCGCCCCGGCCTTGCAGTGCATCAGCGCCGGATACTCGATCCCGGCCCAGATCTCCCGCGCCCGGTGCATCTTCTCCTTGTTGGGGGCATCCCGGGAATTCACCGGGAAATCCACCAGGGTGATACCGTGGCGCCGGCAGGCCCGTTCCTCCAGGAAGTAGCTGCCGCAATCATCCCGGCGGCCGCGCAGGTTGATGATGGTGCGGATGCCCATCCGGCCTGCATCCTCCACATGGGACGGGGTCGGCTGGCTGGACCGCCACATGCGGTCGGAGATGCGGAACATGTTCTTGTAGACCATGCGGATGAAGGCATGGTCCTTGAAGATCGAATTCATGTAGCGGCCGAACAGGTGGCGCCGCCCCACCGGGGTCAGCGCCGTGCTGCCGGCC
Organism: Pseudomonadota bacterium; assembly: GCA_046045995.1. GTDB lineage: Bacteria > Pseudomonadota > Alphaproteobacteria > Azospirillales > Azospirillaceae > Indioceanicola. Next base: position 1,117 of record JBJOKR010000278.1, on the reverse strand, counting down.
TCAAGCCCGGGCTTCGACATGGGTTCCGCATTCCTAGCCAGGGCACGGGAGCGGCCCCGACCGCTCCCCTACCCGACAAGCCGCCGGGTGGTAAAGCGGTTTGCGGGCCGGGCCGCCATGCGGTCGCGGGCCTCACCCAGGAAGGCCGCCAGTTCCGCCGCCCGGTGCGCCGCCGTATGGGCCGCCAGAACCCGCGCCCGCGCCGCCACACCCAAGGCTCTCGCCCGACCCTCCGGCAGGGTGGTCAGGGCCGCCACCACATCCGCCGTGCTGTCGGCGATGATGATCTCCCGCCCCGGGTGGAACAGGGCATCCAGCCCGGCCCAGCGGTCGGACAGGATGGGTGTGCCGCAAGCCGCCGCCTCGAACAGGCGCACACTGGGGCTCCACCCCGCCCGCACCATGTCCGCCCGGGTGATGTTCAGGGTGAAGCCCTGACCGGTGTAGAAGGCGCGGTGCCGGTCGGGGGGCAGATGCTCGATCCGCTCCACATTCCCCGGCCAGCGCAGGCTGTCTGGGTATTGCGGCCCGGCGACGGCGAAGCGCCGCCCCGGCAGGGCGCGGGCGACCGACAGAAGCAGCCGGTCCAGCCCCGGCTGCCGGTCGGCGCTGTAGGTGCCCAGGTAGCCCAGATCCCAGGACCGCACCGCCCCCGGGTCCGGCCGGTGCAGGTCCGGATCGGCGGAACAGTAAAGGGCGCGCGCCATGGGTGCCCCGAACTCCCCCTCCAGCCGGGTAACGGTCGGGCCGCCTGTGAAGGACAGGTACAAGGCATAGCGTGGCACCTGATCGGCACGCAGATAGGCCGCCCCGCCGCCGGCAAGGGCCGCCAGCGTCACCGGTGTGTCGATATCGTAGAAGGCGGCGATCCCGTCCGTCTGCGCCAGGACCCAGTCGCCCACCGCCGCCCCGTCGGGCACGAAGGACCCGACGATCACCGCATCCGCCCCCCGCACCAGGCCGGTGAAGCGGTCAACCAGTTCCTCCACCGACCCATACAGATGGATGGTGCAGCCTTTGGGCTGGGGCTGGTCCCGGTTGGGGCCGGCGTACCAGGGCATATCCCGTTCCAGGAAGGTGACCCGGTGCCCTTGGGCCGCCAGTTCGCGCACCAGCC
>JBJOKR010000277.1:0-4368 GCA_046045995.1 Pseudomonadota bacterium | reverse complement strand
TGACTGCGTCGCCTCCGCCTTCCATTCGGCGGGTCAGCGCTGCTCGGCCCTGCGCGTCCTGTTCGCGCAAGAGGAGATCGCCGACGATCTGGCCCATATGCTGGCCGGGGCCATGGACCTGATCCGCCTGGGCGATCCTTGGACGACGGAAACCGATGTGGGCCCCGTCATTGATGAGGCGGCACGCCGCATCCTGGTCGACCATGCCGCCCGCATGGACAAGGAGGCCCGGCTGATCAAGGCCGTGGAGGTTCCGGCTGCCCTCTCCGGCGGCACCTTCTTCGGGCCGCGCCTGTATGAGATCGCCGGTCTGGACAGCCTGAAGCGGGAGGTGTTCGGGCCGGTCCTACACCTGGTCCGGTTCAAGGCCGCCGATCTGCCCCGAGTCGTGAAGCAGATCAACGCCACCGGCTACGGTCTGACCTTCGGTGTCCACAGCCGGCTGGAAGGCCGGGCGCAGGAACTGTTCCGGACAAATGTCTGCGGCAACACCTATGTGAACCGCAACATGATCGGCGCGGTCGTCGGCGTTCAGCCTTTCGGCGGCCAGGGCCTGTCCGGCACGGGGCCAAAGGCGGGCGGCCCGCACTATCTGCTGCGGTTTGCGACGGAAAAGACCCTGACCGTCAACACCACCGCCTTCGGCGGCAATGCCTCCCTGCTGGAACTGGGGGGCTGAACCCGGCAACCGTCGGGGGAAGGGCACCGCAGCGGGACGGACAAGGGGGGGCGCGGGCAGGCCGCCCCCCATCCCCCGAGCACGCGCGTCTGCGAATTTGCTCTACAAAACAGACGGTCGTGGTATGTTTGTGACCTATCGAAACAACAGAACGGTCTGCCCGCCGCTGGGGCAGTATAACGGATGGCCGAGATCGCAGACGCTCCCCTGGTCCTGATTGTCGAGGACGAGCCGGCAACCCGGGCATTGCTGGCGGGATATTTCCACAACTCCGGGTTTCTTGTCGCCGAGGCGGAGAATGGCCGGCAGACCCGGGAAGCGATGCTGCGTCAGCCGCCGGATCTGGTCCTGCTGGATATCGAGCTGCCGGATGAGGATGGGTTTTCCATCGCCAAGAGCATCCGCGAAACCTCCAATGTCGGCATCATCATCGTCACCAACCGGGCGGGGGAGGATGACCGGGTTTTCGGGCTGGAGACAGGGGGGGACGATTACGTCACCAAGCCGCCCAATCCGCGGGAATTGCTGGCCCGCGCCCGCAACCTTCTCCGCCGGACCCATCCCAGCAAGATGCGCCGGGCGGAGGGGACGGTGCGCCGCTTCGGCGGCTGGACCATGGATCTGGCCCGCCGCCGCGTGATCAACCCGGACGGGCAGGAGATCCGCGTGACCCGCGGGGAGTTCGAACTCCTGGCCCTTCTGGTCCGCTCTGGCGGCCGGGTCGTCACCCGCGATCAGTTGATTGATGCCGTTTCCGGCACCGACCGCAATCCCAGCGACCGCACCGTGGACGTGCTGGTCAGCCGGCTGCGGCGCAAGATGGGCGATGACGGCAATTCCCCCCGTATGATCATGACGGAAAAGGGTCTGGGCTATCGCCTGGGGGCCGACATCACCTGACAGGGGTGCTGGCGCCGCCCAAGCCCCCGTCGTTCATCCGCGACTTATCGCCCAAGCCCGGTCAGATAGTCCTGAAGCTCCCGTCGCGCGGCGTCCAGGGCGTCGGGCAGGGCGGTGGCCGCGGCAATCGCCTCTGCGGGGGCGCCGGTCTTGGCCTCATGCTCCGCCCGGCGGGCGATGTCGTTCAGGGCCGCCAGACCCAGGGTCAGCGCCCCGCCCGCCAGCTTGTGCGCCTGTTTCGCCAGTATCACGAGATCGCCTGCCGCCGCCGCTTCCGCCGCCGCCATGGCCGTGGCCGGGGCTGTATCCAGGAAACGGGCGATCACGTCGCGCACCGTCTCATCGCCCAGCACCTCCCGATGGCCATCCAGGACCGACCGGTCCAGCCGGGGCAGCGGGGGCGGTGTCTGGTCGGCCATCGTCGTCGGTCCATCTCAATAGCATGGGGCAGGGCATCGACCGGATGGGGGAGGGTGGGTGCCGCCATCTCGACCGGTTCCGACACCTCTGCTATCACCGACGGGTCCTTCCGCAAAGAGCATCGGCCAGCGCCATGACCCCCCTCCGCCGTTTCACCCTGTCCACCCGCCCGGTCCTGCTGGCGGTTGCCCTGGCCCTGCCGCTGCCCCTGTCGCTTACCGTGGCCGGGACCGCGGCGGCACAATCGCAGCAGCAGCAGGGGGCGCCGAACGCCGCGACCATCCAATGGGCGCAGCAGATCCTGGATGAGGCCGGTTTCTACAACGGGCGCGCCCATGGACGGATGGATGCGGCCACGGCCACCGCCATCTCCAACTACCAGCGCTCGGTCGGGCTGCGGGCGACCGGGCGACTGGACCAGTCCACCATCGACCGCATGCTGGCGGACCGGGAATCGGCGGAAAAGCCGACCATGGGCAATCTGGCCGACCCCACGGCCCGGGCCCGGTCATCCACCCCCCAGGTGCGCGAACAGGATGTGATCCCCCGCGCTGCCCCCTCCGCCCCCAGTGTGCAGGCCGACCCCGCCGCGGGCGGTGGTGATGACGGCAGCACTATCCTGGGCGGTGCCGGGCCGACGGGCGCGGCGACGGCGGGATCGGGCGCCGGGCCCACCTCCGGTGGCACGGTGGAACAGCCCCGGGCGTCGGCCCGGGCAGGGGTGGAAACGGAAGGGGGCGCCGATCCCTATGGGACGCGGCCCGTCGATCTGCAATCCATGCTGGGTACCGACTTGGTGCGCTACGGGGTGCTGGGGCTGATCGCGGTGATCCTGGTCTTCCTGGCTGGGGCCTGGGGTTTCAGCGGCCGGCGCAAGGTGAAGCCGGGCAAGCTGCCGCCCCACTCCACCGGCCCCGGCCCCGGCCCCACGCGCGGGGGCGGCATGCCGCGCGGGGACGGGCCGCTGCGCCAGGCGCCCACCCTGGGGCCGGCCCCGTCGTTTGGCCCCGCCCGGCGGGAGCCGGTGCTGACCGCCGCCCCGCCCGCCCCCGGCACAAGGGGTGGGCCCGGCCCCTCCCTTGGGCCCACCACAGGCCCGCGGCCCGACCGCCGTCGGTGATCGCCCGCCCCGGTCGAGGGGACGGCTGACATCGCTGTCACCGCCGATGTCAAGGGCAGGGGACAGGACATTACGTCGCGCGCTTCCGACCTGACGGAATTGTGCGGGCCGGGACCAAACAACGAAATCGACCCCTGGCGGATCACGGCCATAACATTGCTGCACAATCCCGCGGAAACGGGAACCGGCGGCCCGCCACCCACCATGCCCATGGGCAGGCATGGGGCGAAGGCCGGCCGGGGAGGATGACGCCAGTGCAGGAGACGCCGTGATGGTGTTCGAGGCCCCCGATTTCGACAACCACGAACTGGTCCTGTTCGGCCGCGATGCGGCGACCGGGCTGAAGGCGATCATCGCGGTGCATGACACCGCCCTGGGTCCCGCTTGCGGCGGCTGCCGCATGTGGCCCTATGCCGGGGAAGCGGAGGCGGTCCGCGATGTGCTGCGACTCTCCCGCGGGATGAGCTACAAGAACGCCATGGCGGGTCTCCCGCTCGGGGGCGGCAAGTCGGTCATCATCGGCGACAGCCGCAAGGACAAGTCCGACGCCCTGTTCCGCGCCTTCGGCCGGGTGATCGACAGCCTGAATGGCCGCTACATCGCGGCGGAGGATGTGGGCATCACGGTGGCCGATGTGCACACCATGGGCCAGACCACCCGCCATGTGGCCGGCCTGTCCAAGGGTGATGCCGCCAGCGGCGACCCGTCGCCCTTCACCGCCTATGGTGTCTTCCTGGGCATCAAGGCGGCGGTGAAGCACAAGCTGGGCCTGGACACGGTGAAGGGCCTGCGCGTGGCCGTGCAAGGCCTGGGCAATGTCGGCTCCCACCTGTGCCGCCACCTGGCGGAGGAGGGGGCGGTCCTGCTGGTCGGCGACATCCATCCTGACACCGTGACCCGCATGGTGGACAAGTTCGGTGCGATCGCCGTCGATCCTGCCGCCATTCACGGGGTGGAGGCCGATGTCTTCGCCCCCTGCGCCCTGGGGGCCGTGCTGGGCGAGCGGAGCCTGCCGGAGATCAAGGCGTCCATCGTCGCGGGCGGGGCCAACAACCAGCTTGCCACCGATGCGGTGGGGGAGATGGTGCGTCAGGCGGGGATCCTCTACGCCCCGGACTACGTCATCAACGCGGGCGGGATCATCAATGTCTCCGCCGAGGTGGTGCACGCCTATGACCGGGAGGCTGTGCTGCGCCAGGTGGAGCGCATCCCCCATACCCTGGCGGACATCTTCCGCCGGGCCGACCTG
>JBJOKR010000276.1:0-4398 GCA_046045995.1 Pseudomonadota bacterium | reverse complement strand
GAGCTGGTGGAGGTTTGATATCGGCGGCATGGCGGACCTGTGCCGCCGGCGACCGCCGGCCCGGGGGTCCATGCCCGCGTGGGACAAGACCGCGGAACGGCCGCCCAGCGCCTGAGGCAACACGGACGCCAGAGGGAACACGGGCGCCTCCCCCCTTATCCGCAGGTTGGACGCATATTAGAAATTTTCCAAACCATGTGATCCGACGCCGATCGCCCTTCGTAACAAGGGTAATCGAGACGAGGTGCCGGGCCGGTGGACGCCCGGTACCGGCAGCGAAGGGGACAGGGACATGGCGCATATCGACGATCCGGAAACCCAGCGGGCCAATCTGACCTTCATCAAGGCATCGATGAAGGAACCACTCCTCTCCCGCGACCACGAATTCGACCTGGCCAAGCGTTGGCGGGAGGACGGGGAGGAGGATGCCCTGCATGAGCTGGTGCGCAGCTACACCCGGCTGGTCGTCGCCACGGCGTCGCGGTTCCGCAATTACGGCCTGCCCATGGGCGATCTGGTCCAGGAGGGCAATGTCGGCCTGATGCAGGCCGCCGCCCGGTTCGAGCCGCACCGGGAAGTGCGCTTCTCCACCTATGCCGCCTGGTGGATCCGGTCCGCTATGCAGGATTACATCCTGCGCAACTGGTCCATCGTCCGCACCGGCACCACCGCCGCGCAGAAGAGCCTGTTCTTCAACCTGCGCCGCCTGCGGGCCAAGATCGAGGAAAGCCCCTCCGCCACCTCCCTCTCGCCGGACGGCCGCCGCAAGATCGCGGTGGAACTGAACGTGGATGAGACGGAGGTGCAGACGATGGAAATGCGTCTTGCCGCCGCCGACCAGTCCCTGAACACCCCCGTCGCCGAGGGTGGGGACGATCAATGGCAGGATTTCCTGGCCGACCAGCGCCCCTCCCCGGAGGATGTGGTGATCGGCATGCGCGACAGCCGCATGCGCTCGCGCTGGCTGGCGGAGGCGCTGAAGGAGCTGTCCCCCCGCGAACGCCGGATCATCGCCGAACGGCGCCTGCGCGACGACGGCGCCACGCTGGAGGAGCTGGGCAAGGTGCTCGGCGTCAGCAAGGAGCGTGTCCGCCAGCTTGAACACCGGGCGATGATGAAGCTCAAGTCCTCCATGATGAAGCGTGTCACCGTCGCGGGCGACCTGCTCCTGGAAGCGTGATCCTCTCCCCCCCGGGGCCGCACCCCCGGGGGTCTCCTCCCTTGCGGTCTCTGCCACTAGACGGCGCGTCCACCCGGATGCGCCGTTCTTTTTTGCGCGGGGGCATCACGGTCGGGGGGCCATGCCGCAATCCGCTTCGCTCCTCGCGACCTACGGCCTACACCTGGGCGGTGGGCATCAACCGGTACACTTCCACCGCACCGGTGCGACCGCGCAGGGTGAAATCGCCCAGCGCCTCCACCGGGCCGGCTTCCGCCCCGGCGGCGGTGATGGTTTCGGCGCTGGCCAGGGTGACGCAGCAATCCTCTCCCAGCATGCTGCTGCCCAGAGCCTCCAGTCGGGCGGCGGTGTTCACCGTGTCGCCGACGATGGTGTAGTTGATACGGCTGGCTGCCCCGATATTGCCGACGACGACAGGGCCGGAATGGATGCCTACGCGCAGGCAGACCACGCCGGAACCGCCCAGGGCCTTGGTCTCTTCCGCCTCCCGGCGGATCTGCGCCTCGATGGCGCGGGCGGCGCGCAACGCCCGGGCGGCATGGTCGGGCTGGCTGTCGGGTGCCCCCCAGAAGGCCATGACCGCATCGCCGATGAACTTGTCCACCGTCCCGCCCTCCGCCTCGATGCAGGCGGCGATGCTGGTGAAATGGGCGTTCAGCCAATCGGCCGTCTGCTGCGGCGACAGGGACTGGGCCAGGGTGGAGAAGCCGCGGACATCGGTGAACATCACCGTCACCTCCCGCTCCTCCGACAGGACGATGCCGCCGGGCCCGTCCTCCCGGTTGATCAGGCGAAGCACCAGGGCCTTGGGCACATAGGTTTCGAACCAGCGCAGCCCGGCGACCATGGTGTTGAACGCGCTGGAAGCATCGGCCATCTCCCGGAAGCGGCTGTCGGGAAGTGTCGGGATGGCGGCGAAATCCAGTTCCCGAACGGCCACGGCCGCGCTGGCCATGCGCTTGATCTGGCTGGAGATGCGCCGACCGAGCCATAGCGCCAGGACGACGGAGACGATCAGGATCAGGAACCCCGTACCAGCCATCAGCTCGATGCGCCGGAACTCCGCCGACACTTCCGCCTCGTTCAAGGCGATCGCAAGCGTCCAGGGGTGTTCGCCGTAATCGGTCAGATGGCGGGTCAGGTAGAGATATTCCTCCCTCCCCACTTCGGAATCGCGGAAGGCCAGCTCCGTCGGCGGTATATCGGGCGCGATCTGGATCTGGGCGACCGTACCCGCCGGCTCATCGCCAAGCCCGGTTGTCAGCCCGTCCGGCCCCACCTGCTGCCAGATGGCGCCCAGGACGGGATCGCCCAATTCCTCCAGTGTCGGCAGGGGCGGGCGCACCCGCTCATCAATGCCGGAGAAATCGAATTCCCGGTCGCCCAAGGCCGGATGGGCCAGCACATACAGGTTATCGAACAGGATGGCAGTGGACAGGCCGGTTTCGGCCTGGAGATCCCCCAGGAAGCGGGACAGCTCCTTCAGGCTGACCCCGGTCATCAACATGCCCAGGAAACGGCCGTCGCGGCGGACCGGCATCTGGACGGTCAATACCCCGGTCTTCAGGTCATCGGCCCAGAAGGGATCGATCCAGACCGGCCCCCCGAGAAGACGGCCAAGGGTCAACACCTCCGGCCCCCAATGGACACCGCGTTCCACATCCATCTTCACCTGCCGGGGACCCAGGCGGGTGGCGACGACGAAATCATTCTCGGGGCTCAAGAAGCCCACCCCGGTGATCTGGGGGGCGGCCGCCAGGGCGGTGCGCAGATGGCGGACAAGCTCCGCCTCATCCGTCGGGTCCAGGGTGCCGGACACCATCAGGTCGGCCATGAATTCAACCTGGGCCCGGGCCGGGTCCAGCTGGTTCCGGATCCGGGTTTCCAGCCCACCCATGGTCAGGCGCGCCTGCTGGGTCAGCAGCTCGGTCGTGTTGCGCCCGGTGGTGATCAGCCCCATCAGCAGGACGCTGGCCACCGCCACCAGCATCAATCCGCCGAACCCGATGGTCAGCACCGCCGCGATCGGCAGGCGGAAGCGGCGGGGTGCGGCGGGCCGGGCCCCATGTACCATCGCTGCGGCAGGGTCGACAGCGCTGTCGGTGTTGGATCGTCGCCCGGGGGACAGGCTGCGGTGGCTGGCTTCGGCGGTCATGACGCGGACGGTACGCCGGGCCGGTCCCCACCGCAAGCGCAGCCCCGCAGGTTCATCGATCCGTCACGATCTTGATCCACTGGCCGGGCACCAGGGGCTGGCCAGGGGGAATGTTGTTCATGACCCGGAACCGTTCCTCGGCATAGTCGCCATAGGGCATGCGGGCAATGAAATCCGCCGCCGTCTCCCCTGGGCGGACCTGCACCACTCGGATCCGATAGGGGCGCAGATCGACCCGCTCCGCCGCGGTGAGGGGGCGGAAACTCTCCGCCGTCTCCCGGAAACGGGGGTCGAGGGTGGTGGTGCGTCCCGCCGGGGACAGGAACAGGAAGCGGTAGAAGACACCCCCTCCCAGGCGATGGCCACCAGCCGGGCATCCACCGGCCCCGCCCGGGTATCCAGACGGGCGGTGCCCGTGGCGGCCGGCATGCCGTTGATGTCGATCCGCCCCACCCCCTGGACCCGGCCGGGCCCGGCCCATTCGGTGACAAGGTAGTCCGCCGGGTCGCGGGCGGCCTTGGCGCGGGCGCCGTCGAAGATCATCAGCGTTTCCGGCGTCGGGCCGATTGCGGTCACCTGCTGCGCCCCGTTCAGCAGGCGGAACCCCGGCGGAACCTGGAACCGGAAACCCAGGGAGGGATGGGCGAAGACCCGGTCGCGGACGAAGCCATTGGCCGGATTGTCGCCGTACACCATCCCGTCCAGGCGGCGCAGATAGCCGTCACGCTCCACCCGCCAATCGGCGCCCGGCCGTTCGGCCACGGCGGTGTTGGCCCGCTGCACCCGCTCCCCCGTGGGGGGATGGGTCTGCAGGTAGCTGAACCCGTCCGCCGCCCCCGGCCGCCCGGCCAGCAGGGCCTGGAGCTGGGCGTGGCGGCCCATGCTGTCCAGGAAGGTCGGCATCTCCCGCGGGTCGTAGCCGACATTGGCCATGTAGCGGATGCCCAGCTGGTCCGCCTCCAGCTCCTGCCCGCGGCCCCAGCCGGCAACGGCCAACTGCGCGCCTTGCGCCGCCATCTGGCCCAGTTCCTGCCCGCCCAGCACCGCCGCCGCCACGGCCCCC
>JBJOKR010000275.1:0-4410 GCA_046045995.1 Pseudomonadota bacterium | reverse complement strand
AGGCGATCCACCGCTCCGCCCCCACCATCGCCGGCAAGGGCATCGCCAACCCGTCGGGCCTGATCCTGGCGTCCGTCATGATGCTGGTCCATATCGGCCAGGCCGGGGCGGCGGAGAAGATCCATAACGCCTGGCTGAAGATGGTCGAGGACGGCATCCACACGGTCGACATCTTCAAGCGCGGCGTCTCCAAGGCCCGGGTCGGCACCCGCGATTTCGCCCTGAACCTGATCGACCGCCTGGGCGAGCGGCCGACCACCCTGACCCCCGCCAGCTATGAGGTGGGTGCCAAGGCCAGCTTCGCCGGAATCGAGCTGAAGAGCCGCAAGGATACGGTGAAGCGCCTGGTCGGCTGCGACATCTTCGTCGATCACACCGGCGGGGACGGCGATGCCATGGCCCGGCGCGTGCTGCCCCTGGTGCAGGACGGGCTGAAACTGTCTGTCATCTCCAACCGCGGTCAGAAGGTCTGGCCGGAAGGGGCGCCGGAAACCTTCTGCACCGATCACTGGCGACTGCGCATCATGGGGGAGGCGGACGCCACCGTCACCCAGAACGCCATCGCCGCCCTGATCGTGCGCATGGCCGATGCCGGGTTCGATATCGTCCAGACCGCCCGGCTTTACACCTTCGACGGGGCCCCGGGATTCTCCCTGGCGCAGGGTCAGTAAACCGGCTACATGAACGTCCGCCGGGGGGCCGCCGGGGGGCGGTTCCCCGAAAGTGCAAATTTCGGGAACGCCCCCCCTACACATCGGTCGCCAAGTCTGGTACTGTTCGAGCGTATCGCCACAAGATGTTGGGTGGCGGCGGTCGGCTGTGGCGGTCAGCGCTTCAGGATGCGGCCGCCCCGGGCCATGACCCGGGCGTCAGGGGTGTGGGGCGTTTCAACGGGGGCTTTGATGAGCTGGACAGACGAGCGGGTCGAGAAACTCCGGGAGCTCTGGGGGCGCGGGATGAGTGCCAGTGAGATCGCGGATGTGCTGGGCAACGTCACCCGCAATGCGGTCATCGGCAAGGCGCACCGGTTGGGCCTGTCGGGCCGGCCGTCGCCGATCAAGAAGAAGGAAACCAAGGGCGCGACCATCCTGTCGCTGACCGAGCGGATGTGCAAATGGCCGGTGGGCGACCCGAAATCCCCAGATTTCCACTTCTGCGGCAAGCCCTCCCTCCCCGGCCTGCCTTATTGCGGCGAACACGCCGCCATCGCCTATCAGCCGGCCAAGCGCCGGGATGAGGAACGCAAGGTCTCCGTCGCCTGACCGCGGGTGCGTTGTCGCAATTGCGTCGGTACCGGACAGGATCACCCCCGGCCCTGCCACAGGGCCGGGGGTTTTTCTTGCGCGGAATACGGTGCGGGGCACCCGGGCCACTGTGGGCCACTGCCGCCGCCCCGTCGCGGCCACCCCGTTGCCACCAGCCATCGCCATAGGGTGCGTGGGGCCAATCCCCTTGCCAAGGGAAACCGGGCATGCCACCAGTGGGCGGAGCGGCGGGGGCAGGGGCTCCCGCTGTGGCTTCCTGTGTGGTTTCGGGCATTCGGGCATGTGGTGGAGATGGGCCGTGCAGGCCCTGGCATCCCTGGTCGTGCTGGCCCTGCTTCTCGGCGGGGTCGCGGCGGCGCGCGCCATCGCCTATGACGTGCCGGCCCCCCGGCCCACGGTGGAAGCCCCGGCCGATGCCATCGCCGGTAGCCGCCTCTCTCTGCCCAAGGCGGTGGAGGCACAACCCCTCCGCCCCCTGGCCCAGACGCCAAAGCGCGATCCCCGCCCGGATGACGGCACGCTGCCGCTGCTGATCGCGCTGCTGGCGGCGGTTCTGCTGCTGCCCATGCCAGTCGGGGCGACGGGGCGGGTGGTTCCCCACGGGGCAGCGTCGCCGATCCGGCCGCCCCGCCCGCGCCAGCATGGCCCGACCGGCCCACCCTGCGCGGCCTGATCCAGGTTTCCCCTCCCCTTTCCCCTGCCTGTTTGCGTGTGCGCGGATTCTTCCGCACGGCACCGCTTGGGCCATCCACAGGTGTTTCCATGGGACACGTCACACTCCCCCACGGGCGCAACGCCGCGACGGCCGTGCCTCCTGTCGCCGGCTGCCATTCTGCGGCCCTGCTGATCGGGGAGGTCCGGCCATGACGGGTCATGCCCCCCACCTTGCCCCACCTCTGCCGTTCGCCCTGTCCGGCGGCAGCCTGCCCGCGGCCGTGCCCATGCCGGCCGTCAACCTGGCGGAGGTCTTCGCCCGCCTGGATTCAGCCCTGATGTCGCTGCTGACCGGCGGGCCGGATGCGCAGATGCGCCAGATGCTGATCGTCGAGCGGCTTTGCGCCCTGGCGCGGGAGGCGCTGGCCGGGGACAATGCGGCGGGCGACATCCTGGCCACCATCGCTGGCAAGGCCCCGGTCATCGCCGGCCTGATGCTGGTGCCCGAAGGGCTGCGGGAGATCGCCTTCTCCGACTCGATCCGCCTGCTGGGCAGCCTGCGCGCCCGGCTGGAGGGCGGCCATCCTCTGGCTACCGCCGCCCGGGCGGGGGAGGCGGTGTGATGGACCGCTTGACCCTGTACATCGCCCTGCATGCCGCCTTCGCCGCCGCCCTGGCCCTTGGGGCGGGGCTCCGCCTGATCCGCCGCAACGGCGGGCTGGTCGAATGGGGGAATGAGGTGCTGCTGATCGGCCTTGCCTTCATCCTGGCCCTGACAGCCGCCATGATGACGGCGCCGACCGAAGGTTAGAGCTGTTTCCGGGTGACCGGAAACAGCTCCGGCGGCGACTGCCGCCGCGCCGCACGTGCGGCGTAGCCAAGCTGCGGATGCAGCGCCGGCGAGTGAGGAAAACGAAAAGCCTGGAGCGTGTTTCCGGTTAGCGGAAACACGCTCCAGGCCGCAAATGAAAGGGGCGGCGCCGATGCCGGTGCCGCCCCTTGTCGTGTCCAGGTCGGGGGAGGCTTACAGCCCCATTTCCCGCTTCAGGTTCTCATCGATCTTGGCCAGGAAGTCCTGGGTGGTCAGCCAGGGCTGGTCCGGGCCGATCAGCAGGGCCAGGTCCTTGGTCATGAAGCCGCCCTCCACCGTTTCCACGCAGACGCGCTCCAGGGTCTTGGCGAACAGCGTCACCTCCGGCGTTCCGTCGAACTGGCCGCGGTACTGCAAGCCGCGGGTCCAGGCGAAGATGCTGGCGATGGGGTTGGTGCTGGTGGGCTTGCCCTTCTGGTGGTCGCGGTAGTGGCGGGTGACGGTGCCGTGGGCGGCCTCCGCCTCCACCGTCTTGCCGTCCGGCGTCATCAGGACGGAGGTCATCAGGCCCAGCGAGCCGAAGCCCTGGGCGACCAGGTCCGACTGCACGTCGCCGTCGTAGTTCTTCGCCGCCCATAGGAAGTTGCCGTGCCACTTCAGGGCGCTGGCCACCATGTCGTCGATCAGGCGGTGTTCGTAGGTCAGGCCCTTCGCCTCGAACAGGCCGCGGAACTCCGCCTCGTACACCTCCTGGAACAGGTCCTTGAAGCGGCCGTCATAGGCCTTCAGGATCGTGTTCTTGGTGGACAGATAGACCGGGTAGTTGCGCAGCAGGCCGTAGTTCATGCAGGCCCGGGCGAAACCGCGGATCGATTCATCCACATTGTACATGCCCATGGCCACGCCCGGCCCGTCGAAATCGAACACGGTGTGGCGGATGTTGCTGGACCCGTCCTTGGCCGTGAAGGTGATGGACAGGCGGCCGGCACCGGGGATGATGAAATCCGTGGCCTTGTACTGGTCGCCGAAGGCATGGCGGCCGATGACGATCGGCGCCGTCCAGTTGGGAACCAGGCGGGGCACGTTCTTGCAGATGATCGGCTCGCGGAAGACGGTGCCGCCCAGGATGTTGCGGATGGTCCCGTTGGGGGATTTCCACATCTGCTTCAGGTTGAATTCCTGGACCCGCGCCTCATCCGGGGTGATGGTGGCGCACTTGACGGCCACGCCGTACTGCTTCGTCGCCTCCGCCGCGTCCACGGTCACCTGGTCGCTGGTGGCGTCGCGGTGCTCGATGCCCAGGTCGAAGTATTTCAGGTCCACATCGAGATAGGGAAGGATCAGGCGGTCCTTGATGAACTGCCAGATCACGCGGGTCATCTCGTCGCCGTCCATCTCCACGATGGGATTCGCGACCTTGATCTTGGGCATCGGCGGGCTCTCCCGGCAGGGGGGGCGGCCCTGGGGCCGCCCGGGTCAGCTGGATATGTTCGGGTCACTGGTATGCCCAATCGCCGCCCCGTCCGCAACAGCAAGACCCGAACGGGAGGGGGGGCATCCGGTCACAGGGCCGGGCCGCAGGCAGCACCTCACATCCGGCGGATATTGTCACCCAGGGCCGGTTCCGGCGCGTTCAGGATGGCGGGAAGCACATCCTCCACCCGGTCGACGATGGTGTAA
>JBJOKR010000274.1:0-4444 GCA_046045995.1 Pseudomonadota bacterium | reverse complement strand
GTAATCCCGTCCCGCAACCCACCCACCTTTCCCCATCCGCCCCGATCCGCAAGGCCCCGCCCATGATCCTGCGCCCCCCGCTCCGTGCCCTGTCGGCCGCTGCCCTGAGGACCACCGCCCTCGCCGCCTCCCTGGCCGCGTTCCTGGCCGCTTCCCCGCTCGCGCTGGCCCAGGCCCAGGCCCAGGCTGCCGTGCCGGTGGACGGGGTCGGTGTCTGGTATGTGCTGGAACTGCTGGATCTGGTGGCGGATAGGGCTGGGGCGGCGAAGCCGGTGATGCAGCGGTCGGGCGTCGCCCCCGCCGTCACCGCCTTCTGCGCCGGGCCGGGGGCGGACCATCCGGCGGCCCTGGCCCTGCCCCGCGCCCTGACCGCGGCGGAGGAGGCGTCCTGCCGGGCCAACGGGGTGGACGGGATCGTCACCGTGCCCCTGGTGCTGGATGCCCTGGTCCTGGTCCAGGCCAAGGGCGGGCCCCTGCCATCCCTGACCGCGGGGCAGTTGTACCGCGCCCTGTCGGCCCGGGTGGTGGTGGACGGGCAACTGGTGGACAACCCGTTCCGCAGCTGGGCCCAGGTTGACCCCACCCTGCCCGACCTGCCCATCGCCGTGTCCGCCCCGGGGGAGCAGAGCCCCGACCGCGCCCTGATCACCGATCAGCTCCTGCGCCCCGCCTGCCTGGCCGATGCGGGCGTGGCGGCCCTGCCCGCGGCGGAGCGGGAGGCGGCCTGCGGCCCCTGGCGCAGCGATGTGCTGGTGCCCCGCCGGGCGGCGGCCGATGCCCAGATCCGGATGCTGGAACGGCGCCCGGGCCTGCTGGGGGTGGAATTCCTGTCAGGCTACAGCCTGAACACCGACCGGCTGGCCGCGGTGGACGTGGATGGGGCCACCCCGGAGGCCGCGGATCTCCGCAGTGGTCGCTGGCCCCTGGTCCGGCCCCATATCCTGTCCCTGAAGGCCGATGCGGCGGAGCTGAAGCCCGCCCTGGCCCCGCTTCTAGCGGAACTGGCCCCCGGCCGCGCCCTGGGCCCCGACGGCTGGCTGACCGCCGCCGGCCTGATCCCGCCGCGGTGAGGCGGGCCTTTGGACCCTCTCCCCTTGAGGGAGAGGGGCCCCCCATGGGACATCGTGGCGCTTGAC
This sequence comes from Pseudomonadota bacterium, assembly GCA_046045995.1. Taxonomy (GTDB): domain Bacteria; phylum Pseudomonadota; class Alphaproteobacteria; order Azospirillales; family Azospirillaceae; genus Indioceanicola. Next base: position 3,308 of record JBJOKR010000274.1, on the reverse strand, counting down.
CGGGGGGGGAGGGGTCGGGTGCCATGGGGGCATGAGATGCGCCCGCGTGGTTTCCCTGCTTCTGCTGCTGGTCCTGGCCGGGCTGCTGCCCGGGTGCGGGCGGGTGCTGGAGGGGGACCCGCCCCCGCCCCTGCCCGCCCCGGTGGCCCTGCCGCTGGAGCGGGGAACGAAGGAACTGGTCATCCAGGTCCGGGTTCCGGGGGACGGGCCGGCGGCGGTCGACCTGCCCATGGTGGTGGACAGCGGGCTGTCCGGCCCCGTGCTGCTGTCGGCGCAGACGGCGGCGGCGCTGGGCCTGCGGGCCCGCGGGATCGCCGTCGCCACGGGCTGGGGCGGGATGCGGCTGGTCCGGTTCACGGCCCTGGACCGGATGGAAATGGGGCCCGTGCGCCTGACCCGGGTGCCGGCCGCGGTGATGGACCTGCCGGACGGGGTGACACGGCGGGCCGGGCGGGCGGATATCGCAGGATTGCTGGGGGCCACCCTGTTCCGGGCCTATGGCGTGACGGTGGATGTGCCGGCGGGCACCCTGACCCTGTCCGCCCCGGGCACGATGCCGGTTCCGCCGGGGGCGGTGGTGCTGCCCTTGGCGCCCGGCCCGCTGCCCGCCGTGACCGTCGCCATCGACGGGATGCCGGTGGTGCTGGCGGTGGATACGGGGGCGACGGCGGATGTCGTGTTGTCGCAGGCGGCCGCCCGGCGGCTGGACCTGGCGGGACGCTACGGGCCCGGTCGGTCGGGCGCTGCCCTGTCCGCCGCGGGGACGGTGACGGTGACCAAACGCACGGTCGATACCCTGTCCTTCGGCTCCCCGGCCCACACCTCCCCGGCCGGCACCTCCCCTGTCACCTTGCACCATGTGGAGGTGGATGTGGTGGGCGCCGGCGGCGGCACGCTTGCCGCCCTGCTGCCCGGTGCGGGGGCCCTGCCCGACGGGGTGGACGGGGTGTTGGGCCTGGGCCTGCTGAGCCAGTTCCGTTTCACGCTGGAGCCGGGGGAAGGCGAAGCCGGGCGGCTGGTGCTGCTGCCCCTGGCCGGGCATGATCCCACCGTCTGGCGCCGGTTGCTGGACCAGGCGCCGTCCCCGGGCGGCTGATCCCCCCGACCGGAGCTGTTTCGGAGCTATTTCGTTGATCCGCCGCCGGAAAGGCCCCAACAATCAGGCGCTTGATGAACCTTTGGACGATGGGGCTTGGCATGGGTCTGGTGCGGCGGGTCGGGGATGGGGCGGGTTCTGGTGGCCGGATGGATCGGTCCGGAACCGGAACGATATCCCGGATGGCCGGATTCGTGCTGGCGGCCCTGCTGACCGGTGCCGCCCCGGTGGCCCTTGCCCCGGCGGCCATGGCCCAGACAGCCTCTGCCCCGGCCGTTGGCACAGGCTTCGTTCCGGCTCCGACCCGACCGGGGGCGGCGGCGCTGGCGCCCTGGCCCGGGGCCGATTACGACCCGGCCATCCCCACCATCGCCCAGGTCCTGGGCTTCGAGCCGGGGCTGGAGATCGCGACCCACGCCGATGCCCGCCGCTATTTCGAGGCGCTGGCCGCCGCCGCCCCCGACCGGGTCCGGATCGTGGAGATGGGGCGGAGCTGGCGCGGGCGCGGCCTGTATCATGTGGTGGTGGCCGCCCCCGGCACCATTGCACGGCTGGACGGGGTGAAGGCGGATATGCAGCGCCTGGCCGATCCCCGCCGCACCGACCGGGATGCCGCAAGCAGCCTGATCGACGGGGGGCTGCCCGCCCCGGTCTGGCTGACCTATGCCGTCCACGGGAATGAGGTCAGCGGCACCGACACGGCCATGCTGACCGCCTACCACCTGCTGGCGGCGCGGGGCGATCCACGGGTGCCGGGGATCCTGGAGAACACGGTCGTCCTGATCAACCCGCTGCAGAACCCGGACGGGCGGGAGCGGTTCATCCACAGCCACCGGGAGGCGCGGGGCCTGCACGCCGACGGGGCCCCCCTGTCGGCGGAGCGGGATGAGCCCTGGCCGCGCGGCCGCGCCAATCATTACCTGTTCGACCTGAACCGCGACTGGTTCGCCCAGACCCAGCCGGAGACCCGGGCCCAGGCCGCCGCCCTGCTGGAGTGGTTCCCCGTGGTCCTGGCGGATGTGCATGAGATGGGCACGGATGAAAGCTATTTCTTCCCGCCCACGGCGGAGCCCACGAATCCCTGGACCACCCCGCGCCAGCGGGAGAACCGGGAGCTGATCGGCCGCAACAATGCCCGCTGGTTCGACACGATCGGGGAGGATTACTTCACGCGGGAGACCTTCGACCTGTTCTATCCCGGCTATGGCGACGGCTGGCCGACATATCACGGCACCATCGCCATGACCTATGAACAGGGATCGGCCCGCGGCCTGCTGGCCCGGCGCAGCGACGGCCGCATCCTGACCTTCGCCGACACGATCCGGAACCAGTTCACCGCCGGCCTGGCGACGCTGGAGGCGGTGTCCCTGAACCGGGCCCGGTTCCTGACCGACCTGTACGAATTCCGCGCCGATGCGGTGGCGGAAGGGGAGGCGGCGGAGGACCGGTTCCTGATCCTGCCCGCCGGCCCGGCCGGGGACGGTGCGGCCCGGCTGGCCGGGCTGCTGGCCGCCCAGGGGGTGGAGGTGATGCGGGCCACGGCCCCCTTCGCCGCCTGCCGCACCCGCTATGCGGCCGGAACCCATCTCATCGACACGGCCCAGCCGGCCAAGCGCCTGATCCGGGTGCTGCTGGAGCCGGAGGTGGCGCTGGACAAGGCCTTCGCCGAGGAACAGGAGAAGCGCCGGGCCCGCGGCCTGCCGGATGAGATCTATGACGTCACCGCCTGGTCCCTGCCGCTTCTGTACAATGTCCCGCTGGAGCGCTGCCGGGCGGCGGAGGCACCGGGGGAAAGGGTCAAGCCGTTCCAGCCGGCCCAGGGCGGGGTGACCGATCCGGGGGCCGCCGTCGGCTATCTGGTGCCCTGGGGCGACGGGGCGGCGGTGCGCTTCCTGACCGCCGCGCTGGAGGCGGGGCTGAAGGTCAAGTCCGCCGACCAGGGCTTCACCCAGGGCGGGCGGGCCTGGCCTGGCGGCACCCTGATCATCGAACGGGCGGCGAACGGCCCGGACCTGACGGAAACCGTCACGGCCCTGGCCGCGCGCACGGGGGCGATGCTCACCGGCATCGCCGACAGCTGGGTGACCGACGGGCCCAGCTTCGGGTCCGACAAGGTGGTGCGGCTGACCGCCCCGCGCATCGCGCTGGCCTGGGACGAGCCGACGGATGTGAACGCCGCCGGGGCGGCCCGCTTCGTCATCGAACGCCAGAT
>JBJOKR010000273.1:0-4504 GCA_046045995.1 Pseudomonadota bacterium | reverse complement strand
CGGGGTAGACCCCGATTCGGTTCTGTCCGGTCATGGGTCCCCCTCCCCCCGTGCCTGTCCGATCAGCCATCGACCGTGACGCCGGCGGCACCCGGATCGGCCGATCCGTTGTCGCCATTGCCGTCATCGGCCAGCCGGGCAACGGACACAACGCGCTCCTCCGGGTCCAGGCGGAACAGGGTGACGCCCAGGCTCTTGCGTGCGGTCAAGCGGATATCATGGACCGGCATGCGGATCACCTGGCCGCCATCGCTGACCATCATGATGTTGTCGCTCTCCTGGATCGGGAAAACAGCGGCGATGGCCTTGTTCCGCTTGGACATGTCCATGTTCCAGAAGCCCTGGCCGCCGCGGCCGGTGACCCGGTACTCATAGGACGACGACCGCTTGCCGAACCCCTGCTCCGACACGGTGAGGATAATCTCCTCCCGAACCTGCATCTCCGTGAACTGCTCCGGCCCCAGCACCAGGGAGGTCTCGACCGGTTCGGCCTCCACATCCACGGGCTCGTCGGTATCCACCACCTCCCCCAGGGAGCGGCGCAGTTCGCGTGCCTGCTTCAGGTAGGCGGCGCGCTGCTCCACCGAGTAATCGGCGTGGTGCAGGATCGACATGCCGATCACCTCATCCCCCGCCTCCACCAGCTTGATGCCGCGGACACCGGTGCTGGTCCGGCCGGAGAAGACGCGGATGTCCGACACGGGGAAGCGGATGCAGCGGCCCATGCGGGTGGCCAGCAGCACGTCGTCATTCTCCGCGCAGGGCTTGGCGGCGATCAGACGCTCATCCTCCTCCTCGAACTTCATGGCGATCAGGCCGTTGGCCCGGATATTCGCGAAGTCGGACAGGCGGTTGCGGCGGACATTGCCCTTGCTGGTGGCGAACAGGACGTTCAGATCGCCCCAGGTCGCCTCATCCTCCGGCATGGGCATGACGGCGGTGATGAAATCCCCTTCCGCCAGGGGGAGCAGGTTAACCAGGGCCTTGCCACGGGTCTGGGGCGTGCCCTGGGGAAGGCGCCAGACCTTCAGCGTGTAGGACAGGCCGCGGTTGGTGAAGAACAGCATGGGTGTGTGCGTGTTGGCGACGAACAAGTCGCTGACCGTGTCCTCCGCCTTCAGGTTCATGCCCGCCCGGCCCTTGCCGCCACGCGCCTGGGCCCGGTAGGTGGATACCGGGACCCGCTTGATGTAGCCGCCCTGGGTGACCAGCACGACCATATCCTCGCGCTGAATCAGATCCTCGATGTCCGCCTCGAACTCCACATCCTCGATCACCGTGCGGCGCGGGGTGCCGAAGCGTTCCCGCATGTCGACCAGCTCACCGCGCAGGATGTCCAGCAGCAGGGTCCGGTCGGCCAGGACCTGAAGGAAATGGCGGATCTGGGCGACGACGCCGTTCAGCTCCTCCCCGATCTTGTCCCGCTCCAGCCCGGTCAGGCGGTGCAGGCGCAGATCCAGGATGGCGCGGGCCTGGGCCTCCGACAGGCGGTAGGTGCCCTGGGCCGACAGTTCCCGCCCCGGCTCGTCGATCAGTTTGATCATCGGTGCCACGTCATGGGCGGGCCATTCGCGGGCCATCATCTCCTCCCGCGCGGCGGCCGGATCGGGCGCGCGGCGGATGAGGGCGATCATCTCATCGATATTGGCGACGGCGACAGCCAGACCCACCAAGGTGTGGGCCCGCTCCCGGGCCTTGCCCAGCTCATACTCGGTCCGGCGGGTGATCACCTGCTCCCGGAACCGGACGAAGGCACCGATGATGGACTTAAGGTCCAGCAGCTCCGGCCTGCCGCCGTTCAGCGCCAGCATGTTCACACCGAAGCTGGTCTGCAGCGGTGTGTAACGGAACAACTGGTTCAGCACCACATCGGCCACGGCGTCGCGCTTCAACTCGATGACGACGCGGACACCGTCGCGATCCGATTCGTCGCGGACGTCACTGATCCCTTCCACCAGCTTCTCATGGACCACCTCGGCGATGCGCTCCTGCAACTTCGCCTTGTTGACCTGATAGGGGATCTCGGTGACGACGATGGCCCAGCGATCCTTGCGGATCTCCTCCACGGTCGAGCGGGCACGCATGACGATGGAGCCGCGGCCGGTGTGATAGGCGCTGCGGATGCCGCTGCGCCCCAGGATCAGGGCGCCGGTCGGGAAATCCGGACCCGGCAGGATGTCGATCAGTTCATCGATGCTGATCTCCGGATTGTCGATATAGGCGCAGCAGGCATCGATCACCTCCACCAGGTTGTGGGTGGGGATGTTCGTCGCCATGCCAACGGCAATGCCGCCGGCACCATTGACCAGCAGATTGGGGAACTTCGCCGGCAGGACCGTCGGCTCTTCCGACGATTCGTCGTAGTTCGGCTGGAAGTCGACCGTTTCCTTGTCGATATCGTCCAGCAGGAATTCCGCCGCCTTGGCCAGCCGCGCTTCGGTATAGCGCATGGCCGCCGGGGGATCGCCGTCCATGGACCCGTAATTGCCCTGGCCGTCGATCAGCATCAGGCGCATGGAGAAATCCTGAGCCATGCGGACCATGGCGTCATAGATCGCGCTATCGCCGTGCGGATGGTACTTGCCCATCACGTCGCCGACGATACGGGCGGATTTCTTATAGGCCTTGGTGCTGTCGTACCCACCCTCCTTCATCGCAAACAGGATGCGACGATGGACGGGCTTCAGCCCATCGCGGACATCGGGCAGCGCGCGGCTCACGATCACGCTCATCGCGTAATCGAGATAGCTGCGTCGCATCTCGTCTTCGATAGTGACGGGGGCGATGTCGGATGGGACCGGGGACGGGGGCGTGGTCGAGGAAGTCACCGCAACGGGCTCGATCGGCTACGAACTGGAAAAGCCCGGAATCGCAGGACGGACGGTCGTGCGGTTCCGGGCCGCCCGATCTTGTAGCATCAATCCATCATGCAAACAACGAAACCGCCCCTATCGCCGCCCCAGCCACCAGAACCGCACCGATAGGATGGCGACGGAGACCAGGCTGGCGATCAGGATGCCTTCGAACAGGCCCATCACCCCCCGCCCCAGGGTGATCGCCAGGACATAGCCGACCGGCATCATCACGGCGTAATAGCTGAAGAAATGCAGGGCCGTGGGCATCCAGGTGTCGCCCCGGCCGCGCAGGGCCTGGGCCATCACCACCTGGCCGCCATCGGCCACCAGGATCCAGGCGCTGAAGGCGACCACGGGCACCAGCACGGCGATCAGGGCGGCATCGGTGCTGAACAGGCCGCTGATCGTCTCCGGCAGCAGCGCGAACAGGATGCCAACCAGGGACAGGAGGGCCGCCGTCACCCCAAGCCCGGTCCAGCCAGCCATTTGGGTATTCCGCCGGTCCTTCGCCCCATGCGCATTGCCGACCAGCACGGCCGTCGCAGCCGCAAGTCCCAGGGCCGCCATGAACGGCAGGGCGATCAGGTTCAGCCCCACCGTATAGGCACCAAGCGCCAGGGGCCCCAGCAGGCCCGCGAACAGGGTCAGCGCCAGGAAGGCCGATGCCTCCAGCCCGTTGCTGGCCCCGGCGGCGAATCCCAGGTGGCGCTGGTCGCGACCCGGCCACCACTGCCGCGCCTCGCCCGAGGTATCGCCCCTCACGCCGAACCGGTCCCTATCCCGCATCCACCAGACATAGCCCAGCAGGAAGAACGCCGTGATCCAGCGGATCAGGGTGGTGGCCCAGGCCGATCCCTCCGCCCCCAGGGCGGGCAGGCCCAGCTTCCCGAAGACCAGCACCCAGTCCAGCACGGCGTTCAGGATGTTGGCGATGACGATGGCGATCATGCCCGGCATCGGGCGCTTCAGCGCCTCCAGGAAGAAGGTGGTGGTGAAGAACAGGGCCGCGGCCGGCATGCCCAGGCCATAGATGATCATCACCCCGGCCCCGCCCGCCGCCAGATCCGGCTGCTGCCCCGTGGCCAGGAAGAAGGGTTCGGCGAACAGGCTGAGAACGGCCATCAGGCTGCCCAGGACCAGCGCATACGGAAGGGAGCGGCGCCAGAACAGACCCACCTCCCCCTCCCGCCCGGCGCCGATTCCCTGCGCCGTCAAAACGACCGTGCCCAGCAGAAGCCCGGCCAGCATGGCGATCATCACCCCCTGGGGGGCACCCAGTCCAAGATAGGCCAGTTCCTGGGCACTGAACCGGCCGACAACCAAAGTATCCACCAGCGCCATGGTCATCTGCCCCGCCCGGGCCACCATCACCGGCAGGGCCAGGGCCAGCAGGGCAAGGGTATGGCGCCGCAGCAGGCGGATCGTCGCCTCATCCTGCACGGGACCGGTGGGGGGAAGGGTTGCGACCGTCATGGAGAAAACCTTGGAACCAGCGAGGGCCCCGACCGACCGGCCGGCGACCCGACATCACCCACCAGCGGCAGACCGCGCGGGGATCTTACTAGAGGAAGCTACGCGGACGGACATGCGGGCATCTGGCACTGCTGCAAACGGTCCCCCGGGCAAACACATCCGTCCTCGGAAGGGTT
>JBJOKR010000272.1:0-4524 GCA_046045995.1 Pseudomonadota bacterium | reverse complement strand
GGTATGCCTGCCCCGGGGGGCCAGTGAGCCTCCACCACCGCGGCCATGGCCGCGGCCGCCTTCCCCGCCCCCACCACGGCTGTACGCCCGGGCGGGGTGGGCAGGGGCAACCCAGCCAGCAGCGGGGGCAGGACCGTTTCCGCCGCGACGGCGCGCACTGCCCCGTCGAACAGCCGGCGCAGCAGGGCGGGCGGATCGTCCATCCCCCGTCAGTCCCGGTAGCCGGGGCTTTCCCGGTCCAGCTTGCGCAGCAGCGCCGGCCAGATCAGCAGGGTCGCCACCTGGTCCAGGGACATGGCCCCGATTTCCCGGTTCTTGTCGATCACCGCGGCATCGGTGGGATACAGGTCCCCCCGGCTGCCGCCCGCGGTGGCCCCGGCAGCCGCGGACAGGGTGCGCACCTGCATGGTGCAGGCCCGTTCCAGGAAGTACATCCGTGTGAAGGCGCCGGCCACAGTGCGCCCCACGGTCAGGGTCCCGTGGTTGCGCAGCAGCATGGTGCCCTTCATCCCCAGGTCCCGCTGCAGCCGGGGCCGTTCGTCATGGTCCAGGGCCACGCCCTCATAATCGTGGTAGGCCAGATCGCCGATGATCAGCTGGGCCGTCTGGTTCAGGGGCAGCAAGCCATCGGCCAGGGTGGCGACCGCCGTGCCGTCGGGCGTGTGCAGATGCATGACGCAGCCCGCATCCTCCCGCACCTCATGCACTGCCGAATGGATGGTGAACCCGGCCGGGTTCACGGGATGGGGGCTGTCGCCGATGGTGCGCCCGTCCAGGCCCACCTTGACCAGGGAGGAGGCGGTGATCTCCTCGAACAGCAGGCCATAGGGGTTGATCAGGAAGTGATGATCCGGCCCCGGGATGCGGGCGGAGATATGGGTGAACACAAGATCGTCCCAGCCGAACCGCGCCACCAGCCGGTAGGCTGCGGCCAGATCCCGGCGCAGGGCCGTTTCCGCATCGGTCATCATCATTCCCCCCCTTCTCCCGCGGGTGTCCGCTGTTCGTTGACGCGACTGTAACGGCGCCCTTATCGTTCCGGCAACGGGCGGCGGCGGGCGATTGCCACCTGAACCCGGGACCAGGAGGAATGATGATCGAGCTGTTCACCGCGCCGACACCCAACGGGTACAAGATCAGCTGCACGCTGGAGGAGCTGGGCCTACCCTACAGCACCCGCGTGCTGGATTTCACCACCGCGGAACAGAAGGAACCCTGGTTCCTGGCCATCAACCCCAACGGCCGCATCCCCGCCATCATCGACCACGGGGCCGAGGGCGGGCCCCTGACCGTGTTCGAAAGTGGTGCGATCATGGTCTATCTGGCGGAGAAGACGGGCCGCCTGATGCCGACCGATGCCCGCGGCCGGATGGCGGTGATGCAGTGGCTGATGTTCCAGATGGGCGGGATCGGCCCGATGATGGGACAGGCCAATGTCTTCTACCGATACTTCCCGGAGAAGATCCCCGCCGCGATCGAGCGGTACCAGAAGGAATCCCGCCGCCTGTTCACCGTGCTGGACGGGCATCTGGCGGGGCGGGACTATCTGGCGGGGGATTTCAGCATCGCCGATATCGCCAATTGGTGCTGGGTCCGCACCCATGCCTGGTCGGGGGTGGAACTGGCCGATCTTCCCCACCTGTCCGCCTGGTTGGACCGGATCGCCGCCCGGCCCGGCTGCGCCAAGGGAATCACCGTCCCGCCCCGCCCGGAAAAGGCGGAGCAGATCGTGAAGGCCGGCCAGACGATGGTGGTGCGCTGATGAGCGCCGGCACGATGCCGGGACCGGCCCCCGTCCGCCTGTATGATGATCCGGTGGCGCCGACGCCGCGGCGGGTCCGCATGTTCCTGGCGGAAAAGGGCGTGACCCTGCCGACCGTGCCGGTGGTGATCGGCAGGGGGGAGCACAAGGGGGAGGCCTATCGCCGGGTCGCCCCCAATGCCCGGGTGCCGGCACTGGAGCTGGAGGACGGGACGATCATCCTGGAGAGCGTTGCCATCTGCCGCTACCTGGAAGCGCTGTATCCCGACCCGCCCCTGATGGGGGTGACGGCGAAGGAACAGGCGGTGATCGAGATGTGGCAGCGGCGCATGGAATGGGAACTGCTGCTGCCCATGGCTTCGGTCTTCCGCCACACCCATCCGAAGATGGCCGCCCTGGAGCGCCAGGTGCCGGATTTCGCCGCGGTGCAGAAGCCGGTGGCCGCCGCCCGGCTGGCGGCGCTGAACGGCGAACTGGCCAACAGCGCCTATATCGCCGGCGACCGCTTCAGCATCGCCGACATCACCGCCTTTACCACGGTGGATTTCTTCTGCCGCCTGATCGGGTTGCCGCTGGGGGAGGAGATGGTGAACCTGAACCGCTGGTACACAGGCGTGAAGGCCCGGCCGTCGGCAGCGGCGTAGCGGAGCACACCCCGAAGCGGGTTGCACTGCTGGTCACGTGCCCGCATTCCACGGGCATGGCCCCAGCGGTTGTGCCGACGCGAGGGCCGGACCAGCTCCGGTGGCGGCAGAGGCTTTGGCCTACACTAGAAGTCGCCAACGCTGTGATGTTTTGTGTACAAAAGGAGACGGCGGGCCGGGATAGGCCCGAACCCGCCGTTACAAGGAGCAAGAGCATGACGAAAATGCCCTTCCTCCTGTCGTTCCCCCTGAAGCTGTGGCGGCGCCGTTACCGGGTCACCTCACATTTGGAGGGCCTGCCGATCGAGAGAACGTAGGAGTGGTGGGTCGGGGTCGCCACCCCGGCCCACCAGCCTTGGAAGATAACGCAACACCGCTTACAAGTCCATGCACCCTGATCGGATGACCAACCCGGCCGCCAGGATGCCGGTCCCGATCGGTCGGGTTCAGCGGATCGGCTGGTCCGCCCCGTCCCAGGCGCGGATGCGGTCGAGGTCCAGGGCCAGCTCGTAAGCCTCCAGCCGCTTCTTTGCGAAATCCGACCGGGCCACCGCGGCCAGTTCCCGCCAGAACCGATCGGCGAAGGCCCGCTCCTCCGTCGCCATCCGGTGGGAGAACATCAGGAAATACGGCTTCTGCTCATAGGGCGGGCTCAAGGTCCGCAGGGCCCGGGCCAGATCCGGGCGGCGGCTGAACGCGGCTGTTCCGATATTGTCCAGCAGCAGCACCACATCCAGCCGGCCCACGGCCAGCATCTCCAGCGCGCGGATATTGTCCGGTGCTTCGAACACGGGATAGCCCTTGCCCGTCAGGTCCGCCGCGGCGGAGGTGTTGCGCAGCACTCCGATCAGACCGTTGACCCCCTGGATCTGCGAACCGTCCCATTGGAACCGCTGCTCTTCCGCCCGGACGTAGAAGACATAGGATTGGAGGAACATGGACAGGTCCTTGTCGGGGACACCGTCCGCCCCGGGGGGGTAGACCCCGAACTCCTCCCGTTCGGGGCGGTAGCTCGCCTCGAACACCCCATCCACCGCCCCTTCCTTCATCATGGCAAGCGCGCGACGGAAGGGGGCGCGGACGAAAGTGATGTCCACTCCCAGGCGGCGACCCGTCTCCGCGATGTAATCCAGGGACAGGCCGGGCATGGTGGCCGGAATCGTCTCCTGCCCCAGATGCCACGGCCAGCTTTCATTGCTGTCATAGGCCAGCGTCAGGGACCGGCGCTCCGTCGCGTCGGCGGCGGCTGGGCTCCAGAAAAAAACCAGGATTGCCGACAGGATCGCAATCAGACGCATGAATTTCCGTCCACCCGCACAAGGGACCATGACTCTAGGAGCCGCAGGTGTGGTGCGTCAATCGCGGTGGGTTGTCGACGGCGTGAAGCCTTCATGACGGCGCGCGGGGTCGTCCTTCCCCGTTCGCTCCTGACGGGAGCGCGCATCCCTTTCCACCCGCCACTGCCGCAGCGATAGGAACAGCAGGATCAGCAGCCCCGCCCCGCCCAGGATGGCCAGGACCGCCCCGCGGCCCCCGGCGGGCAGATCGGCAAGATCGGCGGTGAGCGTGAAGGCCCACCAGCCAATTCCAGTGACGAAGAGAATCACCCCGATCAACAGGGCGGCAATCGGTCCCTTCATCACCGTTCCTCGACGGGGGGCGGGCCGCGCCGGGGTGGCGGACCTGGGCCCATCTGTCAGATCTGGGTCATGCCCAGGATCACGACAGCGGCCAATGCCGTCAACACCAAGCCCAGCGGAACGACCCAGACGGGTTGGAAGACGATGGTGGCGACAAAGGTCAGCAGACCGACCAGCCCGATCAGGGCAAAGCCCAGGGTCTTGGCAATCTCCTGCGGGGTATCGGCACCGGTACGGGCTGGGCCGGCAGGGGGGGTGGAGGTGGCCATGGTTCATCCTTCCGGATCAGGGAACGGGGACAGGCGGCGGGAAGCCCGCCGCGGGATCAATGCCCCATGCCTAACCCCAACGGCGCGCCCCGGCCTTGACCCGGATCAACCGGGTCGGGACAGAACGTCGCAGGGGGGCGCCGGAATTGGTACGCCGGTGAGGCCGGCGGCCGGTGTGGTTGGCCGAAAGGGGCTAGTGTTTCGCGAGG
>JBJOKR010000271.1:0-4604 GCA_046045995.1 Pseudomonadota bacterium | reverse complement strand
GAACCCAGAACCCTGAACCCCCAGCCCACAATCCAATCCAGCACCGCGCCGACCGCGCCACCGAACCGCGCATCCGCCCCCAGGCAATCCCCATTCAGATCAACGCTGGTGAATAGGACGGGCTAGGGGTCCAGGCACCATCCGAAGAATGGCGCATCCGGTGGGCGCGAAGCCATCAGGACAAGAGTTCTCTTGGAGCAGGCCCTTGCTCGGGGAATGTTCGACCCCGGACCTGCGCCCTCCGCCATTTTCCCTGACCAACCACATCGATCCATTTCCCGCAGTCGCGGGCGGTTGCGATCAGTCAGGTGCATTTTCCCCAAGGCCGATAGCGGTGGATGATCGTGGCGATGTTGTCCCCGCCCAATCCCACCGCTCGAATCCCATTGCCTGGATCGTCTATCCCAGCCGGTCCTTCCTGCCCACCAAGACCTGGGCCATGATCGACTTCCTGCGGGCGGAGTTGACGGGATCGGGTAGGGCTGTCGCCACCGTCAGCGTCTGACCTCCTCTCCCGGCAGAGGCAGTTCCGTCGTTTCCTTCACCGCCGAGACGGCGATCATGGAATTGATCTCCCGCACGCCGGGGAGCTTGGACAGTTTTTCGAAGAACAGCCGCTCATAGGCTTCCACATCGGCGGTGACGATGCGGAGCAGGAAATCCACCTGCCCCATCAGGACGAAGCATTCCTGCACCTCCGGAATGCGGCGGATGGCGTCGCGGAATTCATCCAGCTTGTCGCCGCTATGGGCCTCCAGCTTCACCTGGCTGAAGATCAGGGTGTTCAGCCCCACCTTCTTCCGGTCGATCAGGGCGACCCGGCGCTTGATGATCTTCTCCTCCTCCAGGCGCTGGATGCGGCGCCAGCAGGGGGATTGGGACAGGCCCACCTGCTCCCCCACCTCCGCCGCGGTGGCCGCCCCGTCCTGCTGCAGGACGGAGAGGATGCGCCAGTCCAGCCGGTCCAGGGCCTTCTGCATGATCAAACCTGCTTTGTAAATTTATCTGCATGTTTCATGCACACCATGGGCGATCCGGGCGATCTTCGCAAACACTTTCCCCGGCGGCGGGGCTACAGTCCCGGTCATCGGCAGCCCGCCGCCCCATCCCCAGTCCACCCCCGGAGAGGAAGATCATGCCCGCCCAGCCCCGCCTGCTGAGCCCGTCCCGCCTGCCCAGCCTGACCGTCCACACCGACGCGGCGACGGGCATCCGGATCGTGCTGGCGACCGGCCGGGCCCGCGGCCCCGCCACGCCGGTGGTTTGGCACCGCCGCAGCGGCGCCAGCCTGGACCGCGCGGTGGCGGAGGTGATGCACCTGGCCGAAAGCCGCCCCGCCGTGGCCCTGCTTCTGGATGCGGAGCGGGGGGACGCCGCCGGTGCCCTGGCCCGCTGCCTTGCGAAAGCAGACCTTCCCCCCGGCTTCGTGCCCGGGCGGGAGGAGGCGGCTGCCCAGGCGGCCCCCGCCGCCCGCGCCGCCTGATCCCCGGCCGGAAAGGACATGCCCCATGCCGCGCACCGCTGACATCATGTCGCCCGCCCCCATGCCCTCCCTGGCCCCCCCGGCCCAGGAGATGCGGCCCACCGATCCGGACCGCACCGCCTGTTTCGCCCTGTTGGCGGAGCCGGATCCTGCATCCCTGCCCCGCTTGCTGGAGCCGTTTGCCAAGCGCGGTCTGGTGCCCAGCGCCGTGCAATGCCGCCTGTTGGAGGAGACGGAGGAACTGTCCGTGGATCTTCAGGTCCGTGGCATGACGCGGGAGGAAAGCGATTACGTGGCCCGCACACTGCGCGCCCTGCCGCTGGTCCGTCAGGTCCTGACCAGCGAGCGCCGCACCGCCCCGTTGCAGGCCGCGGCTTAGGCCCTGGGGCCCTGCGGTCCTGGATCCCCGGCCGTCGGCCCGGACCCGCACCGGCATACGGAAAGCCACATCGGCCGCGGCCCGGCCCCGGAAAAGGGGCTTGGGTCGGCCCGCACTTCGTGAAACTCTGTGCCCACAAAGAAAAAGAACTGGGCGGGGGGATCATGGGTGTGCGGCGGCGGATTCTGAAGGGGCTGGGCTGGACCGCGGCCGGGCTGGGGGGGTTGGGCATAGTGGCGGGGATCGCGGCCTATTCCTTCCTGTCCGCCAGTTACCCGCTGCTGGAAGGGCCGAAGCCCCTGGCGGGCCTGACCGGCCCGGTGACGGTGGAGCGCGATGCCTATGGCGTCGCCACCGTGATCGCCGCCGACCGGGGGGACATGGCGCGCGCCCTGGGATTCATCCATGCGCAGGAACGGTTTTTCCAGATGGATCTGCTGCGCCGGGCGGCGGCGGGGGAGTTGTCGGCCCTTCTGGGCAAGGCGGCCCTGCCCGTGGACCGCCAGCGCCGGCTGCACCGCTTCCGCGCCCGGGGGGCGGCGCTGGTGGCCGCCGCCACGCCGGAGCAACGGGACATGCTTACCGCCTATGCCGAGGGCGTGAATGCCGGGCTGGCTGCCCTGGGTGCCAGGCCCTTCGAATACGGTATCCTGCGCCAGATGCCCGCCGCCTGGCGGCCTGAGGATACGCTGCTGGTCACCTGGGCCATGTTCTTCGACCTGCAGGACGATGATGGCCGGCAGGAGCTGTTCTATCAGCGGGCCATCGCCGATCTGGGCCGGGAATGGGCGGATTTCCTCTATCCCCTGGGCACCGGGTTCGATGCGGCCCTGGACGGGACGATGCTGCCCCAGGCCCCCATCCCCGCCACGCCGCCCACCGCACCCGCGCCCCGGCAGGCCGCACTGTCTCCCGAGCCATGGGACCCCGTCTTCACGGAGCCGGAGATGAAGCCCGGCAGCAACAACTGGGCCGTGGGCGGGGCGTTGACGGCCCATGGCGGGGCCATGGTGGCCAATGACATGCATCTGGGCCATGGGGTGCCGAACATATGGTACCGCGCCCGGCTGGTCCTGACCGACGGGGCGGGGGAGATACTGTCGGACATCACCGGCCACAGCCTGCCCGGCACACCCAATCTGGTGACCGGCAGTAACGGCCGCATCGCCTGGGCCTATACCAACAGCTACATCGACACCGGCGATGCCGTGGTGGTGGAGCCGGGGGCCGGCGATGGCACCTACCGCACCCCGGACGGCGACCGCCCCTTCACCCGGCATGGGGAGCGGATCTGCGCCAGCGACGGCGCGTGTGAGGATCTGGTGGTGGAAGAGACGGTATGGGGCCCCGTCGTCGCCACCGATGCGGCGGGGCGGAAGATCGCCTATCGCTGGGTCGCCCATGATGTGGATGCGGGCGCCATGTCCGGCCTGCTGGACCTGGAACGGGCGGGCAGCGTGGGGGAGGCGGTGGCCATAGCCCGGCGATCGGGCATCCCCAACAACAATTTCGTCGTCGGCGACCGGGAGGGCAGCATCGCCTGGACCCTGATCGGGCGCATCCCCCGCCGGGTCGGCCATGATGGCCGCTTGCCTGTCAGCTGGGCGGACGGCGCCCTGGGCTGGGACGGGTATCTGAGCCCGGAGGAGATCCCCCTGATCGCCGATCCGGCCGATCACCGGATCTGGACCGCCAATTCCCGCGTGGTGGGCGGGGAGGATTATGCCCGGATCGGCGGCGATGCCTATGCCCACGGCGCCCGCGCCCACCAGATCCGGGAGCTGCTGGCGGCCAAGGACCGGTTCGGGGAGGAGGATCTGCTGGCCATCCAGCTGGATGACCGGGGCACCGTTTTGACCCGCTGGCAGGGGCTGCTGCGCGACCGGCTGGCCGCCCGGGCCGGTGCCGCCGATGCCGATCCGCGGCTGACGGAAATGCTGGCGGCGGTGGAGGATTGGGGCGGCCGGGCGGTGCCGGACAGTGTGGGCTACCGCATCGTGCGGCAGTTCCGCTGGGACCTGCTACGCCTCACCGTCAACGCCTATCGCCATGTGCCGGCGGGGGAGGCGGCGACGGCCCGGCTGATCCAGCCCAATACGGATGAGCCGGTCTGGCGTCTGCTGGAAGCCCGGCCGCAAGGGCTGGTGCCCCCCGGCCATGCGACCTGGGACGCGCTGGTGGATGCCGCCATCGCGGCGGTGCTGGCCGATATGGACAAGGCGGTGGCGGGGAAGGTGGCCGACTATACCTGGGGCGGGCGCAACCGCCCCGGCGTGCGCCACCCCTTGAGCGCCTTCGTCCCCGGCCTGTCCTGGTTGACCGACCCGGCCGATGACCCGGTGCCGGGCGACACCTATCAGCCGCGCGCCCAGGGCCGCGGCTTCGGCGCCAGCGAACGCACCGTGGTCAGCCCGGGGCGGGAGGCCGACGGCATCGCCCATATGCCCGGCAGCCAGTCCGGCCACCCGCTGACCCCCTATTACCTGAAGGCCAACGCCGCCTGGCGGGAAGGCCGGCCCAGCCCCTTCCTGCCCGGCCCCGCCGTGTGGACCCTGCGCCTGGAACCCCCAAGCGCCCCGTAGGTCGGCACCCCGTAGGTCAGTGCGAGCGCAAGTGAGGGCCGACACGCCCCAAGCACAGCCGGTGGTGGCCGGTTCGTCACCCCTCGGACCTTCGGTCCTCGCAGTAACCTTGTCTCTTGGGATGAGGCTATACTGGGCTTTGTCGAGGGTTGAGGCGGGG
>JBJOKR010000270.1:0-4656 GCA_046045995.1 Pseudomonadota bacterium | reverse complement strand
CTTCGCCTATGCCCTGCCCTCGGGGTTGAGCCTGGTGCTGGCCCTGGGAACCCAGGGGCAATCGGGTTTGCTGGCCCTGGCGGCCTGCAACCTGATCGGCCTGGTCCTCGTCTCGGTGGTGGCGGTGGTGACGGGCCGGTCCTTCCGCTCCCTGCTGGGCCTGGGGCTGGAGCGGGAGGCGCTGATCCGCGACCTGACCCGCGCCCGCATCGCCGCGGAGGAGGCGGACCAGGCCAAGAGCAGCTTCCTGGCGGTGATGAGCCATGAGCTGCGCACCCCCATCACCGGGCTGTTGGGCGTGGCCGACCTGCTGGCCGGGTCCCGTCTGGACGGGGAACAGCGGCGCTGGCTGGGGATGATGCGCACCTCCGCCCGCAGCCTGTTGTCGGTGCTGGACGATATCCTGGATTTCACCCGGATGGAGGCAGGGCGCCTGACCATCGAGGAGGTGGCCTTCGACCCCGCCCGCCTGATCCGGGAAACGGCCGCCCTGTTCCAGGCCCGGGCCATGGACCGGGGCCTGACCCTGACCCTGGACCTGGCCCAGGTGGCCCCCGGCGGGGTGGAAGGCGATCCCGCCCGCCTGCGCCAGGTCCTGTCCAATCTGCTGGACAATGCGGTGAAGTTCACCGACCGGGGCGGCATCACCGTCACCGCCCGCACCGTGACGGCGGGACCGGAAACGGTGCTGCACCTGGTGGTGGGCGATACCGGCATCGGCATGTCCGGGGCGGAGCAGCAGGCCCTGTTCCACCCCTTCACCCAGGCCAACCGGTCCGCCACCCGGCGCCACGGCGGCACCGGCCTGGGCCTGGCCATCACTCGTCGCCTGGTCCGCGCCATGGGCGGGGAGGTGACGCTTGAAAGCACCCCCGGCCAGGGCACCACCATCCGCCTGTTCGTCCGTACCCGGACCGTGGCGCTGCTGCCCGCGCCTGTGCCGGCCCCGGCACCCATCCCTGCGCCTGTGCCCGCCGGTGCCAATGCCATTGCCGATGCTGTTGCCGCTGACACTGACGCTGACGCTGACGCCCCGGCGGCCCCGCCTGCCGCGGCGGTGGCCGAGCGGCCGATCCGCATCCTTCTGGCAGAGGACAATGCCACCAACCGCGAGCTGATCCTGTTGATGCTGGAACGCCTGGGCTTCACCGCGCGCGCGGTGGAAACGGGGGCGGATGCGGTGGCGGCGGTACAGTCCGGGGATTTCGATGCCGTGCTGATGGATGTGCAGATGCCGGTGATGGACGGGATCAGCGCCACCCGGGCCATCCGTGCCCTGGACGGGCCCGCATCCCGCATCCCGATCATCGGCCTGTCCGCCGACCTGATGGCCGAACGGCGCCGCGCCGCCCGGATGGCGGGGATGAACACCTATCTGGGGAAACCGGTGGACTGGGCCCGGCTGGCGGAGGTGCTGCGCCGCCTGACCAGCGGGCCTGGGGAGACCGCGGAGACACCACCGGCGTCCCATTCGACCCCGCCCGCGCAACCGCACCCCGGAATGGATAAGGATAGGGGTCGGGAAGCGGGCCGGGACATGGCCCCCGGCACGCCCCCGGATCCCCGGCCGGGCAGCGGCGACCCCGCCGGCCCCCGGGCCGCGGCATCGCGCAGACCGCCGCCGGGGGCGGACGGGCAGGGCGGATCCGCCGCTGGGGGCATCCCACCCTCCGCCGGCGGGGATTGGGGCGGCACCCCGATTCCGGCCGGGACCCCGCCGCTGGACCCGGACCGGTTGGCCGATCTGTCCCGCACCCTGGGGCGGCAGGGCACCGGCGATCTGCTGCGGGAAATGCTGGTCAGCGCGGAAGCGGGCTTGAGTGCTGCCCGCACCGCCCTTCAGCAGGCGGATGGGGAAGCGCTGCGCCGCCACGCCCACGGCCTGAAGGGGCTGGCCGCGAATTTCGGGGCTACCCGGCTGGCCGGTGCCGCCGACCGGCTGCAGGGCAGCGACGATCCCGGCGCCCTGGCCGCGGCCCTGGAAACCGTCGCCGACGAACTGGCCGCCACCGCCGGCGCCGTCAGCCGCCTGCCCTGAGAAGACGGGTGTCGGCCCTCGCTGCGCTCGCACCGACCTACGACGAAGGTCCCGCGACGGCTGTTCCGCGGAAACGCCCGATCGCGCTGTGATCCCCCCGGCTCCCCACCCCGGGGCTGCCCGTCAGGCCGCCCGGAAGCGGTGGCTGGTGCGGTTGGCCAGGGTGACGAGGGAGAGCATCACCGGCACCTCCACCAGCACGCCGACCACGGTGGCCAGGGCGGCACCGCTGTCCAGCCCGAACAGGCTGATCGCCACGGCCACCGCCAGCTCGAAGAAGTTGGACGTACCGATCAGGGCCGCCGGGGCGGCGATGGCAAACGGCACCCGCCAGGCCCAGGCCCAGAGATAGGCGATGGCGAAGATGCCGTAGCTCTGCACGATCAGCGGCACGGCGATCAGGGCGATCACCAGCGGCTGGTCCAGGATCCGCGGGCCCTGGAACCCGAACAGCAGCACCACCGTCGCCAGCAGCCCGATGATGGTGAAGGGCTTGGCCGCCGCGGTGAAGCGGGCGACCGCCGTCCCCGCCTCGCCAAGGCCGCCGGCACCGGTTCCCACCGCCCGCGCCTCCAGCACCCGGCGGGTGACCCACCCGGCCAGCAGGGGCAGCACGATGTAGAGGATCACGGCGTAGAAAAGCGTGTCCCAGGGCACCACCACCTCCGCCACGCCCAGCAGCAGGGCGACAAGGGGGGCGAAGGCGATGACCATGATCACATCGTTCAGCCCCACCTGGACCAGGGTATAGGTGGCATCCCCACGAGTAAGCTGGGACCAGACGAAGACCATGGCGGTGCAGGGGGCCGCCCCCAGCAGGATCAGGCCGGCGATGTATTCCTTGGCATCGGCCGGGTCGATCAGGTCGCGGAACACCCCCTCGAAGAACAGCACGCCCAGCCCCGCCATGGTGAAGGGCTTCACCAGCCAGTTCACCACCAAGGTGATGACCAATCCCTTCGGCTTGTCCCCCACCCGGGCCAGGGCGGCGAAATCCACCGACACCATCATCGGATAGATCATCACCCAGACCAGGACGGCGACCACCAGGTTGACATTCGCCACTTCCAGCCCCGCCAGGGCCTGGAACAGGCCGGGGGCCAGGGTGCCGAGCGCGATCCCCGCGCCGATGGCCAGGGCTACCCAAAGCGACAGGAACCGTTCGAACAGTCCGAGGGCCGGGCGCTGCATCATCATCTCCACAGGACGGCGGACAGGGAGGGGAGTGCCGTCGATCCTCCGCTGCGGATGCCGACGGATCACTCCTCCGGCAGGGTGCCGCCGGCGGGGGCGACGACGCCCTCGAACCCGCGGGTCGGCAGGACCAGGGTGATCAGGAAACTGACCGCCACCATGGCCGAAGCGGTCAGCAGGCAGCCGATGATCCCGGCATACTGGTAGACCAAACCGGAAAGCAGGCTGCCCACCAGCCGCCCGCCCGCATTGGCCATGTAATAGAATCCGACATTCAGCGCCACCTTGTCCCCGTCGGAATAGGCCAGGATCAGGTAGCTGTGGACGGAGGAATTCACGGCGAAGACCACCCCGAACAGCAGCAGCCCGCCGATGATCGCCGGCCCTGCCGGGGCCCCCATCTGCAAGGCCGCCACCATGGCCGCCGGCACCAGGGCCAGGATCAGGGCCCACAGCCGGGCGGCCCGCGTTTCCGCACTGCGCCCGTCGGGGGAGCGGCGCACCAGGGCCGGGGCTGCCGCCTGGACGAAACCGTAGCCGATCACCCAGGCGGCCAGGAAGGTGCCCACCTGCACGAAGGTCCACCCCAGCTGGCTGTACAGGAAGACCGGCACGCCGACGACGAACCAGACATCCCGCGCCCCGAACAGGAAGAACCGCGCCGCCGACAGCCAGTTGATCGCCCCCGTCTTGGACAGGAGCTGGGTGAATTTCGGCTTGGCCTTGGACCGGCCCAGATCGCCCCGCAGCAGCAGCACCGCCCCCGCCAGCACGATGGCCAGGGCCCCGGCCATGATCCACAGCCCCCCCTGGAACCCGACGGTGGACAGCAGCAGCCCGCCGACGAAGAAGCCCAGGCCCTTCAGCGCGTTCTTGGACCCGGTCAGCACCGCCACCCAGCGGAACAGGGTGCCGTTGTTGCCGCCCTGCCCCGACCCATCCGCCACCACCAGCTTGATGGCGCTTTTGGACGACATCTTGGTCAGGTCCTTGGCGATCCCCGCCAGCCCCTGGGCCGCCACCACATAGGCGACCGACGCCATCACCGCCCAGCCCGGATCCAGCAGGGACAGCATCACCAGCGCCCCCACCTGCAAGGTCAGCCCGGCATACAGCGTCCAGCGCAGGCCGAACCGCGCGCCCAGATAACCGCCGAACAGGTTGGTGACGATGCCGAAGAACTCATACAGCACGAACAGGAAGGCGAGCTGGAACGGCGTATACCCCAGCTTGTGGAAATGCAGCAGCACCAGCATGCGCAGGGCGCCGTCGGTCAGGGTGAAGCCCCAATAGGCCGCCGTGACGATGGCATAATCCCGCAGGCCGGTGGGCATGGCTGTCGCCTGGGCCGTCATGGCTCGATCCCTTGGTCAAAATGCAGTCTCAAGCCCGCCCCGATGGAGGGGGGGAAGGGCTCCCCTTGA
>JBJOKR010000269.1:0-4683 GCA_046045995.1 Pseudomonadota bacterium | reverse complement strand
ACCGCCCCAGCAGCATCTCCATACGTACCCCCCAATTCAAACAGCATACCCCCCCAAAGAATCAGCAAGCATCAAACTCTTCAAGAGATGTGTGAATGTGCTAGCCCTTGAGGGAGAGGGAGGGGCCCGCCCGCAGCGACAGCGAAGGGTGGGAGGGTGAGGGGTCCGGCTGCACCGGTGTTGGAGTACCCCTTAGCCTTCCCCGGAACACCCCTCACCCTCCCAAGCCTGACGGCTTGGGCCCCTCCCTCTCCCTCAAGGGGAGAGGGGATTCTCAGCGACTTCCTTCAACCCTAAGAAGATATTTCCTGGGGTCCTCTTGCCGAGAAAGCTGGTCAACGCTGAAGCCGTCGATCGGGCAAGCGAAGCGCGGCCCGACACTGTCCCCAAAAAAACCACCCCCTACGAACCCCCGGCCCACCGCCCCTACCGCCCGCGCAAGCCGGCCAGGGCGTCGGCGGGGTGGTCGCTGAAGACGCCGTCGATGCCCAGGGCGGCGAAAAGCCGGTATTCCGCCGCCGCGTCGCCCGGCAAAGCCGGGAAGCGGGGATCGGCCGGGTCGCCGCGGCGCAGCTGGGCGGGCAGGAAATAGTTCTCCGTCCGGAATGTCCAGACATGGACCGCCAGCCCTGCCGCCTTGGCCCGGGCCACCAGATCGGTGGGCGGCAGGCTGCGCCCCTCCTCGTCCCGCGGGATCAGCAGCGCCTTTTCCGTCCCGATCCCGTCGGCATAGGCGGCGATGGCGGCCAGACCCGGCCCGGTCAGCAGATCGGCATAACGGCGGCTGTCGCGCGCGGCGACCAGGTCGTAGGGGGCGCCGTCGGCGGCGACCAGCTGGATCAGCCGCAGGTCGGTCAAGCGGTTCAGTTCCTTCAGGTTTCCGGTCTCGAAGGACTGGATGAACACCGGCGCCCCGGCACCGCGGTAGCCGGCGTCATGCAGCACCGTGACCAGGGGTGCCTCCAGCGGCAGGCCGATGCCCTGGAAGTATGTCGGATGCTTGGTTTCGGGGTACAGGCCGATGGTGCGCCCCGTCTCCGCCTCCTTCCGGCGGACCAGGGCGATCACCTCCGCCAGGGTGGGCACGGTTTCCTGCCCGTCGAAGGCGGTGTTGGCGGGGCGGAGCTGGGGCAGGCGTTCGCGGGCGCGCAGGGTCTTCAGCTCGGCCAGGGTGAAATCCTCCGTGAACCAGCCGCTGACACTCTCCCCGTCGATCATCCTGGTGGTGCGGCGGTCGCGGAATTCCGGCCGGTCGGCCACGTCGGTGGTGCCCGAAATCTCATTCTCATGCCGGGCGACCAGGACCCCGTCCTTGGTGATCACCAGATCGGGTTCGATGTAATCGGCCCCCTGGTCGATGGCCCGCTCATAGGCCATCAGGGTATGTTCCGGCCGTTCGCCGCTGGCGCCGCGATGGGCGATCACCAGTATCTCCGCCGCCGCAAGCGCAGGCCCCGCCGCCAGCAGAAGCCCCGCCACCATCGCCCCGATCCGTGCTGCCGCCATCATCATCCATCCCCTGTGCCCACCGGCCCCGGCCGGGCGGGCAGGATGGGGCGGATTTGTGACAGTTCCAACCGTGGGAGTGTCTTAGTCGCCCTTGATCGCCGGCCGGCCACTCCGTGGCCTTGGCGCCGGGGGGGCCACTCCGTGGCCTTGGCTACGCCGCAGGGGCGGCGCGCCGGCGGTCGCCGCCGGACCAGCGGTCGGGAAATCCGACCGCTGGTCTACCCCTTCGTTGCGGCAAACCGGGCCGGGCGCACGCCTGCCTCCGCCAGCATCAGGGCGAAGGCCGGATCGGCCATCACCCGGTATTCCAGGCTGCGGGATGGGGCGATGGGGTCCGGTCCATCCCCGGCCGGCCCCGGCAGCCCCGGGTGGCAGGCGACCAGCAGCCGGGGGACAGGGGCGGTGACCCAGCGGCGGAAGCGGCCCAGCGCCCGATCCGCCGTTTCCCCGCCATCGAACCCGTGAAGGCCGCGGAACCCGCCGGTCAGCGGCAGGCCGGCCGCGGCGAAGACCCGGTCGGACCCGGCCGACAGGGCCGCCAGAACCCCGGCCTTCGCCATCTCCCCCACCGGCCCCGGCCCGGAGCCCAAGACGGCGCCCAAGGCGGGTCCAAGCCGGGACAGGCTGCGCAGATAGGGGCGAGGCGATCCGGGCGGCCAGCGGCGGGTCAGGTCCACCACCGCCCGGCGGACGACGGGCAGGATATGGACATGCTGGTGCCCATCCAGGAAATCCGGCAGCCGCCCGGTGACCGCCACGAAGCGGTCAAGTTGGCGGGTGAATTCCGCCGCCACGGATGCCTGGTCCAGCCGGCCGGCCAGGGCCGCCGCGATCACCGCCGCAAGCCCTACCCCCCCCTTGCAGGCCGCCCCGCCGTCCGGCGACAGGCCGGCAACGGGGCCGAGCGGCGCGAACTGGGTCAGGCAGAGATGCAGGCCGATGTCGATCCGGTCCGCCAGCGGCATCAGGGCCCGCCCCTCCGCCTCCCACGCCGGGCAGAGGGTCAGGCAACTGACAGCCGACAGGACGCCCCGGGCCGCCAGATCGCGGATACCTGTGGAGATGGCGGGACCCTGACCATAATCGTCCGCACAGATGACGATGGCACGGGAAGCTGTGGTATCGTCCGGCGGTATGCGCACGGGGGGCCCTTCCGTTGGCGCCGGGTGGCCCCGGGGTCAAGCCCGGCACCCTGTCCGCCATGCGATCTGACCCAGGTGCCGATCAATGTCAACAATGGCGATGTCAACAATGGAATGTGGTCCGGGCGTCGCCGCCCCCGCGCAGGATACGGCTGCCCGGCCGGTGCTGTCGGTCGTGCTGCCGATCTATAATGAGGAGGCGACGATCCCGGTCCTGCTGGCCCGCCTGACCGCCGTGCTGCGGGAGATCGGCGTCAGCCATGAGGTGCTGTGCATCGATGACGGCAGCCGGGACGGCAGCCACGATGCCCTTCTGGCCCACCGGTCCCTGGTGCCGGGCCTGCGCATCCTGCGCTTCAGCCGCAATTTCGGGAAGGAAGCAGCCCTGACCGCCGGTCTGGCCCATGCGACGGGCCGGGCCGTGGTGGTGATGGACAGCGACCTGCAACACCCGCCGGAACTGATCCCCGATTTCCTGTGCCATTGGCGGGCGGGGGCGCAGATGGTCTATGCCAGGCGGGAAAGCCGGGCGACCGACGGGCCCATGCGTCGTCTGGCCACCCGCGCCTTCTACCGGGTGCAGTCCAGCCTGTCGGATGTGGAGATGCTGCCGGAGGCGGGGGATTTCCGCCTGCTGGACCGGGTGGTGGTGGATGCCCTGATGTCCTTGCCGGAACGCCAGCGCTTTACCAAGGGGCTGATGAACTGGGTCGGGTTCCGGCAGGTGGCCGTGCCCTATACCCCCGCCGCCCGGGTGGCGGGGAAAAGCCATTACAGCTTCTGGAAGCTGCTGCGCCTGGCGTTCGACGGGTTGACCGCCTTCACCACCGCGCCCTTGCGCATCTGGTCCCTGATCGGGATGGCGGTGGCGGTTCCGGCCTTCCTGTACGGGGTGGTGATCGTGGGCCGGACGGTGCTGTTCGGGGTGGATGTGCCGGGCTATGCCTCCGTCATGGCGTCCATGCTGTTCCTGGGCGGGGTACAACTGGTCTGCCTGGGCGTGATCGGCGATTACCTGGGCCGGGTCTTCGTGGAGGTGAAGGGGCGCCCTGTCTATCTGGTGGCGGAGCGGACGGGGTTCGAGGAGGTACCGGCCCTGGACCCGGGCACCCCAACTGTCCATGCCGCGGCTGCCCCCACAGCGGCGAATGAGGGAAGGCTGAAACTGACGGCCGTCCGCCCGTGAGGCGCGGAAACGGGGCGGGGCCGGGCCCCCTGCGCCTGGCCCTGATCCTGGCCGGGATGGGGCTGATGCTGGCCCCGGCCGTGTGGAACGGCTATCCGCTGCTGTTCTTCGATACCGCCGATTACATCGCCGTTGCGTTCGGGGAGGATCTGCCCGTCTACCGCACCGCGGCCTATGCCCTGTTCCTGACCCCGGCCCGGTGGACCGGCACCCTGTGGACACCGGTGGTGATCCAGGCGGCGATGATCGCCACGCTGCTGATGCTGGCGGCGGAGCGTCTGCTGGGGCGGGGCTGGGGGGCCGGGCGGGGGATAGCCCTGCTGGTGGCGGCGGGGATCGGCCTTCTGCCCCTTTATACGGCCCAGGCCATGGCCGACGGCTTCACCCTGCCCCTGCTGCTGGCGGCGGTGGCCTTGATGCTGCCGGCGGTGCAGGGGGGGACGGCAGAGGGAGAGGCAGGAGGGCGGATCGCGGGGCTGGTGCTGATCCTGCTGCTGGCCGTGGCCGCCGCCCTGCACACAAGCCATTTGGGCCTGTTGGCCGGCCTGCTGATCCTGGGGGTGATGATCGTCGCGGTCGGGCGATGGCGGCCGTCCCTCCCCCGGCCCCGGCTGGGTGGTCCGGCCCTGGCGCTAGGCCTGGGGATCGCCCTGGCGGCGGGGGCGAACCATGCGACCACTGGGCGGATCTTCGTCAGCCAGCCGGCGGTGGTGCAGACCCTGGCCCTGTTCGTGCAGAACGGGCTGGCCGCCCGGTACCTGGACGACATCTGCCCCACCGACCCGGACCCGCCCGCCCTGTGCCCCTACCGCGACCGCCTGCCGGAGACGGCGAATGAGTTCCTGT
>JBJOKR010000268.1:0-4711 GCA_046045995.1 Pseudomonadota bacterium | reverse complement strand
TGCGACGGGGAGGGCGGTTATCGCATTGCGGCCTCCGGCCTTCATGCGACCTACGGTTCCTGCCGTGGGTCGCGAGGAGCGCAGCGGATTGCGACGGTGGAAGGCGCGGGTCAGGCGTCCAGATGCGCCCGCACGGCGCGGAACACGGCTTGGAACATCTCCGGCGTCAGGCGGCCCGTGTTGGTGTTGTAGCGGGAGCAGTGATAGCTGTCGAACAGGGTGACACGTGGGCTGAGCGGATGCACCGCCCCGTGCGCGAACTTCACCCGGGAGGGCGTGCCGCCGAAGGCCGCGACGACAGAAGTGTGGGAGATCTGGCCCAGCGCCACCACGGCTTTCAACCCGGGCAGGGACGCGATCTCCCCCAGAAGGAAGCGGCGGCAGGTCCGCACCTCCTCCGGCGTGGGCTTGTTCTCCGGCGGGACGCAGCGGGCGGCATTGGTGATGCGGGTGTCGACCAGGGTCAACCCGTCATCCGCCCGTTCGGCATAGGTGCCGGCGGCGAATCCGAACGCTCCCAACGTCTCATACAACAGGTCGCCCGCCCAATCGCCGGTGAAGGGGCGGCCGGTCTGGTTCGCCCCGTGCAGACCGGGGGCGAGGCCGACGATCAGCAGCCGCGCCGAGACCGGCCCGAAGGACGGCACCGGCGCGTTGTGATAGGCGGGGAACTTCGCCTTGTTCTGCCCCCGGAAGGCGGCCAGCCGGGGGCAGAGGGGGCAATCCGAAGATGGGGTCGCCGACGGGGCGGCCATGGGGGCACCGGCAGCGGTCATGATGCCGGGTCAGCCCTGCATGTCGTCGCCGTCATCCTCCGGCAGGTCGTCCGGATGGGGCTGGTTGTAGGCGGGGCTGGAGGTGCCCTGCTGATAGCGCGGCGAATTGGTCCGCATGATGTGCGGGGCCAGATCCTGCAGCTCGATGAAGTTATCGGCCTGGCGGCGCAGCTCATCCGCCACCATGGGCGGGACGGAGCGTACGGTGCTGACCACGGTCACGCGCACACCCCGGCGCTGCACCGCTTCCACCAGCCGGCGGAAGTCGCCGTCGCCGGAGAAGATCATGATGTGGTCCACATGCTCCGCCATCTCCATCACGTCGATGGCAAGCTCGATATCCATGTTGCCCTTGATCTTCCGCCGGCCCATGGCATCGGTGTACTCCTTGGTCGGCTTGGTGACCATGGTGTAACCGTTGTAGTCCAGCCAGTCGACCAGGGGGCGGATCGGCGAATACTCCTGATCCTCGATCAGGGCGGTGTAGTAGAACGCCCGGACAAGCCGCCCCTTGGAGGCATAGAGTTCAAGAAGACGCTTGTAATCGATATCGAAATTCAGGGAGCGAGCAGCGGCGTAAAGGTTCGCGCCATCAATGAAAATGGCAAGCCTTTCCTCTTGATAGAAAACCTTCCGGTCCATGGATCTATCCTTCAAATATGAAGACGGGACCATCATTGGACCCGTCACCGATCTTTATGGCATCGGCCCGGCGACGGATAAACAGTTGAATCGCTTGCCGGACCGGGTGCGAGTATGGGACATCCGAGGGACAGCGGCAAGGTCCGTTAACCCATTTGTGTCCCGCCCGGCGCCCCAATCCTGTCCCCCGCAGCCTTGAGCATGTGCCCAAGCCTGGAGAGTGCAGCCCGTGATCTATATTGGCATCGGTTCCAACCTGTCGGACGCGGTCCACGGCGGTCCCCGGGAGATCTGCACCGCCGCCCTGGACCATCTGGGTGCGGAGGGAGTGCGAATCACGGGCCTGTCCCCCTGGTATGAAAGCGCGCCCGTTCCCCTGTCCGACCAGCCCTGGTTCGTGAACGCCGTCGCCGCCGTGGAGACAGACCGGAGTGCCGCGGACCTGTTGGGCCTGCTGCATGGGGTGGAAGCGGCATTCGGCCGGGTGCGCCGGGAGGTGAATGAGGCGCGGGTGCTGGACCTGGATCTCCTGGACTATCGCGGGCAGATCAGCAGCGGCGGGGCGGGGCCTGTCCTGCCCCATCCGCGCCTGCACCTGCGCGGATTCGTCCTTCTGCCGCTGCGCGACGTGGCCCCGGGCTGGCGGCACCCGGTGACGGGGCAGGGCATCGATGCCCTGATCGCCACCCTGGACCCCGGCCAGACCACCCGGCCGCTGCCGGGCAGCCTTGACGGCTGAGCACCGGCCATCATCTTGCGTCGCAACAGACCCTCCCGTATATAGGGAGGCTTGACCGAATTGGAGAGTTCCGTCCCATGGCCCGCGTTACCGTTGAAGATTGCGTCGAGAAGATCCCGAACCGGTTCGAGCTGGTGATGATGGCCGCCCAGCGCGCCCGGGACATCGCCGCCGGCTCCCCGCTGTCGATCGAGCGCGACAACGACAAGAACCCGGTCGTGGCGCTGCGCGAGATCGCGGATGAGACCGTGTCGCTGGACACCCTCCACAACTCCCTGATCAAGGGCCACCAGCGCGTGGCCGAGCAGGACGAGCCGGAGGAGGAGATCGTCGAGCTGATGGCCGGTGAGGGCGCCTGGGCGGTGGGCGATCAGGCCCGGGGCGGTGACGATGCCGGCGATTTCGGCGATGACGAGGGCGACGGTGCCGCCGCCGCCGCCGGGTCCGGAGAGCCGAGTTTCGGTGATGAGGATGTGCCCCTGGCCGATCTGGCCGATGAGGACAACGTCTGAGGTCCCGGGCGCGCGATGGGCTGTGCCGCCATCCCCGACACCAGCGATGACAGACCGCCCCGACCGGCCGGTGGCCGGCGGGCGGGTGTGGTCCGGATGGGCGGCATGGTCGGCCCCATCATGCTCTCCCATCACCATGGGGAGGCGCGCCGATGATCCGCCAGTACGAACTGGTCGAGCGCGTCAAATCCTATGATCCCCAGGCGGATGAGGACGCACTGAACCGCGCCTATGTCTTCTCCATGAAGGCGCACGGGTCACAGAAGCGCGCCAGCGGCGATCCTTACTTCCTGCATCCCCTGGAAGTGGCCGGCCTTCTGACCGGACTGAAGCTCGACACCTCCTCCATCGTGACGGCGCTGTTGCACGATACGGTGGAGGATACGCTGACCACCATCGAGGAGATCCAGCGGGTCTTCGGGCCGGAGGTGGCGCGGCTTGTGGACGGCGTCACCAAGCTGTCGCGGATCGAACTTCAGAACATCGAGCAGCAGTCCGATCAGACCAAGCAGGCGGAGAATTTCCGCAAGCTGGTCCTTGCCATGTCGGAGGATATCCGCGTCCTCCTGGTCAAGCTGGCCGACCGTCTGCACAACATGCAGACCCTGTTCCACCTGACCAAGCCGGAGAAGCGGCGCCGCATCGCCCGGGAAACGCTGGAGATCTATGCCCCCCTGGCGGAGCGCATCGGCATCCAGCGCTGGAAGGACGAGCTGGAGGAACTGTCGTTCAAGGAGATCAATCCGGACGCCTATTCCTCCATCCGCAAGCGGCTGGACGACCTGGAGGAGAAGGGGGCAGGCCGCGTCGACCGCATCATCGCCGAACTGAAGGCGACGGTGGGGGAGGGCGGGCTGACCGAAATCCAGATCAGCGGCCGCCGCAAGGCGCCCTACAGCATCTGGCGCAAAATGCAGCTGAAGAACGTTGCGTTCGAGCAGTTGTCGGACGTCATGGCCTTCCGCATCGTCGTCGGCAGCATCGAGCAGTGCTACCAGGCCCTGGGTGTCATCCACGCCCATTACCCAGTCGTTCCGGGCCGCTTCAAGGACTACATCTCCACGCCCAAGCCGAACGGTTACCGCTCCATCCACACCACCGTCATCGGGCCGGAGCGCCAGCGGATCGAGGTGCAGATCCGCACGAAGGAGATGCATGAGGTGGCGGATGTGGGTGTGGCCGCCCACTGGTCCTACAAGGCCCGCCAGCCGGGCGCACCCTTGAACACGGAGGGGCGTCAATACCGCTGGCTGCGGGAACTTCTGGATATCCTGGAACATGCCTCCCGCCCGGAGGAGTTCCTGGAGCATACGAAGCTGGAGCTGTTCCAGGACCAGGTCTTCTGCTTCACGCCCAAGGGTGACCTGATCGCGCTGCCACGCGGGTCCACGCCGGTGGATTTCGCCTATGCGGTCCATTCCCAGGTGGGCGACACCTGTGTGGGTGCCAAGATCAACGGCCGCATGCAGCCGCTGCGCACCCACCTGCAGAACGGCGACCAGGTGGAGATCCTGACATCGAAGACCCAGACGCCCTCGGCCGACTGGGAAAACTTCGTCGTCAGTGGCAAGGCGCGGGCCCGGATCCGCCGCTTCATCCGCAGCCAGCAGCGCACGGAGCATGTGAAGCTGGGTCGGGGCCTGCTGGAACGCATCTTCAAGCAGGAAGGCTACGAGTATTCCGACAAGGCGCTGGACGGGGTCATCAAGATCCACCAGCAGCCGTCGGGGGAGGATTTGCTGGCCGCCATCGGGGCGGGCACGGCGGGTGCCCGGGATGTCTTCAACACCATCTTCCCCGGCCACCGTACCCAGCAGACCCAGCCGATCGAGGACAAGATCACGGCGACGCCCAAGGCGAAGCCGAAGCGGTCGGGCATGCCGGCCCTCCCCATCCGCGGGCTGATCCCCGGCATGGCCGTGCATTACGCCAAATGCTGCCATCCCCTTCCCGGGGATCGCATTGTCGGCATTGTCACCACCGGCAAGGGCGTCACCATCCACACGATCGACTGCGCGACTCTCGAGAGTTTCTCCGAAGCG
>JBJOKR010000267.1:0-4872 GCA_046045995.1 Pseudomonadota bacterium | reverse complement strand
CCGCGACGGGGGAGGATGCGGTGGCCTTCGAAGGCCGGGACCGCGCCAGCGGCGCCCTGAAGTGGACCGCCACCCGCGTGGACCTGATCTTCGGCTCCAACTCCGAACTCCGCGCCTTGGCGGAGGTTTATGGCGGCAGCGACGCGGATGCGAAGTTCGTGGACGACTTCGTCGCCGCCTGGACCAAGGTGATGGAAGCCGACCGCTTCGACCTGGGCAAGTACTGACCCGGTCCCGGGGGTAAGGCGTGAAGGCAGGGGGCCGGTGGCACGTTCCACCGGCCCCTTTGCTTTATGCCCTGGGGGAATATGCGGGTGATGAGTATTTGCGCAGGCAATGGCAGGCGGCGCGTATGGGCCGTAGGTCGCAAGAAGCGCAGCGGATTGCGACACCCAAGCCCTCCCCGGCATCGGCGAAGGAATGTCGCCCCTCGGGCTCCACCCTCCCACCGTCCGACGGTTCGGCGCTGTTCCCGCTCCATTCCCCTTTACCGGCCCCGCCCCCTCCCGTAGAACGGATGACGCCAGATGTAGGGCCGATCCGCCCCCTGATCCCACAATCGATTGCGTCCTCCCACCATGCCCGACGCCCCGTTGCCCCTGCTTCGTGACACGCCGGCGGACGTGCTCCAGCGTATCTGGGGTTACAAGGCGTTCCGCGGGCAGCAGGCGGAAATCGTGGACCATGTCTGCACCGGGGGCGATGCCCTGGTGCTGATGCCCACGGGCGGGGGCAAGTC
Source organism: Pseudomonadota bacterium (assembly GCA_046045995.1). GTDB lineage: Bacteria > Pseudomonadota > Alphaproteobacteria > Azospirillales > Azospirillaceae > Indioceanicola. Next base: position 4,133 of record JBJOKR010000267.1, on the reverse strand, counting down.
CCTGTGCTACCAGGTGCCGGCCCTGGTGCGGAAAGGCGTGGCCATTGTCGTCTCCCCCCTGATCGCGCTGATGCGCGACCAGGTGGATGCCCTGCGTCAGGCAGGCGTGCGGGCGGCCTATCTGAACTCCACCCTGGACTGGCGGGACGCGCTGGAGATCGAGCGGGCCTGTGAGACGGGGGATCTGGACCTGCTCTATGTCGCGCCGGAACGGCTGGTCACGCCCCGGTTCCTGGATCTGATGGACCGGTCCCACATCGCCCTGTTCGCCCTGGACGAAGCCCATTGCGTCAGCCAGTGGGGCCATGACTTCCGGCCCGAATACCTGCAACTGTCCATCCTGCACGAACGCTTCCCCACGGTACCGCGGATCGCCCTGACGGCGACGGCGGATGCCCAGACGCGGGCGGATATCGTCAACCGCCTGAACCTGCATGAGGCGCGACGCTTCGTCGCCAGTTTCGACCGGCCCAACATCACCTACCGCATCCAGACCAAGGATGCGGAGCGGCGCCAGTTGCTGGACTTCATCCGCCGCGACCATGGGGAGGATGCGGGCATCGTCTACTGCATGAGCCGTAACAAGGTGGACACCATCGCCCAATGGCTGAAGGATCAGGGGGTGGACGCCCTGCCCTACCATGCCGGGCTGGATGTGCAGACCCGCCAGGCCAACCAGGACCGGTTCATCAAGGCCGAAGGGGTGGTAATGGTCGCCACCGTCGCCTTCGGCATGGGCATCGACAAGCCCAATGTGCGCTTCGTCGTCCACATGGACCCACCCCGCTCCCTGGAAGCCTATTACCAGGAGACGGGCCGCGCCGGGCGCGACGGGCTGCCGGCCGAGGTGCTGATGCTCTACGGCATGGGCGATGTGGTCCAGCTCCGCCAGATGGTGGAAGCCTCCGACAGCCCCGCCGCCCATAAGCGGACGGAGCGGCAGAAGCTGGAGGCGCTGCTGGGCTTCTGCGAGACGGTGCGCTGCCGCCGCCAGGCGCTGCTGAGCTATTTCGGGGAGGAGTATCCGAAACCCTGCGGCAATTGCGACACCTGCCTGACCCCGGTGCAGACCTATGACGGCACCGTCCCCGCCCAGAAGGCCCTGTCCGCCGTCTACCGCACCGGCCAGCGCTTCGGTGTGGGCCACCTGATCGATGTGCTGCGGGGGCTGGCCACCGACAAGGTGGTGGAGAAGGGGCATGACAAGCTGAAGACCTTCGGCTGTGGCCAGGACCTGTCGAAACAGGAATGGCAGACCGTGTTCCGCCAGCTTGTCGCCTATGGCTTCCTGGCCGCCGATCCGGAAGGCCATGGCGGCCTGATCCTGACCGACCAGGCCCCGGCCCTGCTGAAGGGGCAGGAAAGCGTGCGCCTGCGCCGCGATCCGGCGGCCGACCGCTCCCGCTCGGGCCGCGGCGGGGCCGACCGTGCCTCAGGCAGCGGATATGGCAGTGGGTTCGGCGCTGGATCGGGCAGCGGCTCGGCGGGCCGCGGCAGCCCGTCCGCCGCCGCCCGCAGCGCTGCCGGCAGCCTGTCTCCCGCCGATGATGAGCTGTGGCACGCGCTGAAGGCCCTGCGCCTGGAACTGGCCCGCGAACAGGGCGTGCCGCCCTATGTCATCTTCCACGATGCCACGCTGATGGAGATGGTGCGCGAAAAGCCCCAGGACGCGCTTTCCCTCAGCACCCTGCCCGGCATCGGCGCCCGCAAGCTGGAACGCTACGGCGATTATTTCCTGGACGTGATCGTCCAGCATACCTGATCCGCCGGTCGCGCGCCCCGTAGGTCGCTGCGAGCGCAGCGAGGGGCGACAATAACGGCCGCAGCCCTCGGCATCCATGTCGGGCACCGCCCCCCTTACCGCCAGGCGTAATTGAAGCTCACCGAAATCCGCTCCTCCTCCGCCCGGTTCAGCGGCACCTCATGCCGCAGCCAGCTTTCCCACAGCAGCACCGTGCCCCCGCGCGGCGTGACGCTGATGGTGGGCTGCATCTCCCGCCCGGCCTTCGGCTTGCGCGGCGGGGCGGCCATGAGGAAGGGCAGGCGCGGGTCCTCGAACTTGATGGCCCCGGCCCCGTCCGGCACCTGCACATAATAGGTGCCGCTGACCACGCTGTTGGGATGGATGTGGGACCCGTGGAAGCCGCCCGGGTCCAGTACATTGATCCACAGGGAATCCAGCTCCAGCTTGCGCCCGCCCAGGTCCCATTCCTGCATCTTGGCGAAGGCCGCCACATGCCGGTCCAGCGCCTTCACCAGGGTCTTCACCGCCGGGTAGCGCCAGGGCAGGTCGTTCAGGGAGGCGTAGGACGTATAGCCGGGATAGCCGTGCCGATCCGACCAGGCCTGGCCCGCCCCGTCATCCTCCGCCGCCGACAGGGCGCAGGCCGCAAGATCCCGGTTCAGGGCCGCCGCCTCGGCCAATTCCGCCCGGTAGATCCGCGTGGCGAACAGCACTTCCACCACCGGCCCCCCGGGGGCGGGCACACCGTCCGGCGCAGGTGGAGCGGCCCCGGCCGGGGTGGCGGAACCGGGAGGGGCTGGAACGGAAGCGGGGGCGGCAGAAAAGGCCGGATCGGCCTTGGCCTTGGGCATGGTCTTGGCTTTCGGAACTGGGGTCTGCGGCAGAGGGTGGTCAAAGTCAAGGGGATGACGGAAGCGGGGCGGTGGCAGTAGGGTGGTGGCAGCAGGGCGGTGGCAGCGCGAGACCCGGGCTGGACAGGACAATAATGTGGATCTGGGCCGGCGATGCCGTGCCGGACCCGCCTGAACCACCCGGCCCGGCGCCCGCTCCCGCCTCTACCCCGCCCATGCGCCCCCGTCAACGGCGCCCCCCTCCCGGTAAGGGGGATGTCCCACGATCTATGTGTTGCCAAGCCCGCGATGCTTTGCTAAACAGCCGGCCTCGTGAGGTGCAGTGCCCCGATAGCTCAGCGGTAGAGCAACCGCTTCGTAAGCGGTAGGCCGTTGGTTCAAATCCGACTCGGGGCACCACTCACATCAAGGGGTTAGGGTTGTTTTCCACAGGCCTGCGGGCCGGTCCGGCCCCCCCCCCCGACGGCTCTCCAGCAATCACCCAGTACCCACCGCAAGGTAGGGCCGGAGCCGGGCATTCGGCGCCGATCAGGACACCGCCCGTCTTTCGTTGAACCATCGATCATGCCCCGACGCGATGCGCCGGATGAACCCGGTCAAGCATGGGGCAGAGGGGGGCTGGTTGGCGACGCTACGGTGTGACGCCGCTGCGGTGTGACGCTGCGGGGTGGTCAACCGGCGTCATCACTGTCCAGGTCGACTTCCTGCTTCCGCGCCTGCCACTCCGTCAACGAAGCCTGTCCCTCGGCATCGGCGGCGTCCAGGTCCGCCATGGGCAGGCCCAAATTCCAGGCCAGCCGGTCCCTTGCGCGCGCCCTCTGATCGCTGCCGATCGGTTGTCCGCCCGTCAGGGCCCCGCTGCCTCGGCGCCGTTTCCAGGGCGGGCGGGGCCAGAGCGGGCGGGGCCAGAGCGGGCGGGGCCATAGCGGGCCAGAAAGGTAAGAACCGCCTCGTCGACCACCCGGGACGCATCGGCCGCCGTCACGACCAGATCGGCGACCAGCAGCCGGGGCCAGAAGACGACGTCGTTGATCATGCCCAGGAACTGGCGGACCGCCAGGGGCACATCGTCCACCCGCAGCATCCCGGCCGCGACCGCCGCGCGTACATAAGCCTCCAGCCGGTCCAGATAGGGTTTCTTGCCCCGTTGATACAATTCTTGTCCCAGCTCGGGATGGCGGATGGACTCCGCCACGATCACCCGGAACAAGGGGGCCGTGTCGGCTGCCAGAAGCAAGGCGGCATAGGCATGGCCGACAGTGCGCAGCGCCGTATCCGGATCGCCGGTCGGAAGAGGTTGGGGTGTTTCCGCCCCCTCGTTCTCCCAGAACCGCTCCATGACACCGCCAAACAGCTCCCGCTTGGTGGCGAAGTATTTGTGCAGGGTGGCGGTGGACACAGACGCCCGGCGGGCCACCCCGGCCAGAGTGGCGCCGCCATAGCCTTCGGCGATGAACTCGGCCTGGGCGGCCTGCAGGATCGCATTGCGGGTATTGGCCCGGCGGGGAGACAGGGGATCGGTCATGGCGGGTCCAAAA
>JBJOKR010000266.1:0-4882 GCA_046045995.1 Pseudomonadota bacterium | reverse complement strand
GATGCCGTCACCGCCGCCACGCCCGCCCATCTGGCCGTGCTGGACTGGCGGCAGATCAACGGCCCGTTCTTCGCCTTCATCGAAACCCAGCGCAACGTGGTCACCCTGATCCTGGGCCTGATCGTGCTTGTGGCCGCCCTGAACATCATTTCCGGCATGATCATGCTGGTGCAGGACAAGGGGCGGGAGATCGCCATCCTGCGCACCATGGGGGCCACGCGCGGGGCGGTGATGCGCATCTTCCTGATGGCGGGGGCCAGCATCGGCATCATCGGCACCGGCGCCGGTGTCGGCCTGGGCGTGCTGGTGGCCACCAATGTGGAGGGGCTGCGTCGGCTGGTCCAGGATCTGACCGGCACCGACCTGTTCAATGCGGATGTCTATTTCCTGACCCGGCTTCCGTCCGACATCGATCCGGTGCAGGTGGGGCTGGTGGCGGCCCTTTCGGTCGGTCTGTCCTTCCTGGCCACCCTGTTCCCGTCCTGGCGGGCCGCCCGGCTGGAGCCGGTGGAGATCCTGCGCCATGAGTGAGCCTGTCCTGTTCCCGGAGTCCGTCCCATGCCCCAGCCGGTCCTGATCCTTGACGCCATCCGCCGCAGCTTCGTGCAGGCGGGGGAGCGGCTGGACGTGCTGCGCGGGGCCACGGCCACCATCGCGGCGGGGGAGCTTGTGGCCCTGGTCGGGCCCAGCGGGGCGGGCAAGTCCACCCTGCTGCACATCGCCGGCCTGCTGGAGAAGGCGGATGGGGGGGATGTGGTCGTGGCCGGAACCGCCACGCGCGGCCTGTCCGACGGGGAGCGCACGGGCCTGCGCCGCAACCGCATCGGCTTCGTCTACCAGTTCCACCACCTGCTGCCGGAATTCAGCGCGGAGGAGAACATCATCCTGCCGCAGATGATCGCCGGCGTATCGCGCAAGGCCGCCCGGGACCGGGCGCGGGAGCTGCTGGACCTGGTCGGCCTGTCCCGCAGGGCATCTCACCGCCCGGCCAAGCTGTCGGGAGGGGAGCAGCAGCGGGTGGCGATCGCCCGGGCCCTGGCCAATCGCCCGCAATTGCTGATCGCGGATGAGCCGACGGGCAACCTTGACCATGGCACGGCGGAGGTGGTCTTCGCCCTTCTGGCCGATCTGGTCCATACCCAGGGTGTCGGCGCCCTGGTCGCCACCCACAACCTGGACCTGGCCGCCCGCATGGACCGGGTGCTGGAGATGCGGGACGGGCTGTTGGTGCAGCAATGACGGAGCCAGCGCCGACCGCTTCCAGCCTGTCCCTCCCCGATCCCGCTCTGCCCCTGGCCGATCCGGTCCTGCTGACCCTGCCCCTGCCGGAAGGATACCGGGCCGATTGGGTCCAGGCCTATTACGGCCGTGACCGGCAGAACCCGTCGGAGGCGGCGGGGCCGGACGGCATCGCCAAGCTGATCCGCCTGCCGGACGGGCGGACCATCCGCCTGCATCTGTCCATCGGGTCCGACCGGGTCGTGGTCCGGGCCGATGCGCCCGTGGCGGGGGCGGCCCTGGGGGTGGTAGGGCGGGTGGCCCGGCGCATGTTGGGACTGCTGCACGACCCGGCCCCGCTGGAGGGGCGGGCGGCGTCGGACCCGGACGTCGCGCGGCTGGTGGCGGGGCGGGTGGGCCTGCGCTCCCCCCTGACCGCCACGGTGTTCGAGGGGCTGGTCTGGGCCATTGTCGGCCAGCAGGTGAACCTGACCTTCGCCGCCACCCTGCGCCGCACGGTGATCGACCTGGCGGGCAGCGCCCATCCGGGCGGCGGCATCGCCCATCCCGGACCGGGGGAGGTTGCCGCCCTGGACCCGGCCCTGCTGACCGGGCGGAAATTCAGCCGGTCCAAGGCCGATTACCTGATCGGTGTCTCCCGCCATATCGCCGATGGCGGGCTGGACCTGGAAGGTCTGCCCGATCTTGGTCAAGGGGACGCGGAGGAGCGGCTGACCGGCATCCGCGGTATCGGGCCGTGGACCCGCCAATATGTGCTGATGCGTGCCTGCGGCTTTCCCGATTGCGCGCCGGTGGGGGATGCGGGGCTGGCGGCGGCCCTTCAACGCTTCCACGGCATGGACCGGCGGCCGACTCCGGCGGAGCAGGCGGCCCTGATGGCCCCCTATGCCCCGTTCCGCAGCCATGCGACGGCCCTTCTCTGGTCCACGCTGGGGTGAGCCCGGGCTGGGGCCTGTGTCTCCACAAGCCCACATGCAAGAAAGCACAGCCATCCTCCGCCCCATCCGGATTATCGACCGGAACTTTAGAAGTCTGCATTCAAGCCCTTGTGCCGGGTAGGGGTAGGTCATATCTGTGCGGCGGTGATTGTCACCCGTATCCATACAGACGATGTTGGCTCCCGGAGGCGTGATGTTATCCAGATGGATTTCCGGTTCCGGTGGACAGGCCACGCTGCGGGCCCTGGATCGTGAATTCGCGGTGATCGAATTCAAGCCGGACGGCACGATCATCACGGCCAATGCCAATTTCCTCTCCGCCATGGGATACGGCCTGGCCGATATCCAGGGCCGGCACCATTCCCTGTTCGTGGATGGGGAGGAGCGGGCCACCCCCGCCTACAAGGCCATGTGGGCCTCCCTCGCGGCGGGGGAGCACCGGTCGGGGGAGGTGCGGCGCATCACCCGCTCCGGGGCGACGATCTGGCTCCAGGCGTCCTACGTGCCGGTGACGGGGGCGGACGGAAAGGTGGTATCGGTCGTAAAGTACGCCAGCGACATCACCGCCCGGAAACTGGCCGCCGCCGATGCGGAAGGCCAGATCAACGCCATCCGGCGGTCCCAGGCGGTGATCCATTTCCGCCCCGACGGCACCATCCTGGAAGCGAATGATATCTTCCTGGGTGCCATGGGCTATGGGATGGAGGATGTGCGGGGGCAGCATCACCGGATCTTCGTCGATCCCGCCGACCAGGCATCCGCCGAATACCAACAGCTTTGGGCCGATCTGCGCCAGGGCCGGCACCGGTCGGGTGAGTTCCGGCGCATCGCCCGCGGCGGGCGGGAGGTGTGGATCCAGGCGACCTATACCCCGATCCTGGATCCGGCCGGTGCGGTCTACAAGGTCGTGAAATTCGCGACCGACATCACCGCCCAGGTCCAGGACCGCCTGCGCCGCCAACGCTTGAGCCGGGAGGTGGACCAGGGCCTGTCGCGGATCGCCGATGCCAATGAACTGACCAGCCGCCGCGTCTCCGGTTCCGCCGCCGCGGCGGAGCAGGTGGCCCATTCCGTCCAGACCGTGGCCGCCGCGACGGAGGAATTGTCCGCCGCCATCGGGGAGATCAGCCAGCAGACGGCCGAAGCATCCCGCACCACCATCCAGGCCGCCCAGGAAGCCATGCGCACCGGCGGGATCGTCACCGGCCTGGTCAATGCCGTGGACCGGATCGGGGAGGTGGTTGAACTGATCCGCGCCATCGCCAGCCAGACCAATCTGCTCGCCCTTAACGCGACGATCGAAGCGGCCCGGGCCGGTGAAGCCGGCAAGGGATTCGCCGTGGTGGCCGGGGAGGTGAAGAACTTGTCCACCCAGACCACCCGGGCGACGGAGGATATCAGCGCCCAGATCCAGGCAGTGCAACTGGCGACGGGGGATGCCGCCACCGCCATCCGCGCCATCGCCGACGTCATCGCCCGGGTGAATGAGATTTCCGGCACCATCGCCGCCGCGGCCGAACAGCAGAACTCAGCCACCCGCGAAATCTCCGGCAACATGCAGGAGGTGGCGACGGCCATCGGCGGGGTCAGCCGCGACCTGGCGGAGGTAAGCGAGGCCTGCCGGACCACCGATGCCTCCACCCGCTCCGTCGCCGCGGCCGCCACCCAGCTTTCCGCCTGACCGGCAACCTGGCGGTCAGGGTCGGCGGTTCCGTCCTGCAATCCTGCCCCGTCGCAGTGCGGGATTGAAACCGGGCGCCATCTCGGCCATTGTCGCAACGCTGTTGCGCCAGGGCCGATGATTATGAACGAAACGAACCGGGTCTATCTCTACGACACCACGCTCCGCGACGGGGCGCAGACATCGGGCGTGGATTTCTCCGTCGCCGACAAGATCGCCATCGCGCGGGAGCTGGATGCTCTGGGCATCGATTACGTGGAAGGCGGCTGGCCCGGTGCCAACCCCACCGACGATGCCTTCTTCCGGGAGCCGCCGGCCCTGGGCCGGGCCCGTTTCACCGCCTTCGGCATGACCCGCCGGCCGGGGCGCAGTGCGCATAACGATCCGGGGCTCAGCGCCCTGATCAATGCCGGGTCGCCCGCGGTCTGCATCGTCGGCAAGAGCTGGGATTTCCATGTGGATGTGGCGCTCGGCATCCCGCGGGCGGAGAATCTGGATCTGATCGGGGACAGCATCGGCACCCTGAAGGCCAAGGGGCGGGAGCCCCTGTTCGATGCGGAGCATTTCTTCGACGGGTACAAGGCCAATCCCGATTACGCCCTGTCCTGCATCCGGGCAGCGTACCGGGCGGGCGCCCGCTGGGTCGTGCTGTGCGATACCAACGGCGGCAGCCTGCCCGATGAGGTGGAGCGTATCGTGGCCGACGTGGCGCGGGAGATCCCGGGCACCAGCCTGGGCATCCACACCCATAACGATACGGAGAATGCGGTCGCCAACAGCCTGGCCGCAGTGCGCGCCGGGGCGCGGATGATCCAGGGCACCCTGAACGGCCTGGGCGAACGCTGCGGCAATGCCAATCTGGTCAGCCTTCTGCCCACCCTGGTCCTGAAGATGGGGTTTGAGACCGGCGTTGGGCGGGAGGGGCTGAAGCGTCTTGTCCACACCTCCCGCCTGCTGGATGAGCGGCTGAACCGCGCGCCGAACCGCCATGCCCCCTATGTCGGGGAATCCGCCTTCGCCCATA
>JBJOKR010000265.1:0-4891 GCA_046045995.1 Pseudomonadota bacterium | reverse complement strand
CTGAGATGACGTTTCGTTCCGTTCCCCCCGTCGCCGCCGCCCTGGCCCTGCTGCTGGCCGGTCCGGCCCTGGCCAAGTCGGCGGCACCGGCCCAGCAGGCCCAAGGGGCCCCCGCCGGGCAGGAGCAGCTTGATCCCCAGAAGGCCTTCCTGGTGGAGAACGCCAAGAAGAAGGGCGTGAAGACCACGCCCAGCGGGCTGCAATTCCGCATCCTGAAGGATGGGGAGTTCGGTGCCAAATCCCCCAAATCCACCGACGCGGTGCTGGTCCATTACGAAGGCCGGTTGATCGACGGCACGATCTTCGACAGCTCCTACGAGCGGGGTGAGCCGATCAGCTTCCCCCTGAGCCGGGTGATCGCCGGCTGGACGGAAGGGGTCGGCATGATGCGGGTGGGGGAGACACGGGAACTGGTGATTCCGTCCGAACTGGCCTATGGCGCCCGCGGCGCCCCGCCCAATGTACCGCCCCACGCCACCCTGGTCTTCAAGGTAGAACTGCTGGAGATCGTGGACCCCGCCGCCATGCCGCCGAGATAGGCAGGGGCGAGGTATCCGGGGGCAGGGCGGTGAATGGGGGTGGGGGAGGCGGGGCCTACCGCTTCAGCAGGAATTCCCGCCCCACCTTCACCCGCGGAACCCCGTCATAGGCGACGATGTCGGCGGTGGCATAGGTTTCCGACCAGCGGTCGGGCAGGAAGCTGCCGGTGCCCACCACGTCCAGCGGGGCCTGGGCATCGGCCATCACCCGGCATTTTTCCGGACTGAAGCCGGAGGAGCCGACGATGCGCACCCGCTCGAACCCGGCCTCATCCAGCTTCTCCCGCAACCAGTGCAGGGCGGCGGCGGAAACACCGGGGCCGATCAGGTGGCGCAGCGCCGTCTCATCCCGGTAGCCGCGAAGGCTGCGCGGGGCCCGGCGTTCCAGCACCGCATAGCTGCCGGGCGGGTCCAGCCCTTCGACGAAGCGGCCGCCCGGCGTATCCACCCGCACCGACACGTCGCCCGATCCGGCCAGATCGGGGAATCGGCGGCAGACGGCCAGGGCATCCGTCACTTCCTGCCCGAAGTAATCCACCAGCACGGTCATCGGCTGATCGGGGAAGGTTTCCCGGTACATTTCCGCCGCCCGCACGGTGGATCCGGCATAGCCGATCAAGGCGTGGGGCATCGTGCCCATCCCCGCCGTCAAGCCGAAGTAGCGGGCGGTTGCGTCGGTGGCGTTGCCGATGAACCCGACAGCCCCGTCCTTGCGCTTCGCCCGCTCCGACCCGACGGAGGCGGCATAGGCCATCAGCTCCGCCATCTCCGTGCCTGCGCAATGGCGGGCATCCATGGCCAGGAAGGCCACCCGGGGCAGGCCGGCAGCCATGGTATAGGCGTTGTGGGCGGCGACACAGGCGGGGCCCAGCTTCATCAGGAACAGGGTCTCCAGCTCCACCAGCCCGGTGAAGGGGCCGGTGATCCACACCATCGGCTCCCCGGCCCCGACCCACTGCCCCTCCTTCGCGTTCATCTCCACCACCGGGGTGAAGCCCCGGTCCCGGCAGACCGCCAGCAGCCAGTCCACCGCCAGACGGGGGGCGAAGACGACAGGGCGGCGCATGAACACGGCATAGGTCACCGTCGCCTCCCCGAACCGCTCCACGATTGTGCGGGTCCGCCTGAAATAGACATCGGTTCAGCGTGGCACGGCGTCGGCCGGGGGAACGGGATTTTCCGGCGTGGGGCGGTCGGCGAGGGTGTCCATGGGCTGGGGCTCTGGCGGCGGGGTGACGACCCGGGATCATATCGGCCCCCGGCTGTGAAGGAAAAGGGACGCAACGAAAGAGGCGGGGGATGGTCGCCCGCCCCGCCTGTTCATGACTGGGTGCTGGCAACCCGGCAGGACGCCTCCCCCGCGCGCGGGTGGCAGTCCCGCCCGCCGGCCCCTGTGACGACCCTCATCAAGGAGAGAGACATGGCCCAGAAGGGGATCAAGGACCTGCTGCTGGAAGAATTGCGCGACATCTACGATGCGGAGAAGCAGGGACTGAAGGGTATGCGCAAGATCATGAAGAAGGTCAGCAGCGAGACGCTGCGCCAGGCCTTCGAAACCCATGCCCAGCAGACGGAGGAGCAGGTGGAACGTCTGAAACAGGCGTTCGAAATGCTGGAATCCCGCCCCCGCGGCAAGCATTGCGATGCCATGGAGGGACTGCTGTCGGAAGCGCAGAGCCTGCTGGAGGATGATCTGGCACCGGAGGTGCTGGACGCCGCCCTGCTGGCCGCCCAGCAGAAGATCGAGCATTACGAGATCGCCGCCTATGGCAGCGCCCACGCCTTCGCCGAGGGCATGGGGAACACGGAACTGGCCAACCTGCTTGAGCAGACCCTGAACGAGGAGAAGGAGGCGGACAGGCTTCTGAGTCGCATCGCCATCGAGGATGTGAACCAGCGGGCGATGAAGGCCGCCGCCTGATCCCCACGTCCTAATCCTCGCCATCCTACTGCTCATCCATCTACCGTTCGCCGGGGGGTGGGGACCCGGCCTTGCCCCCGCCATCTCCGGGGCGGGGCCGCTCCCGCCGCTCCGGCGGCGGGGGCAGCGTCCCGGCAGCCTGGGCTGCCGCCAGTTCGGCGACCACGGCCCTGTGCAGGGCGGCCTGGGCCGCGGTGATCCGGTCGCGTAAATCGGTCAGCGCCCGATCCGCCGCCGTCGGATCGAAGGGGCGGGCCCGCAGGGCATCATTCACGGCGCGCCGGGCGTGGCGCACTTCCTGCATCCGGCTGCGCAGCCCGTCCTGCCCGTCCAGCCGGGTACGGATGCCCGGCCGCACCTCCTCCGGCACGGTGCCGAGAACACGGTCGAAGATCATGCCGCGGGTGCCGTCGGCACCGGGCGGTCCGGCGAACCGGTGCCCCAGGATCAGCCCGCCGACCAGGATGTTACCCCCCAGCGACAGTGCCAGAAGGAGGGAGAGGATCAGGGTCTTGCGCGTCATGGCAGATCATCCATCGCATAAAGGCTGTCGATCAGCAGGGCCAACTCCTGCTCCGCACTGACGGGCGCGGCCTCACCTTCCGCCATGGCGGTATCGGTGGGGCCGGTCATGCGCAGGCCGGGTGGTGTGACGATCTGGCCATATCCCAGCATGAACCCCAGAAGCCCGGTTGCCAGCGCCATCCCGGCCCCCGCCCGGGCCACACGGGGCCCCCGGCCCAGCACCGTTTCCAGCTGACCCAGGATGATCCGCAGCCATCCGGTGCCAAGCCCGGCCATCCCCGCAGCCGTCCGCGGATGGTGCATCGGAACGTCCAGCACGGCCCTGCGCAGGGCTGGGGAGGCCGGGTCCGGCGGAGCCGCGAGCACAGCCTCCACCAGCCGTGCGGCCTCCAGCAGGCTCGCCGCCTCCGCGTCCCGGGCGATCAGGGCCAGGGCCGGGGCCCGGTCGGCGACGGGCCAGGCATCCCCATTTGGGCCATGGCGGTCCAGCAGGTCCGCGAAACGATCGATCCCCATGGGTGTGGTCATGCCCGTCCTCCTGTCATCCTGTCGCGCCCGGCCGCAGCCCCTGCCGCCACAGCCCCTGCCGCCACTCCGCCGGTTGCATTCTCCCGGCCGGCAACTCCGGCCAGACTGGACCGGAGGGCCCTGCGGGCCCGCACCAGCAGGGATTCCATCGCCTTGACCCCGATGCCCAGGCTGGCCGCAGCCTCCGCATTCGACATGCCGGCATCATAGGTCAGGGTGACCGCCGCGCGCAGCCGATCCGGCAGGTCGGCCACGGCCTGGGCGACGGCGCTGCGCAGGGTCTCCGCCTCCATCCGCGTATCCGCGCCCTCCGCCGGGTCGGGGGGATCGCCTGCCGCCTCAAGCGGGGCGGTGACGGGTCGGCGTTGCCGGTCCAGGCACAGATTCATCGTGATCCTGTAGAACCAGGTGGAAAACCGGGCTTGGTCCGGCCGGAACCGGTCGGCATGGCGCCACAGGCGCAGAAACGCCTCCTGTGCCACATCCTCCGCCTCCGCCGACCCGTTCAGAAGTCGCCGGGCGACCGCCACCGTCCGGTCCAGGTGGCGGTCGACCAGTACGGCATAGGCCTTCCGGTCCCCCGCGGCGACACGCGCCACCAGGTCCCCATCCTCCATTGCTGCCAGATCTGCCGTACCGGCGCCCATTTGCCCAAGCCCGCCTGTTTCCACCCCGTCATCATCCCGCTCGGCCGATCATCGGATCGGGTGGTGCGGGATCATGGCCGATGCCGGGTTCACTCCCGGCCGCGATGTTCCCGGTCGGCCTTGGTCAGCTTGCCGTCACCGTCCCGGTCCATGCGGTCGAAGCTGCGGGCGCGGTGGGCGGCCAACTCATCTGGCGCGATCTCTCCATTCTTGTCCGCATCGATGCGGGAAAACATCCTTTCCGCCCGTGCGCCAGCCCGTTCCACCGCCTGGGCCTTCGTCTCCTCCAGGGTCACCCGGCCGTTGCGGTCGGTGTCCCATTCCTCGAACCGGGCGCCGCCCGCCGCTTCATGCTCCTGCCGGTCGATGGCACCGTCCTTGTTGGTATCGGCGCGCTCCATCCGCTGGCGCATCTCCTCCCGGGGGCCGTCCTCCGCGGGTTGGGCCAGGGCCGGGGCGGTTACCGCCAGGGCGATGGCGGCGGCCAGGGTCGCGGCGAGGCGCGCCTCCAGGGGGAACAGTCGGGTCATTTCGGATACTCCGCATCGGTTGTCATCGGGTGACGGGGCCGTGGTGCTGCCGGGTGGAGGGAGATCCCTCCGGCCCGGATGTTCCGCCCCGTCATCCCTGTTACGGCGGTCTCCCGAAAACCCTGCACGCAGCCCGGAATACTGTCGAGGGGTGAGCCGGGATGCCGGATTGCAAACTTCACAGGCGACGAAGCCGTTGAT
>JBJOKR010000264.1:0-4949 GCA_046045995.1 Pseudomonadota bacterium | reverse complement strand
GCTTCGCCAAATCCACGCCGATCATGCTAACCTGTCCCACGGACGCCTCCCTCAGTAGCGGTTAAGACACCCACTACTCTGGCACACAGATGCCGTCAGGGGGGCGTCCACCCCATCGGTGCGAGCGCCAGCGAGGGCCGACACATCCCAAGCCCGATCGGCGAAGGCCCGTCGCCCCTCGGGCTTCGCCCTCGCAGCGACCTACGGTTCGGCGCAACGTAGGTCGCAAGAAGCGCAGCGGATTGCGACACCTGCCCAACCCGCCCGCCCCTGCGTGCCCCCCCTCACCCCTCACCCCGGCGGCCGCTCCGCCCACACACCCAGCTCCGCCTCCAGCAACCGGCCCAGTGCCACCAGGCGGCGTTCCTCGAACAGGGGGGCCCAGAGGCTGAAGGCGCGGGGGACCCGGGTGCGCGGCGCGGCGGGGTCGGCGGGGCCGGGGGTGTCCAGCGCCGTCGGCCGGGTCGGCAGGTCGGCGAAGCCGGCGCGCAGGGCCAGTTGCGGGTGCCCGGTCATGTTGGTGACCAGCAGCATGCCGCCGGCGAAATTCGGCCCGGCGATCACGTCCACATCCTGGAACACCCGGTCCATCGCCTGCATCCAGCGGCGGCGCAGGCGGTCGGTCTGGATCAGGTCGATGGCGGGGATGAAGCGGGCGGCCCGCCAGGTGTTGGGCCAGGCATTGTCCCCCTGCCAGCGCAGGGAATCATCCCCGCCGGACAGGGTCAGTGCCTCGAACGCCGCCGCCGCCTCCACCACCAGGGTGGTCAGAAGGGGATCGACCGGAAGGTCGGGCAGCGTGATCTCTACCATGGTCGCGCCGGTGCGCTTCAACGCGGCCAGGGCGGCGCGGTCGGTATCGGTCGCCCCCTCCCCCTCGAACCAGGCCGGGACATGGCCGACACGCAGGCTCCGCCCGTCCAGGCCCGGGCCGTCATAGCTGAAACCATGGTCAAGGCTGGACGGGTCGCCAGGGTCGGAGCCGTTGATGGCGGCCAGGACCAGGGCCGTATCCTCCACCGTTCGGGTCATCGGCCCGATCTTGTCCAGAGACCAGCACAGCGCCATGCAGCCGCTGCGCGCCACCCGGCCGAAGGTGGGGCGCAGGCCCGTGACCCCGCAGCGGTGGGCCGGGCTGATGATGGAGCCCAGGGTTTCCGTGCCGATCCCGAACCCGGCCAGCCCCGCCGCCACCGCCGCTGCCGTCCCGGCGGAGGATCCGCTCGACCCCTCCGCCGGGTTCCAGGGGTTGCGGGTGGTTCCGGCGAACCAGATGTCGCCATAGGCGATCTCCCCCAGGGTAGTCTTGCCTAGAAGCACGGCGCCTGCGTCGCGTAGACGGGCGGTGACGGCGGCATCGTTGGTCGGCCGCCGCTCCCGGTAGGGGCCGGCGCCCCAGGTGGTGACGATCCCGGCCGTATCGGCCAGATCCTTCAGCACATAGGGCACGCCGTGCAGGGGCCCGCGGTACCGCCCGGCCTTGATCTCCCGGTCTGCGGCGGCGGCCTGGGACCGGGCCAGTTCGGCCGTGACGGTGACGAAGCATTCCAGCCGGGGCCCCTGGGCAGCGATGCGGGCCAGATAGATCTCCGTCAGGTCCAGGCTGCTGATCTTCCCCGCGGCGATCCAGGATGAGAGGTGGGTCAAGGGGGCGAAGGCGATGTCGGCCGCGTCGCGCGGCGGAGCGGGCGGCACCGGGCCCGCCACAACCACCCGGTTCTCCTGCGCTGGATAGGCGATGCCGGGCAGGCGGGGATCGAAGGTGCTGGCGGGGGCGAGGTCGTTGGGCGGGGCGAGGGTGCGGAGGATGCGCAGACGCTCCACCTGCTCCTCCAGCGTCGCCAGCATCTGGGCCCGTTCGGCATCGGTGTTGGTGACGGCCGCCAGCTTCTCCGCCGCTGCCACCACTTCCGCCGTCAGCCCCGGCGCGGCGGGCAGGGTCGCAGTCGGTTGAGCCAGGGCGGGCACGGGTGCCAGTCCGGCGGCCGACAGCGCCCCTGCGGACAGTGCCCCTGCCGACAGACCCATGGCCGCCGCGCAGCGCAGGATCTGCCGCCGGCTCGGCTGGTCCGTGCCCTGTCCCAGATCCGGTTTGGAAACCGCATTCATCACCGCCCCCGTTCTTATGCTGTTTCCCAAGGGGTACCCCAGGATGGGGCGGGCAACAATGGTACCGGGCGTGGTCGGCTATCCCGCCGACCCGATCGGCCGGGGTGAGCAACACGGGCGGCCCCCGGCGGCGTTGAAGCCGGGATGAACCATCACACCTTACCCAAGGTCCCGGCCCGGCACATGCTGACTCCGGAGCCACGGCCGATGGAGCGCGCATGCCGAGCCCCCTGCCTCCTCCCGTACCCCATCCCGTACCCCATCCCGCACCCCATCCCGCGGCCCACCGCGCGCCCGGGCCGGACGGAACCCGCCCCGGTGCGGCCCGCATCCTGTCCCTGGCGACGGCGACCCCGCCCTACCGCTTCCCCCAGGCGGTGACCCGGGATGCGGCGCGGGAGATCTTCGCCGACCGGCTGCGGGATTTCGATCGGCTGGCCCCGGTCTTCACCAATGCGGGGATCGAGGCGCGATCCTCCGCCGTCCCGCTGGACTGGTACCGCAGCCCCCGCGGCTGGCCCGACCGGAACAGCGCCTATCTGGACGGAGCGGTGGAGGTGCTGGCCCAGGCGGGGGCGGCGGCGCTGGAGCGGGCGGGCCTGACCGGGGCGGATGTGGATGCGGTCGTCGCCATCTCCACCACGGGGATCGCCACCCCGGGGCTGGAGGCGCGGCTGATGCCCCGGCTTGGCTTCCGGCCCGATATCCAGCGCCTGCCTGTCTTCGGCCTGGGCTGTGCCGGCGGGGTGATCGGCCTTGCCCGGGCGGCCCAATGGGCGGAGGCGTTGCCGGGGCGCAATGTGCTTCTGCTGGTAGTAGAGCTGTGCACCCTGTCCTTCCGGCATGACGACCTGACCAAGGCGAATATCGTCGCCACCGCCCTGTTCGGGGATGGCGGAGCGGCCCTGCTGCTGCGCGCCGGCGACGACGGGCCGGGCCCCCGGGTCCGCGCCTGGGCGGAGCATACCTGGCCGGAGACGCTGGACGTCATGGGTTGGCGGGTGGAGGGGGATGGGCTTGGGGTCATCTTCTCCCAGAGCATCCCGACCCTGGTGCGGGAGAGGCTGGGCCCGGTGGTGGACGGGTTCCTGGAGCGCCAGGGCCTGACCCGGGCGCATCTGGCGGGCAGTGTCTGCCACCCGGGCGGGGCCAAGGTGCTGGATGCCTTGGGCGATGTGCTGGCCCCCTGCACCGCGGGGCTGGAGGATGGGCGGACGGTCTTGCGCGACCATGGCAACATGTCCGCCGCGACGGTGCTGTTCGTGCTGGAGCGGCGGCTGGCGGGCGGGGCGACGGGACCCCACCTGATGTCCGCCCTGGGGCCGGGCTTCACCGCCGCCCTTGCCCTGCTGGATCTGTGACTACGGGACGGGAGGAAGGGGGATGGAGATCGGGCTGCCCCAGGGGATCATCCTGCTTGTCGCGGTTCAGCGCCTGGGCGAACTGGTGCTGGCCGCGCGCAACACCCGCCGCCTGATCGCCGCCGGCGGGCGGGAGGTGGGGGCCGGGCATTATCCCCTGTTCCCGCTGCTGCACGGCGGCTGGCTGATCGCCCTGTTCCTGCTGGTCCCGGCGGCGACATCCCCTTCCTGGCCGCTGCTGGCCCTGTTCCTGATGCTGCAGGGGGGCCGCGTCTGGGTGATCGCCAGCCTGGGGCCCTACTGGACCACGCGAATCATCACCGTGCCGGGGGCGCCGCTGGTGCGCCGCGGGCCCTATCGCTGGGTCCGCCATCCCAATTACATCATCGTCGCGGGGGAGATCGCGGTGCTGCCCCTGGCCTTCGGTGCCTATGGCACGGCCCTGGTCTTCACCCTGCTGAACGCCGCCCTGCTGGCCCACCGCATCCGGGCGGAGGACGCGGCCCTGGCCCCCCGGCAGCCGGCCTGATCCAGCGCGGGAAGTCTTCCCTTTGTCACCCGTGCCGCCGGGATGTATCGTTCGGGTTCAAGCCTTTCCCTTTCCTGCGGATCCGACCCCCGTGACCGATCTTCATCCCGCCAGCCTTGACCGGATCGAGCTTCTCCAGGCCCTGAAGCCGGAGGAGCGGGCAGCCCTGGCCCGGCAATGCAGTTGGCGGCATTTCCACCCCCAGGAACAGATCATCGACCGGTCGTCCGACAGCCGGGATGTCTGTTTCATCGTCGAGGGGCGGGTGCAGGTGGTGAACTATTCCCTGTCCGGTCGGGAGATCACGTTTGACGATGTGGAGGCCGGGGGCTGGCTGGGCGAGTTGTCCGCCATCGACGGGGAGCCGCGGTCCGCCAGCATCGTCGCCCTGACCGAAACACATGTGGCCTTCATGTCCCCCCGCCTGTTCCGGGAGACGGTGACCAGCCATCCGGAGATCGCCTGGGCCATCATGCGTCGCCTGGGGCGGATCGTGCGCCAGGCCACCGGCCGGATCATGGACCTGTCCACCCTGGGCGCCAACAACCGCGTCCATGCCGAAGTACTGCGCCTTGCGAAGCTGGGCAAGAGGGTGGGCAAGACGGCGGAGATCACGCCAATTCCCATCCATTCCGACATCGCCAGCCGCGTCAGCACCACCCGCGAGACCGTCGCCCGGGTCTTCAGCGACCTGGCCCGCGATGGCCTGGTGGAACGGCGCGGCAACGCCCTGGTCGTCACCGATTACGATCGGCTGGAGGAAATGGTGGAGGATGTGCGGGGGGATTGACGGTCGGGACGGGTGAGCGCGAATCACCTCTCCCCCTGAGGGCTAAGGGAGTCACACATTTTGAGCCAGCGCCCAGCCGTGCTTGATGGCATCGAAACGCATGAGGCCATCATGCATGGTTTTGGGTCCCGGCGGTTTGTATCCGCGACCGACATAGCCT
>JBJOKR010000263.1:0-5089 GCA_046045995.1 Pseudomonadota bacterium | reverse complement strand
CGTCGCTATGAATCCGAATTGCAGGATGAGCCGGACGAGCAACGCCAAACCCAACTGCGTCGGAAGGTTGAGCGCTTTCTGGATTCCGGGCATGGCGCCTGCGTGCTTCGCCAACCGGAAATCGCTCAACTGGTCATCGATGCGTGGCGGCATTTCGATGGGCAACGGTACCATCTGCATGCCTGGGTAGTTATGCCCAACCATGTCCATGTCGTGTGCGAACCGCTGGAAGGCCACACCCTCTCATCGATCATCAACTCGTGGAAGTCATTCACGGCCGTACACATCAATCGCTTGCTGGGCAGAACGGGCCCGCTGTGGATGGAGGATTACTGGGATCGCTACATCCGCGATGCAGACCACTACGAGCGGGTTATTGCCTATGTTCTTGATAATCCCGTGAAGGCAGGGCTTGCCGCTGAGCGAAAGGCTTGGCCATGGTCATCCGCAGGAAAATGAAACACGGAACGCAACACGGAGCGCAACACGGAGCGAGGCCCTCTGGGCCGCTGTATTCGAGCGGCCCAGAGGGCCGCGCTCCGTGTGGACTGGCGAAGGCGCGGCGGTTGTTTGGAGAGAGGCTGGAGAGCCTGCTGGATGAGCTGAATAGGAGTTTGGTGGCGTGAACGACCAGTTACCTAACGGCTGGACCGAGGCGACTCCGGTTGAACTCGCATCGACGGAACCAAATGCGCTGGCGATCGGTCCTTTTGGCTCCAATCTCAAAGTTCCTGATTATCGAAATGCAGGAGTTCCACTGGTCTTCGTTCGGAACATTGTGCGAAGGGAGTTCGGTGGCGACTCGTCGAGGTATGTGACAGAGCAGAAGGCAAAGGAACTCAAGGCGCATCGAGTTCTGCCCGGCGATCTCCTGATTACGAAGATGGGTGCACCCCCCGGTGATGTAGCGGTTTACCCCAAGTCCGCCCCACCGGCGATTATCACTGCCGATTGTATCCGATTCGCCTGCAATCAGACCGTGACATCCGCTGAGTACCTCGAATACGCGATGCAGTCGCCTCGCGTAAGGTCTCAGTTCACTGAGATAACACAGGGCGTTGCCCAGCTAAAAGTTAGTCTCGGGCGTTTCTCGACCATTCGGATTCCTGTAAGCCCGATCCGTGAGCAGGAGCGCATCGTCGCCGCCCTCGACGAGCGCCTGTCCGAACTCGACGCCTCGGTGGCCGCGCTGGAGCGGGCAGAGAGCAACCTCGTCCGCTACCGGGCGGCGGTGCTGGCGTCGGCCTGTTCCGGCCGGCTGGTCCCCACCGAGGCCGACCTCGCCCGCCGCGAGGGCCGCAGCTACGAACCCGCCGACCAGTTGCTCGCCCGCATCCTTGCCGAACGCCGCAAGGCGAACACCAAGGCCAAGTACGAGGAACCGGCCCAGCCCAACACCAGCAAGCTACCGAAGTTGCCGGAGGGGTGGGTGTGGGCATGCCTCGACCAGATTCTGGCTGAACCTCTGTCAAACGGCCGTTCTGTGCCAGATGCCACAGACGGATTCCCAGTTCTGCGGCTAACTGCGATTCGCGGCGGCGCGATTGACCTACGAGAACACAAGATTGGCATGTGGAATGAAGACGAGGCGCGTCCATTCCTGGTGAAGGCGGGTGACATCCTACTCTCACGCGGAAACGGCACGCTTGCCCTCGTTGGCCGGGGTGGAGTGGTGCCTGACGATCCAATCCCGGTTGCCTTCCCTGACACGATGATTCGTGTTCGGCGTTCTGCATCCGTGGATCGTGGGTATCTGGCTATGCTCTGGAATAGCCCCCTCGTTCGCACTCAGATCGAGAAAGAGGCGCGAACAACGGCAGGGATCTACAAGGTGAACCAGCAGATCCTTGAAGGCATCTGTCTTCCGCTTCCACCGGCAGCCGAGCAGTCCCGCATCGTCGCCGAAGTCGACCGTCACCTCTCCCGCGCCGACGCTCTCGCCGCCTCCATCGCCCAGGCCAAGCGCCGCGCCCAGCGCCTGCGCCGCGCCATCCTCGCCGCCGCCTTCCAGGGCCGCCTCGTCCCGCAGGACCCGCACGACGAACCGGCCAGCGTCCTGCTGGAGCGCATCCGCGCCCAGGCCGCCGCCGCGCCCGCCGCAGCTCCGCGCCGAGGCCGCCCACCGGCCCCTGCCCGTGCCGCCGAGGCCGCCGCCACCTACGATGCCCCGGCCCCCAAGCGCCGTGGCCGCCCGCCCGGCTCAAAGAACAAGGCCAAGGCATGAATGCCGCCGAGATCCTCCAGCAGTTGAACGCCCTCGACGAGCATCCCCGCCTGGAAGCCAAGAAGGGCGGTGGGATGAGCGAGGATGTGCTGCGCTCGGTGTGCGCCTTCGCCAATGAGCCGGGATTGGGTGGGGGGTGGATCCTGTTCGGTGTCGAGCGTGGCGATGAGACCCCCGACCGCCGGTATCGTGTGGTGGGCGTGCGGGATCTTGACCAGTTGCAAAACGACTTGGCCAGTCAGGCAGGGAGCGTCTTCAATCATCCGATCCGGCCCCAGGTGGCGGCCGAGACGCTGGATGGCAAGCCCGTGCTGGTCGCCTTCATCCCTGAACAACCATCGGCGTCCAAGCCCATTTATGTCAAGAAGGTCGGGCTTCCCAAAGGGGCATACCGCCGCATCACGGCGGCGGATGTTGCCTGCACCGATGACGACCTGCCGGTGCTCTATGGCCAGCACACCATGGCCAGCCTGGATACGACCCCGGTGGATGCCGGGCTTGCCGAGGTGGATGCCGATGCTGTTGCGGCCTACCGCCGGGTGCGGCGCGAGGTCAATCCCGACGCCGAGGAACTGCGGTGGGATGATGCGGATCTCTTGCACGCGTTGGGATGCCTGGCCCGCCAGGGGGGTGCTGAACGCATCACGCTGGCCGGGCTGGTGCTCTTTGGCTCATCCAAGGCCCAGCGCCGGTTGATTCCCATGCAGCGGGTGGATTACATCCGTGTGCCGGGTCGCGTGTGGGCGGATCGGCCCGAACAACCCTACCAGACCCATGAACTCCGCGGCCCCCTGCTGACCCTGATTCCGCGGATCCATGATCTGGTGCTGGGCGACCTGCCCATGGCGGCCACGTTTGCCAGCGGATCGGTCCAGCGCACGGATGTGCCGCTGATCCCCGGTCGCGTCCTCCGCGAAGGCGTGGTCAACGCGGTCATGCATCGCAGTTGGCGGATCCATGGTCCCGTCCAGATCATCCGCTACGCCAACCGGCTGGAGATCGCGAATCCAGGGTATTCGCTGAAGTTGGCCGATCAGTTGGGGGAAACCGGATCCCGAACCCGCAACCCGACCATCGCCGCCGTGTTGCACGATACCCACTTCGCCGAAACCAAGGGGAGTGGCATCCGGATCATGCGCGAGCTGCTGCGTGGTGCCGGGCTGTCGGCGCCGTCGTTCGATAGCAACCGCGATGCGGACTCCTTCACGGCCACCTTCCTGTTTCATCATTTCCTGGATGCCGTGGATACGGCCTGGGTTGCCAACCTGGGAATCCAGGACCTGAGTGCCGACGACATCCGTGCGCTGATCTTCGCCCGGGAGAAGGGAGCGGTCACGAACGCGGACCTGCGGGATCTCACCCACCTCGACACCCTCGCCGCCAGTCTGTGCCTGCGGCGGCTGCGGGACCGGGGGTTGCTCGATCAGCGTGAGCGCGGCTCCGCCACGTACTATGTCCCCAGCGCTCGGGTGGTCTTTGCCGACCTCCCACCGCTTGGCGGGCACCCTGGCAACCTTCCGGCGGAACCTGACAACCCCCTTGCCGAACCTGACAACCTCCCCGCCGAACCTGACAACCTCCCGACCCCGTCTGGGACCATGCCCCCGAACACCGGACATGCGGCGGGCCCGGGGGTGATGCGCCAAGGGCTCCCACCGCACCTTCTCGATCAAGTGGTTGCCCTCAAGGGACATGCATCAGGCGAACGACTCCTGGCGGTGATCGTCGCCCTGTGCTCCTGGCGCGAACTCACGCGCAAAGAGCTGGCAGCGACCCTGGAGCGATCCCCCAAGTACCTGGGAGGGCATCTGAAGTCCCTGGTCGGGAGTGGCAGGCTGGTCCCACGTTTCCCCGATCAGCCGAACCACCCGCAGCAGGCGTACCGCGCCCCGGTGACCCCATGAACGCCCCTCAGATCGTCCAGAAGCTGTGGAACTACTGCGATGTGCTGCGCGATGACGGCATGTCCTACGGCGACTACCTGGAGCAGCTCACCTTCCTGCTCTTCCTCAAGATGGCCGAGGAGCGGGTGGCCCTGGGCGAGTCGCGGGTGGTGCCGAAGGGCTACGACTGGCCGGCCCTGGCCAAGGAGCAGGGCGAGGCGCTGGAGACGCGCTACCGCGAGATCCTGGCGCACCTCGCCAGCAAGCCGGGCATGCTCGGTCTGATCTTCCGCAAAGCGCAGAACAAGATCCAGGACCCGGCCAAGTTGACCATGCTGGTGCGCGAGTTGATCGGCCCGGAGTCGTGGCTGGAACTCGGCGCCGATGTGAAGGGCGACGCCTACGAGGGGCTGCTGGAGAAGAACGCCCAGGACGTGAAGGGCGGCGCCGGCCAATACTTCACCCCGCGCCCGCTGATCGAGGCCATCGTCGCGGTGACCAATCCCCGGCCGGGCGAGATCATCCTCGATCCGGCCTGCGGCACCGGCGGCTTCCTGCTCGCGGCCTACGGCCACCTCGCAGCCAAGCAGCTCGACCGCGACGAGAAGAAGCACCTGCGCCTCAAAGCCCTGCGCGGCATCGAACTGGTCGACGGCGTGGTCCGCCTGTGCGCCATGAACCTCATGCTGCACGGGGTCGGTGCGATGGAGTCCGCCGACGACCTGCCGGTGGTGCGCGCCGACAGCCTTGCGGCGCCCTACCGCCCGGCGGTGGATGTGGTGCTGACCAACCCGCCCTTCGGCCGTTCGTCGTCGGTGAGCTTCACCACCGAGGACGATCAGGCGGGCAGCGATGCCCTTACCGTGGTCCGCGAGGACTTCTGGGCCGAGACCCGCAACAAGCAGCTCAACTTCCTCCAGCACATCGTCTCGTGCCTGAAGACCCACGGCCGTGCCGCCGTGGTGCTGCCCGACAACGTCCT
>JBJOKR010000262.1:0-5111 GCA_046045995.1 Pseudomonadota bacterium | reverse complement strand
ATATCGGCCATGTCGCCGCCCCGGTCGCCCATAAGGTCCAACCGGCGGCGCAGATCGGCATCGCGCACGGTCCCGCGCAGCAGGTCCCGCTCCCCCAGCAGGGCGGCGATGCGGCAGGCCAGCCGGGCCCGCCCCCGCTCCGCCCCTGCCAGCACCATATGGGCCAAGCGGGGATGGACGCCCAATCCCGCCATGCGGCGACCATGGGGCGTGATGCGCAGATCCCCGTCCAGCGCCCCCAACTGCTGCAACAGGGTCCGTGCCTGGGCAAGCTGGGCCGGCGGCGGCGCGTCCAGCCAGGGCAGATCGCCCGTGTCAGTGATGCCCCAGACCGCCAGTTCCAGGGCCAGGGGGGCCAGATCGGCACGCAGGATCTCCGCCGGGGTGAAGGGGGCAAGGGCCCGGTCGGCCTGCTCGCTCCACAGCCGGTAGCAGACACCGGATTCCAGGCGCCCGGCCCGGCCCCGCCGCTGGTCGGCCGACGCGCGGGAGACGCGCACCGTCTCCAGCCGGCCCATGCCGCTGCGCGGATCGAAACGGGCAAGGCGGGACAGGCCGGCATCGATGACGACACGGATGCCCTCGATGGTCAGGCTGGTCTCCGCGATGCTGGTGGCCAGCACCACCTTGCGGCGGCCGGGGGAGGTGGGGCGGATGGCCGCATCCTGCGCCTCCCGCGACAGGTCGCCGTAAAGCGGGGTCACATCCACGCCCGGGGGCAGGGGCCCGTCGGCCAGATGCCGCTCCACCCGCCGTATCTCCCCCCCGCCGGGCAGGAAGACCAGAAGGCTGCCCCCTTCCTCCGCCAGCGCCTGCCGGACCGTGCGGGCGGTCCAGGCCTCCAGCCGTTCCCCGGCCGGGGCCTCGCTCCACCGGGTCTCCACGGGGAAGCTCCGCCCCTCCGATGTGACCAGGGGGGCCCCGCCCATCAGGGAAGCGACCGGGGCTGCATCCAGCGTCGCCGACATGACCAGCAGGCGAAGGTCGTCGCGCAGCAGGCCCTGGGATTGCAGGCAGAAGGCCAGTGACAGGTCCGCATCCAGGGACCGCTCATGGAATTCGTCGAACAGGACGGCCCCAACCCCCTCCAGCCCCGGATCGGACTGGAGCCGGCGGAGGAACAGCCCCTCCGTCACCACCTCGATCCGGGTGTGGGCGGATACCTTGGTATCCAGGCGGACGCGGTAGCCGACGGTTCCCCCCACCTCCCCCCCCAGCATCTGGGCCATGCGGCGGGCGGCCCCGCGGGCGGCGAGGCGCCGCGGTTCCAGCATGACGATGCTCCGCCCGGCCAGCCATGGTTCCTCCACCAGGGCCAGCGGCACCCGCGTCGTCTTGCCCGCCCCGGGCGGCGCCTGAAGCACGGCATTCGGCCCGCGGCGCAGGGCATCCAGCAGGGGCGGCAGGGTATCATCGATGGGAAGGGCGGGGAATCGGGTCAAGGCGGGCCGGGTGCGGGTGGCGGGGCAGGGCGACCCCGGTTGCGCCCCCCTATAGCGCAGCCCGCCACGCCAAACCAGCCGACAGGTGGCGCAAGGGCGGCTCCTCCCGGCGGGCCGGCAGGACCTTTTCGTCAGCTGGGGGGGAAAGGCTCCTCAGCACTCGGCACAGTTCCTCTGCCCGGTAAGGCTTCAGCAGCAGTCCCAGGGCCTGTACCTCTGCTGCGCGGCGGCGGACGGCGGGGGCGTCCACCGCCGTCATGAACAGGCTGCGGATGCCGGTGCGTTCCAGGATCTCCCCCGCCGCATCGATGCCGTCGCGGGACCCGCGCAGCATGACATCCATCATCACCACATGGGGCCGATGGCGGATGGCGCCGGCCACGGCATCATCGGCCGTGCCCACGACTGCGCAGACCCGATGGCCCATCGCATCCAGCGCCTGTTCCAGGCCCAGGGCGATGATGGCCTCATCCTCGCAGACAAGAATCGTCAGGGGGGGCACGGCGGCTTCCGTCATCGGTGACTTCTCTTCGACCCGACCCGGGGAATTGGTCGGAATTTCATGGCGGATTTTCGGCCAGATTGCCGTGGGTGTTAATCCTGCAAAGTGGGCGAAATGGGATTAGGCCCTTCGCCATATGCGAGGGGCGCAGGCGGAGGCCTTGCGAAAGCGGCTTATATTCCGGCGGCCTGCTGTCTAGTATGACCGCATGTTCCACGTCGGAAGTGTTCCTTATCCATGTCCGCTCTCAAGACCGTGATCGTGCCCGTCAATCGGCACGGTTATCCCTTCATCGCCATTTTCGCCGCCGCCTCCCTCGGCCTGTTCTTCGTGGCCCAGCCGCTCGGCTGGATCGGCCTCGTGCTGACGGCGTGGTGCGTCTATTTCTTCCGGGACCCGGACCGGGTGACTCCCGCCCGCCCCGGTCTGGTGGTCAGCCCCGCCGACGGCACGGTGATCATGATCACCAGGGCCAGCCCCCCGCCCGAACTGGGCATGGGGGATGTGAAGCTGACCCGGGTCAGCGTCTTCCTGAACGTCTTCGACGTGCATGTGAACCGCGCCCCGGTGGACGGCACGATCCGGGATGCGGAATACCATCCGGGCAAGTTCCTGAACGCCTCCCTGGACAAGGCGAGCGACGATAATGAGCGCATGTCCATCCGCCTGACCACGCCGGAGGGGCGCGATGTCGTCTGTGTCCAGATCGCCGGGCTGGTGGCGCGGCGCATCGTCTGGTGGGTGAAGCCGGGCGACGCCGTGAAGGCCGGGTCCCGCTATGGGCTGATCCGGTTCGGCAGCCGCTGCGATGTGTATCTGCCCGACGGGGTGGCCCCGCTGGTCGCCGTGGGTCAGAAGACCATCGCCGGTGAAACGGTGCTGGCCGACCTGACCGGGACGGAGCCGGCGCGGCTGGGGGAGGTGCGCTGATGGTGCGCACGCCCCGTGTCTTCCGGCGTCGGCAGCGGCGCCTGCGTCCGCCGCGGCTGCGCGGTCTGACCATCAACAAGCTGCTGCCGAACATGCTGACCCTGTCGGCCCTGGCCGCCGGGATGACGGGGATGCGCTTCGCCCTGGAGGGGCGCTTCAAGGAGGCGGTGATCGCGATCGCGGTCGCCGCCGTGTTCGACGGGCTGGACGGGCGCATCGCCCGCCTGCTGAATGCCCAGAGCAAGTTCGGTGAGGAACTGGACAGCCTGTCCGATGTGGTCAGCTTCGGCGTGGCCCCGGCGATGATCCTGTATCTCTGGTCGCTTGGCCAGGCGGGCACCTTCGGCTGGATCGCCTGCCTGCTGCTGGGCGTATGTGCCGCGCTGCGCCTCGCCCGGTTCAACACGATGCTGGGGGCGGCGGCGGAAAAGCCGCCCTGGGCCTACAACTACTTCACCGGTGTCCCGGCCCCCGCCGCCGCCGGCCTTGCCCTGCTGCCCCTGATCGCGACGCTGGAGGTGGGGCCCGGCTGGTTCGACAGCCCCTGGCTGGTGACACCCTGGGCCGTCTTCGTTTCCGCCCTGATGATCAGCGCCATCCCCACCTTCTCCATGAAGGGGATGCGCATTCCCCAGCGCTATGTGGTCTTCGTCCTGCTGGGGGTGGGTGTGCTGGCCGCCGCCCTGGTCAGCGCGCCCTGGGCCACCCTGGCCGTCATCGCCCTGATCTATGTGGGCAGCCTTCCCTTCAGTTCCCTGCAATACGCCAAGCTGAAGCGGGCCGCGACACAGCTGACGGAAGACGACGCCGCCCCGGAGGGGGAAACTCCGCGCACCGAACCGTAGGTCGCTGCGAGGGCGAAGCCCGAGGGGCGACATCGTGGGGCAGGCGCCCGCGGTCTGTCGGCCCTCGCTTACGCTCGCCCCGACCTACCTTCAGCGACGCATCAGCCCCTCACTCCGCTGCTTCGGCGATGCGGGGCGGGGGATTGGCGGCTTCGGAGGACCCGGCCTTGCGCCGCCGCTGCTGGAGCCAACCGGACAGGTTGGCCCGCAGCATCAGGGCGCAGGGCGTCACCACCAGCGTCAGCACCGTGGCGAAGGTCAGGCCGAAGGCGATGGCGGTGGAGAAGCCGACCCACCACTGGGTGGAGGGGGCGCCGACCGAGATCTCCCGGCCGACGAAATCGATGCCCAGCTGGAACACCATGGGCATCAGGCCCAGCACTGTCGTCACCGTCGTCAGGAACACCGGCCGCAGTCGCTGGGCGCCGGTGCGCAGCAAGGCCTCCCGCGCACTGGTCGCCGTTCCCTTCAGCCGGTCATAGGTGTCGATCAGGACGATGTTGTTGTTCACCACGATACCCGCCAGGGCGATGACACCCAGGCCGGACATGACGATACTGAAGGGCTGGCCCGTTACAAGAAGCCCGATCAGCACCCCCACCGTCGACATGATGACGGCGGAAAGGATCAGCATCGTGCTGTAGAAGCTGTTGAACTGGGCGATCAGGATGATCGCGATCAGGAACAGCGCGACCCCGAAGGCCTTGGTCAGGAAGGCGGAGCTTTCGGCCTGTTCCTCGTTCTCACCCTTGAAGTTCACTTCCACCCCGGCCGGCAGGGGGTTTTTCGCCAGCCAGGCCTGCACCTCCTGCACCTTGTTGTCGACCAGGATGCCGGGAGGAACATCGGCCTTCACTTCCATCACCCGGCGGCCCTCCACCCGGTTGATGACGCCGACCTTCGGCTGGGGCTCCCGCTCGACGAAGCTGCTGATAGGCACCAACCCCTGCTCCGTCGGGAGGCGGACCAGGTCCAGCTGCTCCAGGGAACGGTACTGGATGGGATAGCGGGCAACGATGTCGATCTCGTCATCCGTGTCGTCCGGCCGGTATTCCTCCAGCTTCAGGCCGTTGGTCACCAGCCGAACGGCATCGCCGACGGCGGAGACATCGACGCCGAACTTCGCCGCCTGGGCCCGGTCCACGCTGATTTCCCAGTCGATGCCGGGCAGGGGGCGCGTATCCTCCACCCCGACGAAGCCGCCGATCTCCTCCATCCCGCGACGCATATGGGCGATGCCGGCGGACAGGCGGGCCGGGTCGAGGGCCGCCAATTCCACCTGGATGGGCTTGCCGGAGCCTGGGCCGTCCTCCTGCTTGCGGGTTTCGATCAGGATTCCGGGGATGTCCGCCGTCGCCCGCTCGATCTCCGCCAGGATGACATCGGCCGGGC
>JBJOKR010000261.1:0-5278 GCA_046045995.1 Pseudomonadota bacterium | reverse complement strand
CGAGAAAAGTTCGTGGAGACCCACTGACCATCCCAGCCGCGTGGACTTCCGCCGGCTGATCGAATGGCTTTCCACTGAAGCGGCGGCGGCGACAGCGGCGGACGGGAATTCCCGTGTGCTCAGGGTTATCGGTCTGGATGCCGATCCCCACGACCCCGGCGCGGCCAGCAGACGCCGGTAGGAAACGACAGCCATAGCAGCTGAGCGGGTCACCCCCCGCCTTTGCAGTGCCAGACGGGGATGCCGGCGATGCGGGCCTTGTCGCAGAGGTTGGCGGCGATGCCGGAGCCTGGAAAGGCGATGATGCCGATGGGCAGTGCGGCGATGATCTGGTCGTTGCGCTTGAAGGGAGCCGCCTTGCCGTGGCGGGCCCAGTCGGGGCGGTAGGCGATCTGGGGGACACCGCGCTGCCGGGCCCAGAGGGCGGCGATATGCTCGGCCCCCTTGGGCGTTCCGCCGTGCACCAGCACCATGTCGGGATGGCGGCCGCGCATCCGGTCGAGGGCGGACCAGACGGCGTCGACGTCCAGGCACTCGACCCCGCCGGGCCGTTCAAAATCCCGGGGGCCACCTTCGGCCCGGCGGGCAGCAGGGCGGCGGCATCCAGGCGCTTGCGGGCGGCCAGGTGGTCGCGGCTGTCGATCATGGCGGCGGTCAGGATGGTGCGGTTCACCATCGAGCCCTGGCGGGGGCGCCAGAGGGAGCCGGTGATGGCCTGGTACATCTCGGCGGCGGCGTCGCGGAAGAACTCCATGGCATTGCGCCGCTCGACCAGGGACAGGCCCTCGGCCGTCAGGCGCTCCAGCTCGACCGAGCGCACCTCCGAGCCGTCCTGCTCCCGCACGCTGGTGCGCTGCGCCTGCTCGTTGCTGTCGAGCTCCCGGTCCAGGACGGCGATGCGGCGGTGGTAGACGTTCACCTGGCCCCAGAGCAGTTCGGCCAGGTCCTCCTCCAGCCGGGTGTCGGTCAGCAGGCCGGCCAGGGTTTCGAGGCCGGCGGCGATCTCGGCCCGGGCCTGGTCGGGATCGGGCAGCGGGCGGGGGTCCGGTTCATCCTGGAAGGGACGATATCCCTGGAGCTGCAGCTCCTCCAGCAGATGGGCGGTGGCGCTGATGCCCCGGGGCTCGGGGGCGGGCGGGACATGCTGTCGGGCCGGGACGGGGCGGGGGGTGGTCATGACAGGATCTCCTCTGCGGATGGGGACGGCAGCGGGGGCCGCCGTCGCAGGGGATCCTCTTGGCCGGGCGGGGGCCGGCGCCGCACGGGTCCCCCGCCGGAGCGCCAGCGGAGGACGGCGGGCGCCCGACTTTCTTGTTCCCGCGAGGAATGCCGGGCCGGGGTCCCCCCCGGGGTGGACCGGCAGGGGAAGAAAGTCGGGGGACCGCCGTTGCGGCGCCGGTCTCTGCCCGGCAGATCCCCGCCCAAGACGGCCCGCTCCCGCTGCCCCTCCCCGATCCGGGGAGAAACGGCAGCCCCCACCCCCCTGCCCCGTCCCGGATTGCGCGCCCGCCCTTCCGGCCGGGCGGCCCGGTCGGTCAGCCCGCCCATGCGGACGGGGGGGAGAGGCAGCGGTCGCGGTCGTCGTCATGGAGATGGGCGGACAGATGGGCCCGCAACCCGTCCAGCCCATAGGCGCGGAGATCGTCATTGGCGTCGCCCTGCCGGGCGGGCAGCGGCAGCAGGGGGAGACCGGCGGCCTGCGCCCGGGCCTGGAGCCGCGCCAAGGCCGCCTGCCCGGCCGGGTCGGGCTCGACCGCGACATAGAGGCGGCGCAGATCCGGAGGCAGGAGGACCGCGCCCAGGTGCCCGGCCGACAGCGCGGCGATGGCGGGCAGGCCCGGCAGGGCGAGGCGCAGGGCCAGGAGGGTTTCGATGCCCTCGCCGACGACGAGCAGGGGCCCCGCCTCCCCAAAACGCACTCCATGGCCCAGGAGATGGCCGAGCGCCCGGCGCGGGCGGATCAGGACGGCGTGGCCGCTGCCGTCCGGGCGCAGCCAGGTACGGTGCACGCCAGTCAGCCGGCCGGTGGCATCGGTGACGGCGGCGATCAGGGCCGGGGCGATGCGGACGGCGCCCGGTCCCTGCCCGGTCTCCCGGGGCGTGCGGCAGCGGGGATGGCAGCGCAGGACAGCGGCATCGCCGGGGCTGACGCAGAGACCGCGGCCTGCCAGGTAGCGCGCCGCCACGGATCCCGCCAGCGGCCGGGCACCGCTCCAGAGGCGGCGGGCGAGGCACAGGGACGGCTCCTCTCCCTCGCCATCATGTCCGCGACCTGCCGGGCTGCCGTCCTGACGGCCGGCGGCGGTCGGACCCTTGTCGCGGCTAGGCCCACGGGGGAGCGGTGCCGCAGACAGGGTCAGCCAGGCCCGGGCCTCGCGGCAGGCCTCGTTGAAGGACAGGCCGCGGCTCAGACGGAGCAGGTCCAGCAGGTCGCCATGCTCCCCGGTGGCGGCATCGCACCATTGGCCGGCCGAGGGACCGGTCAGACGGATATAGAGGCTGCGGCCGGGGGCACCGCTGACATCACCGACGCTCCACCAGGCTCCCGAACAGCGCCCGCGGGGCAGATAGCAGCGGCAGAACTCCCCTGCCCGCTCGGCCAGCCCCCTGGCCAAATCTCCGGCATCGCGACGCATGGCGACCCTCCCTGGTCCTGGACAGGAAACGGCCCGACCCGCCGGCCGGACCGCTCCTCCCTGTTGCTGTCGGGGTCACTCCGCCGCGAGCGCGGGCGGAACAGCCTCCGTATCCCCAGCCTCCACCGGCTCCTCCGGGCGACCCTCCTCCGGGATGATCGGCCCGGCGGTCGGCCCGGCGGTTGGCAGACGCAGCATGGCGGGGAGCCAGCCGGTTCCGGTGAGCAGGGCCTCCGCGGCCGTTGCCATTTCCGGCTTGCGCAGGGTCTCGATGCGTTGCGCCGCCTCGGCCCCGCAGGCCTCGCGCACGGCGGCCAGGATCTGCGCCTTGGTCACCTGGCCGAAATAGCCGGCCACGGTCGGCTGCCAATCCCGCGCCATGTCGTGGCCCAGCCGGGCGGCCAGACGGTCGACATGGACCTGGCGCGGGGTGTCGCGCGTACCGCTGCCGGCGACGGCGTCCAGGCTGCGGGCGACGCAATAGGCCAGAAGCGCATCCTGGTCCGGGCGTGCCATCCGCCGCAGGGCGGGCCAGAGCTCCCCGGAATCCACGGGCAGCCGCTCCCGCCAAGCCGCATGCCGCCCGGCCATCGCCGCCACCGCCGGCAGGTCGCGCAGATGCGGGGCCTCCAGCAGGGGCAGCGTGGCCCGCGCCCGGATCTCCAGGCAGGTGTCGCTGCTGTAGGGGTGGAAGACCGCCAGGCACAGCGCGTGCAGCAGGGCGAGGCGGGCGGTGTCGGCATCGGCGGCCACGGCCTCCCGCAGGGACAGGGTGCGGGCGAGGCTCAGTTCCTGAACCAGCCGCTCCGGCAGCGGACGACCGGCTCCCTCATCCGTCCCGCCCTCCGCCGCGGGCGCTGCGACCGGCTCCCGGCGGACCGCATCGACCGTGGCCAGGGGCTGGGCCAGGGGTTGGGCAGCACCGGGTTCCCCCCCCTGCCCCGACGCGGAAGCCTCGGGCATGGCCGGGGGGTCGACCGGCAGGGGCTGTTCATCCTCCGGCCGGACATGGCCCCGGTCGATGCGCAAGCTGCCGTCGACATCCAGGCTGATGAACGCCCCGGCCCGGGTCATCTCCGCCGGATCATAGACCAGCGGCCGGTCGGTCAGGACGGCGATCTCCCCATCCAGGGCGGCGATCCGGGCGGCGGTCGCCTCGTCGGGCTCCTCCCCATGGACCGCGGTGTCGATCAGGGTTTCCAGCTCGGTCCGCAGGGTGGCCAGCCGCTCCGCCTCCGCCGGATCCAGCGGCATCGTGGTTCCGGTGAGGGACCGGCAGCGGGCGATGCGGCCATATCCGATGGCGGTGGCGGCCTCGACCCAGGCCCAGCCCTCGGCCCGGATCCGGTCGGCATCAGCGGCAAGCTTCTCCGCCACCAGCCGATCCAGCAGACCGACAGTCTCCAGCCATTCGCCGACCCCCTGTCCGGGCTCCACGCCCGCAAAGAGGTCGCGCATGACCGTGCCGCCGGCGGCGACATAGGCGTCGATGCCGACATAGAGGGCGCGCTCGTCATCGGCCGGCACGGCCCCGGTCGGTCAGGGCCCGGCGGATCTGCCAGGGCTCCCGCTGCCAGGGCTGGGTATAGGCGGCCCAGACCTGCTCCTGCCGGGTGTGGTCATCGCAGACGGAGAAGGCCATCAGCTGCTCCAGCGTCATGCCGTCGGCGGCATAGATCTCCAACAGGGCCGGGGAGACGGTGGCGAGCCGCAGGCGCTGGCGTACGACCGTCTCCGTCAGGAAGAACCGTGCGGCGATATCCGCCGGGGAGAGGCCGGCCTGCACCAGGGTCTGGAAGGCGCGGAACTGGTCCAGCGGGTGCAGGGCGACGCGGTGCGGGCGAGACGGCGGGTGCGCACCAGATGCTGGAGCGCCCGGTAGCGCCGCCCCCCGACCGGCACCTCATAGCGGTCGGTCGGGGTACCGTCGGCATCGACCAGGACGCGGACGCTGAGGGTGGCCAGCAGGCCGCGGCGGGCGATGTCGTCGGCGAGATCCTCGATGCTGATGCCGGCCTTGACGCGCCGGACATTGGCCTGGGAGAGGACGAGCTTGTCGAAGGGGATGGAGGTGGCGGGGGTGAGGGTGATGCGGGTCGTGGCCATGGCCTGTCTCCTGGGGTGGTGCCGGGCCGGGGATGAGCCATTCTCTCCCCTGTCACCCGGACACCCCTCCCCCACCCGCCTCTCCCTCTCCCCTCCGCCGGGCCCGGTCGGTGCCGGTGATCCGCTCTGCCGGCCCCGCGCCTGTCGTCGGCGGGTGCCGGTCGGGCCGGGGGGCATGGGCTGGGGGGGCATGGGCCAGCAGCCAGTCGGCGGCACGGGCGGCGGCGGCGGCACTGCGGACCAGCAGGCGCGCATCCAGGCCCAGGACATCGAGCCAGCCGGCCAGATAATCGGCATGGCGGACGGTCGGAGTGATGCCCAGGGCCGCACAGGCGAAGGCGCATCCCATCTCCGCCACCAGTTCCTCCCGGGCATAGGCCTTGGACCCGAAGGCCCCGCCGAGATCGCGGCGCAGGCGGGTGGCATGGCCGGTGGCATGGGCCAGCTCGTGCAGGGCGGTGCGGTGCCAGTCGATGGGGGCCCGGAAGGCCCGGGGCGGGGGGACCTGCACCAGATCCAGCGGCGGGCTGTACCAG
>JBJOKR010000260.1:0-5363 GCA_046045995.1 Pseudomonadota bacterium | reverse complement strand
CGCATCCTGCGGCGGGAATTGCAGGAACTTTCCTCCCACATCGCCCAGACCCGGCGGGAGATCGCGGCGCTGAAGCCCGATGATCCTTCCGCCAACCGAATCATGCTGGCGACGGAGGAGTTGGACGCCATCCTCCAGGCGACCGAACATGCGACCACGGAGATCCTGAACGGATCGGAGCGGATCCAATCCGTGGCCGACCGGTTGCGCAAGGACCAGCCGGATCTTGCGTCCATGCTGGACAACGAGGTCATCGAGATCATGACCGCGTGCAGTTTCCAGGACATCACCGGCCAGCGCATGACCAAGGTCGTGAACACTCTCCGCTACATCGAGCGGCGGGTGCACGCCATGATCCAGATCTGGGGCGGCCTGGATGAGGAAGCAGGCCAGATCAACGATGATCCGAGGGACGCGAGGCCGGACGCCCACCTGATGCACGGCCCGCCGCTGAAGGGCGGCATCCGCCAGGATGCGGTGGATGCCCTGCTGGCCGGGGCCGCCGCGACCGCCCGGTCCGCAACCGACCCGCTGGCCGCCGATGCGCCCGCAGCAGGTACCGACACGTCGCCCGCTCCTTCCCCGGCCCCAGCGGCAGCCCCGGCCTCGGCGGCAAAGCCCGCCCCGCCCGCCCGGAGCGGAGGGGAAGAGGAGACCACGCCCGCCCTGGTCCAAACCCCCATGTCCCAATCAGCCGTGGACGATCTGTTCCCCTGAAAGTGCCTAACCGCCGCTTGCACCGCCCGCCGGTCGCCTATCAGGCGTTGGGGCAGCCCGGACGGCCGCAGCTTCCCGCCCCGACGGCCGGGACATAGGTGCCACAGGCCTGGCAACGCACCATATCCTCCGCCGCGACACGCCGATCCTCCCGCTTGCCGGGGGCCTGCGGGGGCGGCTGCTTCTGCCGGGCCTGCAGACGGGCGACATAGCGGAACCCGTACCAGACGGCGACCACCAGCGCGGCGAGGACAAGGATCTTGGTCAGCGACAGCATGCCGGGAACGGGGTCCGATCGGGGTTGAAGCGTAGCGCGCCCCGGATATGGCCTTCCAGGGCGCGATCACAAGGCGTTATCCCAGCCGCCTTTGATCGTGACCGATCAAAGGCGGCTTCTTTGCCCTTAAACGCCGGGCGGCCACTCCGTGGCCTTGGCTACGCCGCATAAGCGGTGCTGTGGCGGTCGCCGCCGTACCAACGGTCGGAATTTCCGACGGTTTGGTGTCAGGCGTATCAAATACTGCGAGCCGTCATTCCTGCGGGATCGGCCGGAAGCTGCCGGTCCCCTGGGCCACCAGCCAGGTGAAGGTGGCATAGGCGGCGACCGACTGGTCCAGCTTGCGCGGGTCCACCTGGTCCAGGGTATCGTTGGCGGTGTGGTGGACGGCGAAGTAATCGTACCCGTCCTTCAACAGGTCCACCACCGGCATGCCCGCTTGGCGCAGGGGGATCATGTCCGGCCCGCCGCTCGCCAGCTCCCGATTGGGGATGATGCCCAGCGGGGCCAGATGGCGCTGGATCACGTCCGCCGCGGGTTTGGTGTCCGGATGGATCCGGGTTGCGAAGGCGTAAACGGGGCCGGCGCCGAAATCCGCCTCCGTCCCGATGATGTGGCTTTCCAGGCTGTCCTTGTGCCGGGCGGCATAGGCGCGGGCACCGACCAGCCCCACCTCCTCCGCCGCGAACAGGACGATGCGGATGGTGCGGCGCGGGCGTTCGGGCAGGTCCTTGATCAGGCGGGCAGCACTCAGGACGATGCCAATTCCCGCCCCGTCATCCAAGGCGCCGGTGCCCAGGTCCCAACTGTCGTGATGGGCGCCCAGCAGCACGATCTCTTCCGGCGCCTGGGCCCCGGTCAGTTCGGCGATGACATTGTGGCTGACGACCTTGCCCGGGGCAGTCGGCGTCAGCGCCAGCGAAACCCGCACCGACTGGCCGCGGCGCACAAGCCGGGTCAACTGTTCGGCATCGGCAACGGACAGGGCGGCGGCCGGGATCTTCGCCACCCCCTCCTGGTACTGCATCAGGCCGGTATGGGGCATGCGGTGGGCATGGGTGCCGACTGACCGGATCAGCAGGCCTACGGCCCCGCGCTTGGCCGCTTCCACCGCACCCGACCCGCGCATGCGCACGGCGTGGCCATAGCCGGACCCGTCCTGGGTGACGATGGTCGGCTGGTTGACGAAGGCGATCTTGCCGGTCAGCGATCCAGGGGCGGCGGCCAGCAGGTCATCGTAATGGTCGAAATAGGCGATCTCCGCCTCGATCCCGCCTGCTTGCGTCGGCACGGTTCCGCCCAGGGCGGTGATGACCAGGGGCTGGGGCCAGGGCGCCGTCACGGCCGCCCGCTCCTCCCCCCGGATCCAGCCGTCCACCTCCACAGGCTCGGTCCAGACCTTGTCGAATCCCATGCCCTTCAGCCGGTTGACCGACCAGTCCACCATCGCCTTGTCCGCAGGCGTGCCGACCAGTCGGGGCCCGACCTCCACGGTGATCGATTCGACGATCTCAAACGCGCCTGATCCGGCCAGGGCGGCCTTCTGCAGGCGTTCGACAATGGCGCCCTGATCGGTGGGGATGCGCGCGGGTTCGGCCATGGCGGTTCCAGACAGGGTGGTTCCGGAAAGGGCGGCGGCGGCAAGGGCAAAGGTGACGGCGGCGGTGCGGCCCCCCCGACGCAGGCGATTGATCAACAGCGGCACAAGCCCCTCCCCCATCCGGTATCAAAGGGGACAGGCTAACCGGATGGCGGGGGCGGGGGAAGCCCGGAAGCAGCACCGGTCGCCGGGCCTACAGCCCATAGCGGGCCCACAACGCCCTCTCCTCCACCGCGGCGATCAAACCGCCCGGCAGATCGGCACCAAGGGAGCCCAGGCCGGCAGCGGCGGGTAGGCCGGTTCCACCCGTGGACAGGCCGATGCGGGAGAGCAGGCCACCCTTCCGCCCGATGGGCCGGATCTCCACCTTCTCCCCGAACTTCTCCCGCAGGACGCTGCGGGCATCCCCCAACCGGTCCACCAGCCCCAGATCCTTGCCGCGGGCGGCGGTCCAGAACGCGCCAGAGAACAGGTCGGTCGGATCACCGGCCAGCTTCCCGGCCCGGCGCCGGCCGACCCAGTCCTTGAAGGCGGCATGGATGTCGAGTTGAAGGGCCTTCAGACGCTCCACATCCTCCGCCTTCTCCGGCTGGAAGGGGTCGAGGATGCTCTTGTTCTCCCCTGCGGTATAGACCCGCCGCTCGATGCCTAAACGGGCGATGGCGTCGGTGAAACCGAATCCGGCGGAGACGACGCCGATGGAGCCGACAATGGAACTGGGATCGGCCACGATCTCATCCGCCGCACAGGCCAGCCAATAGCCACCCGATGCCGCCACATCCTCGACAAAGGCGATGACAGGCACCTTCTTCTCCTCCGCCAGAGCGCGGATGCGGTTGCCGATGATGGCGGATTGCACCGGCGACCCGCCGGGGGAATTGATGACGATGGCGACGGCCGCCTGCTCCTTCGGGGCGAAGGCTTTCTCCAGCAGGCCGGCGACACCTTCGATATTGATGCCGCGACCTTGCAACGGCCCGCTGTCGGCGGCGATCACGCCGGACATCCGGACCAGGGAGACCAGGGGCGGGGTTTCCAAGCGCAGCGCCCTGCGCAGGCGGGTTTTCAGGCTCATGGACCAAGAGATGGGGGCAGCGTCTCCCGGATGCCAGTGACCGGCGTCACCCGGCCCGCCCGGTCCGAACGATTACGGTGCCGGATCCAGCGCCTGCCCGTCGCGCAGCACAGCCTCCGCCGCGGCGGTGTAGCCCTGCCCCGCCCCATGCAGGACCAGGCCGGGCAGCAGCCGGGCCGGCCCCCGGCTGTTGCGGCGGGCATGGATGATGACCCGGCGGGCCGGCTGCCCCGCCCGGGGCCAGAGGGGCAGGATGGTCACATCCCCGAACCGCCCGGCCAGCAGGGCCAGGATATCGTCCAGCCGATCCGCCGCATGGATCAGGGTCAGCGTCCCCCGCGCTTCCAGCAGGCGCAGGGCGGCACCGATCCAAAGGGACAGATCGGCCGTCCCCTCCCCATGGCTGACCGCCCGGTGGTCCCGGGCCGACGGCGTGTGCCGCCCGCCCGGCCAGAAGGGCGGATTCGTCATCACCCGGTCGAACCGGCGGCCGGCCAGGATTTCGGGCAGGTCCGCCACGTCGCCGGGCAGGATGGTGACGCGGTCGGCCACGTGGTTCAGGTCCGCGTTGCGGCGGGCCAGGTCCACGCCCACGGACTGGATCTCCAACCCCGTCACCTGCACCCCGGGCACCCGTTCGGTCAGGCAGAAGGTGACAGCCCCGGCCCCGCAGCCCAGGTCCAGCACCTGCTCCCCCGCCCGGGCGGGAACGGCAGCGGCCAGCAGGACCGGGTCGATGGCGGCACGGTACCCATCCACCGGCTGAAGCAGGCGCACGCGCCCGCCCAGCAGCCGATCCTCCGTCACCGCCCCTCCCCCCGTCGCCCCGTCATCCATCCCCGTCATCCATCTCAGTCCGCCGGCAGCAGGCCGGCCTCCCGCAGCAGGGTCTGCGCCTCCGCCAGATCATCATCCCCCACCATCAAGCGGCGGGGAATCGCGCCGATGGAGCCTTCCATGATGGAGGTGTATTGATCCAGCACCACCGAACCGATGCCCGCATCGGCCAGCAGGGCCTGGGCATAGGACAATTCGACCGGGTCGTTGGTACGCAGCAGCGCTTTCATGCCGCATGTCCTTCCGCTGGCGCCGATCCATGTCAGGTTGGTCGGTGGCCGGTTCATTTTGCGCAGGTGTGCGGCATGGGTGCCATGCACCCCCATTCCGGACCGGGCTTGGACTTGACCGACAGGGGGTCGCCGCTATGCTCGCGGACATGAGGGCTGGGCGTCAACCTGTTGATCCGCCATCCGTCGACGTCAAGCATTCCGGTGCGGCCCCCGGGCGGCACCCCCCGAGTCTGATGACAGTTCTTCCGCAGGAGTTTCCGCCCGTGGCCGTCGTGACCAATCTGGA
The DNA here is from genome assembly GCA_046045995.1 of Pseudomonadota bacterium. Classification (GTDB taxonomy): domain Bacteria; phylum Pseudomonadota; class Alphaproteobacteria; order Azospirillales; family Azospirillaceae; genus Indioceanicola. The sequence continues at coordinate 338 of JBJOKR010000260.1, read as the reverse complement.
TAGCAAACGTCGGAAAAGCGGCGATGACCCGCTGGAGCGGCTGATCGCGCTGGTGGCGGATGAGCTGAAGGCGGTGAACGACGTCATCCTGTCGCGCATGCACTCCTCCGTGGAGTTGATCCCGCAGCTGGCCAGTTACATCGTCGCCGGCGGCGGCAAGCGACTGCGCCCGGTGCTGACCCTGGCCGCGGCCCAGCTCTGTGGCTACCGGGGCGACCGGCACAAGCCGCTGGCCGCGTGTGTGGAGTTCATCCATACAGCCACGCTGCTGCATGACGATGTGGTGGATGAAAGCGACCTCCGCCGAGGCCGGGCCAGCGCCAATGCCGTGTTCGGCA
>JBJOKR010000259.1:0-5401 GCA_046045995.1 Pseudomonadota bacterium | reverse complement strand
CCGATGCCGGGACCGTCGTCCCAGGCAGGCCCGCCGCCCCGGGGGAGGCACCGGGAGACGGCACCTGACCCGTCCCACGGTACCAGCCCCCTCCCCATCGCCCCGTTCCCGCGCCCGCACACTGCCCGAGGAGATCCAGGATGACCCGCAGGACATCGGAATCCGGTCCCGTCGACCACATCCCAGCCCGCACACCACCCAGGCCTGATCGGGCGGGGACCGGCCGGGGGGGGGCCCAGGGCAGCTGTGGCGTCCTGATGGCCGCTGCCGCCGTGGCGCTGCTCATCCCGGCCCTCACCCCCGCCGGTGCCTTCGCCCAGCAGTACCAGCCGGATCAGCCCGACCAGCCGCCCCCGGCGGCGGCGGCCCCTGCCGGGCCGACCGGGGATACGGCACCGGAGGTCACGGTGGAGCAGGCGCCCGCCGATGTGCAGGTGGAACAGAACGCCCCGGACGTCACCATCCGCCAGGGCGCACCGGCGGTGGAGATCGAACAGGAACGGCCCGACATCTCCATCCGGCGGGCGGAGCCCCAGGTCCAGATGGCGCCGGGCGGTGCGGCGGGCCAGGCGGAGATCCGCCGAACCCCGCCGGATGTCCGGATCAACCAAGCCAAGCCGATCATCACCATCGACCAAGGGGAGCCGGAGGTGGTGGTGGAACCGGTGGAGGGGGAGCCGCAGATCACCATCGAGAGGCTGGGCCGGGATGAGGCGCGGCTGCGCGACATGGGGATTTCCGATACCCGCGCCCTGATCGGCATGGCCCTGGTGGACCGGGAGGGGGAGGAGATCGGCACCGTGGACGATGTGCTTATGGGCAACCAGGGCAGCATCGACTCGGTTGTGGTCGGTATCGCCCAGGGTATCCTGGGGCAGGCGGAGAAGCCGGTGGCCCTGCCCTGGAGCGATATCCGCATCGATCAGGAAAACCAGCGGCTCCAGGTCTCCCGCGGGGAGGATGAGGTGTCGGACATGCCCGCCTTCGATTACACAAGCCTGGCCGATCGACAGCCCCTGGTCGGACAGACGACGGGTGAGTCAGAATAGGGTCGTCTCCATGAGGAGTGGGGGCGGCACCGGCGACGGGTCGCCCCTTTTTTCATCGTGCCCGCCCCTTGCCGACCCTACCGATCAGCCGTCAGTCATCAGTGCCGGTGGGGGACAGGGAAACACTGGGGCCAGATGTCGGGCCGACGGCCTGGGCGGCGTCCCGCCGGGCGGCGGTGGCACGGATCGTCGTTTCCAGGTCCAGGGCCATCATCGCCTCATACTGGGACAGGAAGACCCGGCCCGTGAGATGGTCCAGGAAATCCGACCGCTTCAACCGGTCCATCACCGGCCCCTTCACCTCAGACAGGTGAAGGGTCACCCCGGCGGAGGACAGGCGGTCGCAGATCGCCTCCAGGCTTTCCAGGGCGCTGGCATCGATCATGTTCACCGCCGGGCACATCAGCACCACATGCCGCACCGCCGGACGGGCGGCCACCAGGTCCAGCACCCGTTCCTCCAGGAAACGGGCATTGGCGAAATACAGGCTTTCATCAACCCGCAGGGTCAGCACGACCGGGCTTTCCACCACCCGGTGGCGGTCGATGTTGCGGAAATGCTCCGTTCCCGGCACCTGGCCGACGATGGCCGAATGGGGCCGGCTGGTCCGCCACAGGAACAGCAGGATGGACAGGGCGATGCCGGTGACGATCCCCGCCTCCACCCCCACAGCCAGCACGGTCAGGATGGTGCCCGCCTGGGCCGCGAAGTCGCTGCGGGAATAGGTCCAGGTCCGGCGCAGGCCCTTAAGATCCACCAGCGACAGCACGGCCACGATAATGGTCGCCGCCAGGGTCGCCTGGGGCAGGAAGTGGAACAGCGGGGTGAAGGCCATGGTGATGACCGCGATCCCAGCCGCCGTCATCACCCCGGCAAAGGGCGTGCGGGCCCCGGCATCGAAATTCACGACCGACCGGGCGAAACCGCCCGTCACCGGATAGCCGCCGGTGAAGGCCGCCCCGATATTGGCAGCCCCCAGGCCGATCAGTTCCTGGTCCGGGTCGATGCGCTGGCGCCGCTTCGCCGCCAGGGTCTGGGCGACGGACACACTTTCCACGAAACCGACGAGGCTGATCAGCAGGGCCGCCCCGGCCAGCCCGGCCCGGAGATCCGGGTCGGCCGGTGGCAGGGTAAGCGGGGGCAGGCCCTGGGGCACCGCCCCGACGATGCGCACCCCGGCCTCGGCCAGATCGAGCCGGGCCACCGCCAGGGTCGTCAGCACCACGGCCAGCACCGGCCCCGCCTTGGCCAGGGCATCCGCCGCCCGGGCATCCATCCCGGTCCGCAGCAGCAACCCCTTGCCCCAGCGGCGGACCGCGACCAGGAACAGGATGGCCGACAGGCCGATCACCAGGGTCGGCAAGTTGATCCGGTCCAGCCCCGCCAGCATCCCGCCCGCCATCTCCGGCAAGGTGTGGCCGCCGCCGGGGATGCCCAGGATATGCCCCACCTGGCTGACGGCGATCAGGATGCCGCTGGCGCTGATGAAGCCGGAGATGACTGGATGGGACAGGAAATTGGCGATGAAGCCCAGCCGCGCCACCCCCATGCCGACCAGGATCAGCCCCGACAGCAGCGCCAGCACCAGGGCCGCCCCAAGATGGTGGGGGCTGCCCGGCGGGGCGATGGTGCCGATGGCGGCGGCCGTCATCAGCGACACCACCGCCACCGGCCCCACCGCCAGGGTCCGGCTGGTCCCGAACAGGGCATAGAGCAGCAGCGGCGCGATGGAGGCGTAGAGCCCCACCTGGGGCGGCAGCCCGGCCAGCATGGCATAGGCCAGGCTTTGCGGGATCAGCATGATCGTGACGATCACCGCCGCCAGCAGATCCCCCGCCAACATCCCGCGGTCATAGCTCCGCCCCCAGGACAGGACGGGGAAGATGCGCTGAAGCCTCATGCCCGACGGATCGGCGCGGTCAGGACAGGGCGCGGGTGCGGCAGGTGTTGATGCCCAGGGGCACATAGGCCGGGCACCACTGGACAAGGCCGGTGAACAGCGGGATCGCCCCGATCAGGCCGAACCACCGCGCCTCCCCCTGCAACAGGAAGACAAGGGACAGCAGCGCCACACCGGCGACGATGCGGATGATGCGGTCGATGCCGCCGACATTCCGGGTCATGACAAAACCTCCTCTGGCTGTGCCGGCCCCGGGATCGGGGCTGCGGCGGTTGGGGTCGCCCATGGGCCGGTCAGAAGATGTCGACCGGCAGTTTCAGGTAGCGGATGCCGTTATCCTCAGCATGGGGAAGCTCTCCGGCGCGCATGTTCACCTGCACCGACGGCAGGATCAGGCGCGGCATGGACAACTGCTTGTCGCGGGCGGTGCGCATGGCGACGAATTCCGCCTCCGTCACACCGTCATGGACATGGATGTTGTGCCGCCGCTGCTCCCCCACCGTTGTCTCCCAGCGGTACGCATCCCGGCCCGGCGCCTTGTAATCGTGGCACATGAACAGCCGCGTTTCGTCCGGCAGGGCGAAGATCCGGCGGATGGAACGGTAGAGCAAATGGGCGTCGCCGCCGGGGAAATCGCAGCGGGCGGTGCCGAAATCCGGCATGAACAAGGTATCGCCGACAAAGCCCGCATCGCCGATGACATAGGTCATGCAGGCGGGCGTATGGCCGGGGGTGTGCAGGGCCCGGGCCGGGATGGTGCCGAGGCGGAATTCCTCCCCATCCCGGAACAGGTGGTCGAACTGGCGGCCGTCCCGGGCGAAATCGGGCCCGGCGTTGAAGACCTTGCCGAACACCTCCTGCACCACGGTGATACTGTCGCCGATGGCCATCCGGCCGCCCAGCGCCTGGCGCAGATTGGGGGCGGCGGACAGGTGGTCGGCATGGACATGGGTCTCCAGGATCCAATCCACGGTCAGGCCCCGTTCCTTGACGAAGGCGATGATCGCGTCGGCCCCGGCCCGCGATGTCCGGCCGGAGGCGGGGTCGTAATCCAGTACGCTGTCGATGATGGCCGCCCGGCCGCTGTCCGGATCGGCGACGACATAGGACACGGTGAAGGTCGGTTCATCGAAGAAGGCAGTCACCACCGGGATGCCCGTCGGGGCATTTGCGGATGTGCTGCCCACCGTCTGCTCGTCCCTGTTCCCCATGGCACGGGTCCTTGCTGTTCCGGTTGCCGGTTCAGGGCCCGGTCAAGGCCCTGGTCCCGGCAACCCTTGGCCGACGGAAACACTGCCGGTCGTCCCGGGTCCGGGATCATGTTCGACAGTAACCGTGCAGCCCGCGTTTTTCTACCAATATATTCGAATATACGAATATATTTGGCGACGACAACAGAGTCAGGCTAGGCAAACCCGCCCGCCCGCACCTTGACGCAGGTCAAGCAGCTGGTCGAAGAGCCAAGGCCGGACACCCCGGCCGGGATCAGGCCATCTCCGCCTTGGCCAGCAGATTGGGGGTCATCTTCTCCTGCTCCTGGCGGGCGGTCTGTTCGTTGCTCCCGTCCTTGTCGCCCGGCGGGGCGAGCTGGCTCAGCAGCATGACGGTGAAGGTGGACAGCGGCTCCAGGGCGGAGGCGACGGAACGGCCGGAGCCGACGGGGTTGCCGTCATTGCCGGGGGCGGCGATGATCCGGCCGAAGCGGCCCACGGGCTCCGCCCCGCCCTCCTCCCCGAACTTGGCGGCGAAGCGGTCGTAGATCTCGGACACGGTGCGCGGCTGGCCGCGGTCATAGAAGATACTGCGGTTGGCCCGGGCCGCTTCCGGCAGCAGGCCCGCCGCCGGCTGGGACGGGTTCTGATCCATGGCCTTCAGGAACTTGGTCGCCCCGCCCGCGCCCAGGAAATGGGCCATGTACAGCTCTGTCTGGCCGACCGGGCGGCCCAGTTCGCTTTCCAGGTGGCGACGGTTCTCCTGCGCCAGTTCCCCCGCCAGCAGGGCGGATGTGCGGGGATCCTTGCGCAGATCCAGGATCTCCCGCCGGGCGATGGGATCATCGACCACGGCCCGCCCGTCGGACCGGCGGTCGATCATCTCCGCATAGGCGCCCAGTCCGTGCTTCGCCCCATGGTCCTTCACCATGTCCAGCCAGGTGCTGTCGATGAACTGGAACAGGCCGGTGGCGCTGCTGGTTTTTGCCTGCACATCCGTGCGATAGCCGCTCTCCACGGAAGCTTTTTCCATCAGGTAGGCAAAATCGACCCCCGTGGACCGGGCGGCGGAAGCGACGGCATCGACCACACGGGCCGGGGCCTTGCCGCCGAAGCGCTGGATATCCTGGGTGTTCAGGTTGGGGACGACGTTTGTCATGGCATGCCTCACGGGCGGCAGGAATGAGCGATCCGCCAGGGTAGAAGCAATCACCGTGCCAGTCCTGCCCGCCCCCCTGCCC
>JBJOKR010000258.1:0-5480 GCA_046045995.1 Pseudomonadota bacterium | reverse complement strand
CCGGTCAGCCTTGTCCACCTCGAACGGGCTGCCGTTCGGCACCACCAGGATCTCCGCCCCCGTCTCCGCCAGGGTTTCGGCCACATCGGCGGTCCACATGTCCTCACAGACCAGCACGCCCAGGCGGACATTGCGGAAGCTGACCGGGCCCGGTACGGGGCCGGCGGTGAACACCCGCTTCTCATCGAAAGGGCCGTAATTGGGCAGGTCGTGCTTGTACCGGACGGCGACGATGGCCCCGCCGTCCAGCAGCAGGGCGGCATTGTACGTGTGCCCCCCCTCCCGCCAGGGTGCGCCGACGATCATGCCGGGGCCGCCATCGGCGGTGTCGGCCGCCAGTTCCGCCACGACGGCCCGCACCTGGTCCAGGAAGAAGGGCTTCAGCACCAGATCCTCCGGCGGGTAGCCGCAGACGACCAGCTCCGGATAGACGACCAGGTCCGCCCCGCGGGCCGCCGCTTCCGCCCTGGCCTTGCGGATGCGGTCGCGGTTGGCGGTCAGGGCGCCGACGGTTGGGTTCACCTGGGCAAGGGCGATGGTCAATCGGTCGGTCATGGGGCAGCCCCTCCGGGATTCGGTACCCACTTATGCTCGCGTCGAGCATAAGCCGTCAACCTAGACCGTGGCCGCCACCGCAGCCCGGTTTTGCCTGGGAACCCCCGTCCCGGGCGCCTGTTGCCCCGGAACCCGAGAGAAGGGAGATCCGCCGATGCCCGTGGCCCATACCCGCTCGCTCTGGATGGACAGTGTCCCCTGGCCGGAGGCTGAATCCGTCCTGCCCCATCCGGGGGAACCGCGCAGCGACTCCGGCCTGACGCTGGAGGATGCCTGGACCTTCCAGCCCCACAGCCTGATCGACCGACGCACACCCGCCGATGTGGTCGTCGTGGGGGCCGGCATCGCCGGCATGACCACGGCCTATCTGCTGCTGCGGGAAGGGCGGCAGGTCATGGTGGTGGACAAGGGGGAGATCGCGGGTGGGGAGACGTCGCGCACCACCGCCCATCTCTCCAACGCCATCGACGACCGCTACACCTTCATCGAGGAACAGCACGGGGAGGAGGGCGCGCGTCTGGCCGCGGAGAGCCACACGGCGGCCATCGACCTGATCGAACGCATCGCGGCGGCGGAGGGGATCGCCTGCGACTTCCGCCGTGTGGACGGGTACCTGTTCACCGCACCCGACCATGGGGTGGAACTGCTGGACCAGGAACTGGCTGCCGCCCAACGGGCCGGGCTGGCCGATGTGACGCGGGTCGATGATTTCGCCCTTCCGGGCGGGGGGATCGGGCCTGCGCTGCGCTTTCCCCGGCAGGGTCAGTTCGATCCGATGAAGTACATCGCCGGCCTTGCCCGCAGCATCCGTGCCCGGGGCGGCCGTCTGGTGGGGGGGCACGCGGTCACGTCGGTGGAGGGCGGGGAACATGCCACCATCCACACCGCGGACGGCCGATCCCTTCGGTCGATCGCCTGTGTCGTCGCGACCAATTCGCCGGTCATCGACCGCTTCGCCATCCACACCAAGCAGGCCCCGTACCGCACCTATGTGGTCGGATTGCGCATACCGCGTGGTATCCTGGCCCCGGCCCTGTGGTGGGACACGCGGGAGGATTACCACTATGCCCGCCTTCAGGCTGCCGAGGACGGTGGAACGGACGATATCCTGATCGTCGGGGGGGAGGATCACAAGACCGGGGAGGGCCGGGACATGGACCAGCGTTTCCTTCGGCTGGAGGATTGGGCGCGGCGGCATTTCCCCCAGGCGGGGGAGGTCGCCTACCGCTGGTCGGGGCAGGTGATGGAACCATTCGATGGCCTTGCCTTCATCGGGCGGGACCCGGCCAATACCGCCAACATCATGATCGCCACCGGCGACAGCGGCATGGGCATGACCCATGGAACCATCGCCGGCATGTTGATCACCGATCTGCTGATGGGGCGGGCCAATGCCTGGGCCGGGCTGTACGACCCGACGCGGAAGATCACCCGCAACCTTCAGGAATTCATGAAGGAAAACCTGGACGTGGCCCGGGAATTCGCTTTCGGTCACGCTGGTGGCGGCGACGCGGTGTCGGAAGCGGGCATTCCCTTGGGTGGCGGGGCGGTCCTGCGCATGGGCGGGCACAAGGTGGCGGTCCATCGGGGGGAGGATGGGCACCTGCACCGGGTCACGGCAACCTGCACCCATCTGGGCTGCACCGTCCATTTCAACCCGCTGGAGCGGAGCTGGGACTGCCCCTGCCATGGCAGCCGCTTCGATACCGACGGGCGCGTCCTCTCCGGGCCCGCTGTGACACCCCTGTCACCCGTGGCGGAGGACGGGCGGGTTGGGGAGACCGGTAGCTGACGGGGGGCGGAAGGGATGACAGGGCAGGGCCGCCTTGCCGTGGGCGGCGGAGATGCCTAGCTTCTGTGTCAACCCGCCGCCGCGACAGGACACCCCATTCCATGGCATTGCCCCCTTCCGCCCGCCCCCGCCGGGTCCGCCTTCCCATCCTGGGTCTTGTCCTGGCGGTCGCCGGGGGGCTGTCGGCCGGTGCGGTTCCGGCACCCGCGGCGTCGGCAGGAGAGGCGGCGGCAGGAGGGGCGAAGGCTGCGGCGGTGACTTATCGGGAAACCCCGCCCTATACGGCGATGGTGAGCACCGATCTGGACGGACGGCGTGTTGTCGCCCGCATCCACAGTGACGGTATCCGCACCCGCACGGAAAGCACCACGGTAGGCGGGACGAGTGTCATCCTCAGCGATCCCGCCGCCGGGCGGAGCTGGCTCTACCTCCCGGGGGAGGCGATGGCGACAGAGGCGGATGAGGCCGATCACGGCCTGATCCCCGATCCGGTCGTCAATCCCGCCATTCCCCACCGGGAGGAGGGGCGGGAGACCGTGATGGGCGAAAGCGCCCTGCGCATGGCCGTCGGCGGGCCAGGAAGCGGTCCCTTCACCGGCCGCGTCTGGCGGACGGAGGATGGCATCCTGCTGAAGGCGGAAGGGGAGCTGGCTACCCCGACGGGCGGGAGTGTGCCCTTGCGCGTCCAGGTGACGGAACTGGTGCGGGGGCCCCAGGATCCTGCCCTGTTCCGACTTCCGGACGGGGTGCGGATCATGACCTTCCAGCCCCTGGCGGGCCGTACCCCCGACCTGCTGAAGAAGCCGGACTGACACCGAGGGACTATCCTCGCCGAAGCGGTGACAAGACCGTTGGAAATCGCCCGGGCTTGGGGCAATGATGGGAGATGTCGTTTCTTCGGACCGGTTCGGCCCTGGCGGGCCTTGTCTGTGTTCTGCACCTGCTGGCCGGGGGCGGAACCATGGCGGCCGGGCAGGATTCGGTCCCTGACGATCCCACACCGAAGGCCCCCTCCTTATCCGACAGCCAATCGGACGGTGACCGGACGCTGCGCATCGCGGTGGCGGAGATACCGGGCGGCCTTCACCCTCTGCTGGATGGTCAGGGTGTCACCTCCTATATCGGCTGGATGATGTTGCGGCCGATCACGGCCTATGACGGTGAGTGGCGGCTTGTCTGCGGTCTGTGCACGGAACTGCCCAGCCGCCGCAACGGCCGTATCCGCGATGTGACCCTGCCGGACGGGCGGGCGGCCGTGGCTGTGCGCTTCACCCTTCAACGCGACGCCCGCTGGGGTGATGGGACACCGGTCTCCAGCCGGGACGTGGTCTTTGCCTGGGAGATCGGGCGGCACGCCGATGTCGGCGTCTCCAACCGCGATTTCTTCGCCAAGGATGTCCTGTCGGTGGAGGCGGTGGATGACAAGACCTTCATCGTCTACCGCGCCAAGGACACCTGCCGACCGGAGGATATGGGCGTCACCGTCCCGGCCCCGGTCCATGTGGACCGGGAAATCTTCATCCGGGACCCCGCCGCCTTCCGGGTGCACTGCACTTATGAGAGCAAGCCCGACAATCCCGGCATCTGGCACGGACCCTATCGCCTGGTGGAAAAGCGGCCGGACGGGGTGACGCTGGAGCGCAACCCGTCCTGGTACGGAACACCCCCCTGGTTCGACCGCATCATCGTCCGCTATTCCGACAGTTCTGCCGACATGGCGGAGGCGCTGCTGTCCGGGGCCGTCGATTACGTGGCCGGGGAATACGGCTTCACCGTGCATCAGGCGGCCCAGCTGGAACGGCAGGTCGGGGACCGGTTCACGGTCCTGTGGGAGCCGGGGCTGGCCTTCCGCCACCTGGACCTCGACCATGATCATCCCGCCCTGCGGGACGTGCGGGTCCGCCGGGCGCTGCTGCACGCCCTGGACCGGGACCGCATCAACGACCGGCTGTTCGGTGGCCGCCATATCGTCGCCCATACCGATGTCCACCCGATGGATACCGTGCATGAGGAGGAGGTGATGCGGCATCCCTATGACCCCGCCGACGCCGCCCGTCTGCTTGAGGAGGCTGGGTGGTCATTGGGCAGCGACGGCCTGCGCCGCAACGGGGAGGGGGAGGTGCTGGAACTGCCCCTCTGGGCCGGTGCCGGCGACCGCACCATCGAGCTTGAGCAGCAGTTCATCCAGGACAGTTGGCGTCGGATCGGCGTGCGCGCCGACCTGCGCCAAGCCCCGGCCCGCATCCTGTTCGGGGAGGTGCTGACCGAGCGCCGATTCGGCGGGGCGGCGCTGTTCTCCTGGATTTCCCTGCCCCGCACACCGGCGGACACGGTCCTGCATTCCGCCCAGATCCCGACCCCGGCCAATGGCTGGACCGGCCAGAATTACATGGCCTATCGCAACCCGCGGATGGACGCGATCCTGGACGGAATCGACACGGCCTGCGAGCCGGCCGCGAACCGCCGGCTTTGGGCGGAGATGCAGCGTATCTATGCGGAGGATCTTCCGGCCCTGCCGCTGTTCTTCATGTCCCAACCCTATTTCCTGCCGCGCTGGCTGACAGGGGTGGAGCCGACGGGCCATCAGTTCGAAAGCACCCTGCGCATCGAACACTGGCGCCGGGTCGATCCGGATATCCCGCCAGTGGTGGGGCAGTGACGGGGGCCACCGCCTTTCCGCCACAGTGGGATGATCATCCTGGCAAACCGGCGGCCGATGCCGCTTGTCCCGACCTGTGCTTGTCCCCATCATTCCCCAATCCAAGCCAACCACCCAAGCCACCGGCCGCCTATGGCCCCGATTCCCGCGGCCCACGCCCAGGCCGTCGGGGTTGATCCCGAACCCGATGAAGAGGCTGAGATGACGTTTTGTTCCGTTCCCCCCGTCGCCGCCGCCCTGGCCCTGCTGTTGGCCGGTCCGGCCCTGGCCCAGTCGGCGGCACCGTCCCAGCCGCCGCAAGAGGCGCCCGCCGGGCAGGAGCAGCTTGATCCCCAGAAGGCCTTCCTTGTGGAGAACGCCAAGAAGAAGGGCGTGAAGACCACGCCCAGCGGGCTGCAATTCCGCATCCTGAAGGATGGGGAGTTCGGTGCCAAATCCCCCAAATCCACCGACGCGGTGCTGGTCCATTACGAA
>JBJOKR010000257.1:0-5493 GCA_046045995.1 Pseudomonadota bacterium | reverse complement strand
GATACCGCCAGCCCCACCCATATCCCGGAGAAGTTCTGGGATGCGGCGGCGGGCACCTTGCGGGCCGATGCCCTGCTGAAATCCTATCTGGAGCTGGAGAAGCGGCTATCGGCCGTCCCCGTTCCCGCCACGCCCGCCGACCCGGCCGACCGGGCCAACCTGCTGAAGGCGCTGGGCGTGCCGGACGGGCCGGACGGGTACTGCATCGCCTGCGACCACGGGCTGTTCGCCCCGGACCCGGACCTGAACGCCCGGCTGCACGCTGCCGGCTTCACCCCGGAACAGGCCCAGCTTCTGTACGATCTGGCGGCGGAGCGGATGCTGCCCCTGATCCAGGACATGGCGGGCGACCTGACCGCCGAGCGGGAGCTGGAACGGCTGGTCAGCCATTTCGGCGGACCGGAGGCCTGGCGGGAGACCAGCCGCCAGATCCTGGCCTGGGCGGAGCGCAACCTGCCCAAGGACGCGGTGGAGGCCATGGCCGCCACGGCCGACGGGGTGCTGGCCCTGCATCGGATGATGGCCGGGGCCGAACCCGCCGCCCTGAAATCCGGCGGCCCGGCGACGGAGGAAGCGGATCTGAACCGCATGGTCCGCGACCCCCGCTACTGGCGCGACCGCGACCCCGCCTTCGTCGCCAAGGTCACCGACGGCTTCCGCCGGACCTATGGCGGGTGAGGCCGGAGGTCGGTCCCAAGGCGGCCCCACCCGGGGCCGCCGCTGCCGCCCTTGTCGCCTGGGTGTCGCAATCCGGGCTTTCGCCCTTCTTGCGACCTACGGCACCGCGTTGGGTCCGTTTCCGGGCCTCGGGGTGTCGGATTACGCTGCGCTAATCCGACCTACGGCTCTACGGCACCATCGCACCGGCATGGGTCTGTAGGTCGGATCAGGCGCGCACGTGCCGCAATCCGACGAGGACGGGTTCGGGCCCGGATGGATGTCGGGGTGTCGGATCACGCTTCGCTGATCCGACCTACGGTGCCGACGCACCGACATGGGCCGTAGGTCGCAAGAAGCGGAGCGGATTGCGACAGCCGGAGCGACCCGTCAGACATAGGCGATCAGGCGGCCGGTGGTGAGGACGGCGATCCAAAGGGCCAAGGAAGCGGCGGCCTGGCGGCGGGAGCCGGGCGGGCGCATGTGCCAGGCCAGGGCATTGCCCGCCGCCAGCACCAGGGCCACCGTCTTGGCCCAGAGCATGCCGTTCCCGGCCAGGGCCACAGCATCGGCCGCGAACAGCACCGCCCCGGACAGCAGCGCCAGCCCTGCCCCGGCCAGGGCCAACGGCAGGGTGGATGCGGCGATCCCGCCGCCGGGACGGCTGCCCGATCCTGCCACGCCGGCCACCGCCGCCGGACCATGGCGCAGCACGGCGATGTCGAAGGCGGCGATGGCGCCGAACAGCAGCCCGGCGCCCAGGACATGCAGCACATTCGCCGCCGGGTAGAGCCAGATGACGCCGCGCGCCGCCCGGCCCATGGCGGACATCTCGATCCACAGGGCCCAGTCAGCCATGCCCCAGTCAGCCATGCCGGGGATCCGCGTCGCCGGGGTCGGGCCCGGGAACTGGCTCAAGGGGTGTGCCGGTACGGAACCCGGGGGCTGCGGACGTCATGGCCGGGGTCAGCGCAGTTCCACCGTCTGATCGCCCACACGGATCCGCTCCGCCCGGAATTCGGCCTTGCCCTCCCGATGGGGATAGGCGTCCAGGGAGACGGTGGCGCCCGCGGCGATCATGGCTTCGGTCAGGCCGCGGTTGGTCATGCGGGTGGGCGGGGCCAGGATCACCTCCGTCTCCCGTCCGTCATGCATCATCCACAGGCTGACATGGGGGGTGCCCCAGGCCAGGCGGGAGACGGTGCCGGTCAGCACCACCGTCTTCTCCGCATCGTAATTGCCCCAGCCGTGATGGGCCAGGGCAGCCCCGGCCGTACCGGTCAGGGCGAGTACGGCCGCCAGCGCGGCTGTCCGCAGAATCCGCATCGGGTCATCCTCCTGCTGTCAGGGCTGTGGGCGGGGCACCGGTGCTGGCCCCCCCCCTGTGTTCCGGGATATGGGGTGGGGTCAGTCGCCCTTCCACCACTGCCCGGCGGCGGCGCGCACCCGTTCCGGATAATCGGGCAGGCCGGGCCCGATCAGGGGCAGGCCCATATCGGCCACCACCCGGGCGATGCCGTCCGCATCCAGGTCCAGACCGGCTTCACGGGCGTACATCGCGATCTCTATCTCCTGCCCGAAGTAATACACCTCCGCGGCGCGGCAATTGGCCTGCATGCCCCGCACCTCCCCCACCCGGCCGCGGCCGTAGAGCGGCTGCCAGATATCGGCCATCAGGGTATCCACCGGCCGGTCGGGCACATAGGAATGGGCGTCGCCCTGGCGGATGGTGATCTTTTCCCGCGCGGAATCGGGCAGTTGGTCCAGGATGCCCAGGGTATCGATCATGCCGATCACGGCGGGGTCGTATTCCACCACCGTGACGGCCGTCACCTCCGCCCGCAGGGCCGCATTCACCGCCGCCCAGCCCATGCCCAGCCCATAGACCAGGACATGGCCGCGGCAGTGGCGCACCCCGATCTCCTGGCTTTCCATCTCCATCGGCGTCATGGACATCCAGGTGGTGATGCGGCCATCCGCTTCCTGCCGGATCAGGGCGGCCATGTTGGTGACCAGTCGCGCCGGGCTCCAATACCCCTTGGTCAGCACCATCGGCGCCAGGGTCAGGCGCCAGTTCGTCGCCTGGATCGGGCGGTAGGTCGGCACGAACAGATCGGTGGCGAACAGCGGGCCCAGGCCGGGCGGCGGATGATCGGGGGTCATAGGGCTGATCATGGGTCCTTGGTGCGGAAGCCGCGCCATATTCGCATGACCAGCCCCCGGATTGCCAGCCGTCCCGTCCAGGGCGCGCCCCGCTTCCCGCCGTCCGGGAACCCGCGGGACCCCCCGGGCCGTTTCCCCGGGCGGTACCGGGGAAGGCGGGTGGGGCGGCGATGGCGGCGGGGATCTCAGGGACGGCAGGGGTGATGCCGGGGCGGCTGGTGCGGGCGGGCGGGCAGGCGGTGCATCTGCTGGTCCGGGGGGAGGGACCGCCCCTGTTGCTGCTGCACGGGCTGGGCGGGCTGGCGCAGGAGGTGATGGCCCCCCTGACGCCCCTGGCCGGCCGGTTCCGCCTGATCGCACCGGACCGGCCGGGCTATGGCTACAGCGATCCGCTGCCCGCGGCGGCCATGCGCCCGGCGGGCCAAGCCGCCTGGATCGCCGCCCTGCTGGACCGGCTGGGCATCGGCCGGGCCGGCATCGTCGCCCACAGCCTGGGTGCGGCCCCCGCCCTCGCCCTGGCCCTGGACCGGCCGGAACGGGTGGCGGGGCTGGTGCTGTTGGCCCCCTTCTGCCGGCCGACCCGCCCGGCCGCCATGCCCTGGCTGCGCCTGGCCACCGCCCCGGTGGTGGGAGCGCCCCTGCGCCGGGTGCTGCTGCCCGCCCTGGCGGGGCGGGTGGCCGAATCGCGGATGCGGGACGTCTTCGCGCCGGAGACGATGCCGGGCAGTTTCCGCGATTTCCCCATCGGCCATGCCGCGGCGGACGGGGCGGTGATGGCCATGGCGGCGGAGCTGCGCGCCTTCAACCGGGACATGATCCCCACCGCCCTGCGCCTGCGCCAATGCCGGGTGCCGACCCTGGTGATCGGCGGAACCTGCGACCGCACAGCCGAATACGGCCGCCACGCCGCCTGGGTGGCGGGGCGGTTGGGGGATGCAAGCCTGTTGCGGCTGGAGGGGGCGGGACACATGCCCCACCATACAAGACCCGCCCGGGTGGCCGCCGCCATCACCGCCCACGTCACCGGGCACTTCTCCGCCCATTCCGCGGCTGCGGAATTTTCGGGCGGGGACTGTTTTTCCTGTTGACGACATAGGAATACTATCTTAGAACTGACCCAGCAGCGCCCGATGTGTGTCCGGATCGATCCGGCCCCGCATCGGGCGTTCTGCTTTCTCCGTGACGGCCTTCTCCTTGCCCCCTTCCCGGCGCCCGGTTTCCGGTGTCGCCGGGTCGCGGCGGGCGGACAACCGGGATTTCCGGCCCGCCCGCCGCGGTCTTCCTTACCGGGGCCGGGGCGGGCCGCATTCCCCCGATCGCCTGAGCGATCCCCGTCGGCCGGACAGATCCGGCGACGCTGCCATTCCCTGCGACCCGCACCTGCTGAACGGCCCCGCCCCCCTGGCCCGGGGGCGCGACAACCGGTCGGGGCGGCGGCGCGGACGGCGCCATCCACATAAGGAAGGAAATCTTACGCCGATGTCCACGTCCATCGAACTGGCCTTCGTGAAGCAATTCGAACGCGAGGTTCACGAGGCCTATCAGCGCATGGGGTCGAAGCTGCGCTCCACCGTGCGCTCCAAGTCCAACATCAAGGGTGCCAGCACCGTCTTCCAGAAGGTCGGCACCGGTGTGGCCGCCACCAAGGCCCGCAACGGCCAGATCCCCGTCATGAATGTCGGCCATGAGGCGGTGGAGTGCATCCTGGCCGATTACTACGCCGGCGACTGGGTCGACAAGCTGGACGAGCTGAAGACCAGCATCGACGAGCGGGCGGTGGTCGCCAATGCCGGGGCCTATGCCCTGGGCCGCAAGACCGACGACCTGATCCTGGCGGCGCTCAACACCTCCGCCAGTTTCGCGGGGGAGGCGACGGACGGCCTGACCAAGGCCAAGGTCCTGGCCGCGTTCGAGATGCTGGGCACCGCCGATGTGCCCGATGACGGCCAGCGCTACGCCGTGATCGGCTGGAAGCAGTGGTCCCAGCTTCTGGGCATCCCGGAATTCGCCGATGCCGATTATGTCGGCCCCGACGAGCTGCCCTGGCGCGGCACCCAGGCCAAGCGCTGGCTGGGGACCCTGTGGATGCCCCATTCCGGCCTGAAGCTGGAGAACGGCGTGCGCCTCTGCCACTGGTACCACCGCACCGCCGTCGGCCATGCCAGCGGATCGGATGTGCAGACCGACGTGACCTGGCACGGCGACCGGGCCAGCCACTTCGTCAACAACATGATGAGCCAGGGGGCCGTGCTGATCGACGCCAAGGGCGTGGTCACGCTCCGCTGTCTGGAGTGATGGGCGGGCCCGGCCCCGCTTCCGGCACCGGCCCCGATCCGACAACCCCTGACGACATCCCCTGGCAACAATCCATAGACTGCGGAGACCCGATCCCATGGCCTTCCTGCCGAAGGACCTGAGCGTGCTGGCCTATGCCAACGGCTTCACGCTCTGGCACTACACCACCACGGATGCGCATACGGTCGTGCGCCAGTCCGGCTATTTCAACGCGGCCAGCCACATGCTGCGCATCGGCGACATGGTGATGGCCAATACCGACACCGACGGCACGCCCGCCGCCGGCATCGTCGTCGTCCTGTCCAACAGCGTCGGCGTGGTCGATGTGTCCGACCTGACGCCCTTCGGCGCCACGGACACGGATTGATGACTCAACCA
>JBJOKR010000256.1:0-5501 GCA_046045995.1 Pseudomonadota bacterium | reverse complement strand
CATCGATATCATCATCTGCGACTGGGCCATGCCGCGGTTGAGTGGGATCGAACTGCTGCATGAGGTGCGGCAGATGTATCCGGGCATCCCCTTCCTGATGCAGACCGGCCACGGCACCCGGGACCATGTGATGGAAGCGAAGATGAAGGGGGTTTCCGCCTTCATCGTGAAGCCCTTCTCCGGCGCACAGCTGGAGGTCAAGCTTCGGCAGATGGCCCGCCAGCTGAAGAAACGCCCGCCCACGGGCTGGAACTTCTAGGCTTCGTCCAGTCCGGCCGACCCGTCCGCCACTGCCGCCACCGCCACTGCCGCCACCGCCACGGCGGCGACCGTCCGCCGCAGCCAGATATGCAGCCCGTCCCCGTCATCCCGGCGGTGCCAAGCCATGGCCAGGGGCAAACGCGGCCGGATCGTATCCGTCGGCGCGATCCGCAGCGGCAGGTGGCGGACCAACACCCGGGCCAGGCTGGCCGGCACGACCCAGTCCCCCTCCCCCTCCACCGCGGCCAGCAGGGCCCCCAGGGCATGGGCCCGGTCCATCCCGACCACCACATTCCGCACCCGGCCCCGCGCCCCCGCTGGTGTGTCGGCCGGTCCGCCGTCGGGCGGGCGGAGGGCGCGCAGGGCTACCTCCGGCTCCGTCGCCACGACCATGCCGGTGATCGGGGCGGTGGGGATCGGCCCATGACCCAGCATCAGCCGCACCGCCCCCCGCGTCAGCATCGCCGCCGCCGGGCTGGTGGGCGGGCCCGGGATCTGCCCCGGTTCCGGCACCGGAACGGGCAGCGGCAGAAGGGTGAGGCGCAGACCCGGTGCCTCCGCCGCGATGCGGGCGGCAAGGGGGGCGGCCAGCACCGGCTCCACCTCGGCACTCAGGGCGATGGCGATGGTGCCGCTGGCGACGGCGGGGTCGAAGCCCGGCAGCGTCTGCAACACCCGGCGCAGGTCGTCCAGGCTGCGCAGCACCGGTTCCGCCAGGGCATGGGCGCGGGGCGTGGGGTCCATCCCCTCGGCCGTGCGGCGGAACAGCTCATCCCCGATGGTGGTGCGCAGCCGGGCCAGCCCGTTGCTGACCGTCGGCTGCTCCACCCCCAGCCGCCGCGCCGCCCGGGACACGCTCCGCTCCTCATACACGGCAGCGAAGACGCGCAGGAGGTTGAGATCGAGCCGGTCCAGGGTCATGCCCGCCTTCACTAGAATGCAGGCATGTCATACCAAGGCACCGGGGGAACCGGAAGGGGCATGGGGCGCTGAAAGCGCCGCTCCACGTGAAGGGAAAACCCCTCTCCCTCTGAGGAAAAAACCCCTCTCCCCCTGAGGGAGAGGGAGGGGCCCGCCCGCAGCGCAGCGAAGGGTGGGAGGGTGAGGGGTCCGGCAGCACCAGACCTGCGATGACCCTGACGCACCAGCCCTGGAGTAGCCCTCACCCTCCCATTGCTGGCGCAATGGGCCCCTCCCTCTCCCGCAAGGGGAGAGGGGGTCGGTGACGGCAGGCCAGAGATATAGCCCCTACTCCGCCGCCTTCGCCCGGCTGCGGGATTGGGTGCCGGGGTGGAAGACCCGGTCGGTGGGCAGGACCGCGTCGGCGGCGTGGACCGGCTGGCCGTGCAGGGCGGCGTAGATGGGGCCGAAATCCTGCTGGGTTTCCTGGAACAGCTGATCATAGCTGTCGATGACGAAATAGGTCTCCTGGTAATCATCGATGCGGTACAGGGTCCGCATCACCCGGGTCAGGTCGAAGCCGATCCGGTTGGGGGACGCATCCTCGATGCTGTACGGCGTCTCCCCGGCGGAGGAGAGGATGCCCGCCCCATAGACCTTCAGCCCGTCCGGCGTGGCGATCAGGCCGAATTCCACCGTGTACCAGTAAAGCCGGGCCAGCTGGTCGATCGTGCCCAGGTCCAGCGCGCGCAGGCCGCCCTTGCCGTAGGCTTCCATGTAATCGGCGAAGACCGGATGCATCAGCAACGGCACATGGCCGAAGAAATCGTGGAAGATGTCCGGCTCCTCCAGATAGTCCAGCTCATCCTCCCGCCGGATCCAGTTGGTGACGGGGAAGCGCCGCGCCGCCAGATGGCCGAAGAATTCCTTCTCATCGATCAGGCCGGGGACGGCCACGATCTCCCACCCCGTCGCCTTGCGCAGCCGGTCGCTGGCCCGGCCGAAATGGGGGATGCCATCACCCGCATCCAGCCGGCCCAGCATCTCGATATACTCCGGTGCCGCATAGCGCGGCAGCAGGCGGGATTGCCGGTCATAAAGGAACCGCCAGCGGGCATGCTCCGCCTCCGCATACCGTTCCCAGCCCTGGGGGATCGTGCCGTCCGCGGCCATGGCGGAATAGTCCCCGCGCAGCGGCTTCACCGTCTTGCCGGAACCGGCGATCTTGGCCTTGAAGTCGTCACCTATGGTCATGGGGGCGATCCTCCGCATCCTGCGGCCGGCGGTCCCCCGGGGCATGCCCGGGGACGCGGCCAGTCCTGACGGCAGGATATCGCGGGGATGGCCGGTATTTCCTTGCGATCCGACCTGCCCCTTCCCGGCCCAGCGCAACTTCCTGCCGGAGACGGCTTCACAGGCACAATCTTTCGCCCCGGCATCTGTTGCAGCGCGGAAGCACCGGGTGGCCAGACTGGGCGGCCGGTCCGGGGGCAAGCGTTCAGGACCTGCCCCGCGCCAGCAGATCCGCGACGATGGCCCCGTGGTGGTGGTGGACCAGGGAGAAATGCCCCTCCCCCGCCTTCTCCTGCAGGACGGCACCGGGGATGCACCGGGCATACCAGCGCCCGGCGGCGACGGGCACGGTGCGGTCGGCCGTACCGTGCCAGACCGTGACCGGCCCCCGGATCGCCGCCGGATCGAAGCCCCAGGGCCCGGCATAGGCGACCGCGTCATCCACCGCCCCCTGCACCCCGGGGCGCAGCGCCTCCCGCCAGCCGGACAGCAGGGCCCGGCCCGGATCGGCGGTCAGCAGGGTCAGGTCCGGGTCGGTCATGGCCCGGCCCCGGCGCAGGCGCCCGGCCAGGGCCAGGGGATCGCCGCGCAGGATCACAGTCCGCGCCACCCCTGCCACCAGGGGCAGCAGGCGCGGCCGCCGCCCCAGGGCGTGCAGCAGGGCGGCCGGACTGTCCGCCGACACGGCCGCCGGCCCCAGGGGGCAGACGAAGGCGGTGGCGGCGATCCGGTCCGGCCGGTCATGGGCCAGGGCGGCGGCATAGGGCGCCCCGCCGGACAGGCCGATCAGCCGCACCCGGTCCAGCCCCAGGGCATCCAGCAGGGCGGCCACATCCGCCGCCACGGCGCGCAGCCCCCGGCCCGGCAGCGGGTCCGACAGGCCGTAGCCCGGCCGGTCCGGCGCGATCAGCCGCACGCCGGGCAGGGGCATCAGCCCCGCCTCCCGCCGGCAATTGGGATAGCCGTGCAGATAGACGATCACCGGCCCCGCCGGATCGCCGTATTCGGCATAGCCCAGGCGCCGCCCGTCCGGCAGGGTGACCACCCCGTCCCGGGGCGCGGAAGAGGCCAGGGAAGAAAGGGAGGCCGGGGCCGCCATCACGGCATGTCCCTGGACGGGGGCGCCTTGGGCAGGGGCAGGCCGGTGGAATGCTTCACCACGTCCAGCACGAAGCTGGACCGCACATCGGTGACGCCGGGGATCTGCAACAGGCGCTTCATCGACACCTCCGCATAGGCGTCCAGATCGGGGACGACGACCTGGAGAAGATAATCCATGGTGCCGGTCATGACGAAGCAGGACACCACCTCCGGTATCTTCTCCACCCCCTCCCGGAACAGGCGGTCGCCTTCCGCATTCTGGTCGATCTTCACCTCCACGAAGGCGACGACGCCCAGGCCCAGGCGGCGCCGGTCCAGGATGGCGGCATAGCCCTGGATGTAGCCCGCCTCCTCCAGTTCCCGTACCCGGCGCAGGCAGGGGCTGGGGGACAGGCCCACCTGATCGGCCAGGTCCACGTTGGACAGGCGGCCGTTCCGCTGCAAGGCCGACAGGATGCGCAGATCTGCCGCGTCCAGGCTGGTTTTCGCCATGATCCGAGCCCACTGCCGGTTTCGGGGGTGAATGATTGCGCGATCCTGCCCATTTCGGGCGCAATTCGCAAGGACATGCCCCGCCCCCCTACCCTATCCTGCCGGAAACCTGGATTTCTGCAACGGGAGGGGAACATGGCGGCTGACGGTGCGCTGATGGTCGACGGCAAGGTGTGGGAGAATCCGGCCGGGACCGACGGGTTCGAGTTCGTGGAGTATACGGCGGAGGATACGGCCGGTCTGGATCGGCTGTTCACCGCCATGGGCTTCACCAAGGTGGCCCGCCACCGCAGCAAGGATGTGAGCCTGTACCGCCAGGGCGGCATCAACTTCATCGTCAACGCCGAAAAGGAAAGCCTGGCCCAGCGCTTCGCCCGGGACCACGGCCCAAGCGCCTGCGCCATGGCCTTCCGCGTGACGGATGCCGCCAAGGCCCTGGCTCGCGCGGTGGAGTTCGGGGCGAGGGAAGTGAAAGGCACCATCGGCCCGATGGAGCTGAACATCCCCGCGATCGAGGGGATCGGCGGCAGCCTGATCTATCTGGTGGACCGCTATGCCGGCCACCCGAACGGCGGCCCCAGCATCTATGACATCGACTTCGTGCCGCTGGAAGGCGTGGACCAGAACCCGGTCGGTGCCGGGCTGAAGGTGGTGGACCACCTGACCCACAATGTCCGCAAGGGTCGAATGGACTATTTCTCCGATGATTTCTACGGCCCGATCTTCAATTTCCGCCAGATCCGCTACTTCGACATCACCGGGGAGTATACGGGCCTGACCAGCCGGGCCCTGACCGCCCCCTGCGGCAAGATCCGCATCCCCATCAACGAATCCAAATCGGAGGACGGGGCGGAGAAGGTCGACCAGATCCAGGAATTCATCCAGCAGTACCGTGGGGAGGGCATCCAGCACGTCGCCCTTCTGACCGATGACATCTTCGCCACCTATGACGCGCTGAAGGCCAACGGCGTCAAGTTCATGACCCCGCCCCCCGCAACATATTACGAGATGCTGGAGGAGCGCCTGCCCGGCCACGGCCAGGACGTGGCGACGATCCAGTCCCGCGGCATCCTTCTGGACGGGGCCGAGGGGCGCTACCTGCTGCAGATCTTCACCGAAACGGTGATCGGCCCGATCTTCTTCGAGATCATCCAGCGCAAGGGCGATGACGGCTTCGGCGAGGGCAACTTCAAGGCCCTGTTCGAAAGCATGGAACGCGACCAGATCCGCCGCGGCGTCCTGAAGGTCGGCGAAAAGTAAGGGCAGGCTGGCCCAAAACCCCTCTCCCCGTGCTGGAAGATGCCTCTCCCCGTGGGGGGGGGGAAATTCCCTCTCCCCTTGAGGAAAAACCCCTCTCCCCTTGAGGGAGAGGGAGGGGCCCGTCCGGAGCGGTAGCGGAGGATGGGAGGGTGAGGGGTCCGGCAGCACCAGCCCGGCCCCTTATGACCCCCACC
>JBJOKR010000255.1:0-5515 GCA_046045995.1 Pseudomonadota bacterium | reverse complement strand
TGTTCGCCGCCGGCGAGGCCGCCGGCGGCCTGCACGGCGCCAACCGGCTCGGCGGCAACTCCCTGTCCGACCTGATCGTGTTCGGCAAGCGCGCCGGCGACCACGCCGCCGCCTTCGCCAAGCAGCAGCAGGGCCAGTGGTTCCCCGACGAAGCCGAAGTGAAGGCTGCCTGCGACGACGCCCTGCACTTCATCGACGCCCCCAAGGGCGACGAGAACCCCTACGCGGTGCAGCAGAAGCTCCAGAAGATGATGCAGGCGAATGTCGGCATCGTCCGCCTGGAGAAGGAGATGCAGGACGCCCTGGCCGGGATCCAGGACCTCAAGGAGAAGGCCAAGGTCGTCTGCGCCCCCGCCAACCGCGAATACAACCCCGGCTGGCACACCTGCCTGGACCTGCGCAACCTGCTCATCGCCGCCGAGGCGATCACGCTGAGCGCCATCGCCCGCAAGGAAAGCCGTGGCGGCCAGTTCCGCGACGACTACCCCGAGAAGGACCCCGAGTTCGCCAAGGTCAACCACGTGGTGAAGAAGGGCGCGGACGGACGCATGGAGCTGAAGGCCGTGCCCATCAAGCCGCTCACCGACGAGATGAAGGCCGCCATCGAGGAGAACAAGTGAACGCGGGTTTCGGGTTGCGGGTTTCGGGTTCCGGGATGGCCGATCGGCCACACACGGACCTGTCCTGCCACTCCCGGGTCCCATGCAGCTTGATAACCCTCTCCCGAAACCCGAAACCCGAAACCCGAAACCCGAAACCCGACCAAGCCATGAGCAACTCCGACAAGCGCTCCTTCAAGATCTGGCGCGGCAACAAGGACGGCGGCCAGTTCCAGGAATACTCCGCCGAGATCACCACCGGCATGGTGGTGCTTGATGCGGTCCACCAGATCCAGGCCACCCAGGCCCCGGACCTGGCCTGCCGCTGGAACTGCAAGGCCGGCAAGTGCGGCTCGTGCTCCGCCGAGATCAACGGCAAGCCCCGGCTGATGTGCATGACCCGGATGGAGACCCTGCCCCCGGGCGAGGTCACCATCCAGCCGCTCAAGGCCTTCCCCAACATCCGCGACCTGGTCACGGACGTGAGCTGGAACTACACGGTCAACAAGCAGATCCAGCCCCTGACCTACGATCCGAAGGAGCTGAACGCCGATGGCACCTTCACCATGTATCAGGAGGAGGTCGATCGCTCGCAGGAGTTCCGCAAGTGCATCGAATGCTTCCTGTGCCAGGACACCTGCCACGTCCTGCGTGAGCACGACCTGCACGCCGAGTTCGCCGGCCCGCGTTTCTTCGTGCGCACCGCCAGCCTCGAGATGCACCCGATGGACACCGCCGACCGCACGGAATGGCTGCGGAAGAAGGGCAACATCGGCTACTGCAACATCACCAAGTGCTGCACCGAAGTCTGCCCCGAGCACATCCACATCACCGACAACGCCATCATCCCGCTCAAGGAGCGCGTCATCGACCGCTACTTCGACCCGGTCGGCCGCGTCTGGGAGTGGGCGCACGCCTGATCACCGCGTCGACCTGACGCTGACTCCGCGCCGGCCCGTGGCACATGCCACGGGCCGGCGCCGTTCATGGAACCCGCCATGGCTCAGGAACATGCATCTCAGCATCACCTGGTGCGCGCACGGTTCTGCCGCATCATTCTGAACAGTTCGCGGATGACACTTGCGGAAATTGCATTTAGACGTATGCTTGTTGCGAACCTTTCCCGGGATCCCTATGCGCAACCGCCCATCCATCGCCCTCTGCCCGCTCGTCTTGGCCATCATCGGCTCGGCGGCACCCCTTGCCGCGGCTTCCACCGAGGTCCTTGGCGGCGACTCCTCAGCCATCGGGAATCTGCGGATCATATCCAACGACTCGGGATCCATGCAGATTTACCGCTGGAATGGATCTGGATGGGAGAAGCAATTCTACGCCCCTTCTATTTTTCCGGACTCTGGAAACACATCAGATTCATGGTTCGTCAACGGAACTCGGCACCTACTCGCGAGTACTACGCAGAGGCTCAATGGCAACACCATCACCTCGACAGCAACCAGCGGCAGCTTCGTGTTGAGCAGGATCATCACCTACAAGGGTACAGGCCAGTCCGTCAATTACACCTTCAGGCTCACAAATACGTCGAGCGCCCCTGTCTCCGACCTCCGTTTTTTTCAATATCGTGACACATATTTGAGTGGAGCCGACCAAGGCGGGGGATTTTACAATGCCACTGGTCCCAACCCGGTGATTGGCGTCAAGCGCACTGTGGGCTCACTTCTCCCCAAATTATCCCTGTATGCGATTACCCCGCCCTTTTCCTACGAAAGTCGCCGCTACAATACTGTTGCTGTAAACGTCGCGGCAGGCGCCCTTGCCGGCGTCGTTGACGCAGATGAATCCATCGACAATGGTTATGCTTTTGAGTGGCGCTCCGCTTCCCTGGCCGCCGGCGGCACGTGGACGGTCAATTCCGCTGAAACATTTGATTTGAAGTATGACCTCATCGCCAATGAGCCCCCAACGATCGCTATGCCGCTCGACCGCCGGGTGGTGATGGCGACCGCCAGTGGGGCCGTTGCAGCCCTCAACCCGACCAGCGTGTCAGACCCGGATGATGATCCCATCTCCTTCGAGTGGTCCCTTCTCAGCGGCGCCCCCGCAACGGCGGCATCCTTCAGCCCGGATGCGGCCACGCGGAACGTCACCGCGACCCTCCGGGAGAACGGCCTGCACACCTTCAATCTCGCTGCATCCGATGGTCAGACCACGACCTCTGCCACCATCGCAGTCCAAGTGGATCTCCCCAACGAATGGACGATTGTCGACGGTGCCGTCAACTTCTCCACGTCCGGATCGTGGAACCGTACCACGGCCTCGCTCGGCTATGGCCTGACCAAAGCTCTGATCGGAGCCAACGCTTCGTCGTCTGCAACATGGTCGTTCCCCGTGACTGCTGGCTGGTACGAGGTCCAGGCATGGGCCCCCGTCTCGTCCGGATACCCGTCCGCACAAGCGTATACGATCACCGGTGCCGGTGAATCCTCGGTCCGTACCCAGAACCTGTCCTTCGGCCTTACCGGTTGGCGGCGTCTGGGTTTGTTCAGGGCGGGGGCAGGTGGCCTGTCGGTCAGCGTTGCCGGACAGGGGGCCATCGCGGACGCCGTGCGCACCATCAAATACAATGGGCAGGTCATCGATAATGGCCAGACGGGCTTCAGCACCGTCGGGTCATGGTCCCTGGAACCTCGTGGCGGCCTGAACAACAGCAGCGTACAGTACACTGGCATCAATGGCGCCGTGGCCCGCTGGGCGTTCCCAGCCCAGACGACCAACGCCCACATGTTCGCCTACCTCGTCACCAATGCCACAACCAACTCCGCGACGTGGTCGGCCCAGATCCAGCGGCAAGGCAAGGCAACCATGTCGTTCAACCTGAACCCGACCCTCGGGTCCGCCCGTTGGGCCGATCTCGGTCGGATACCCTTGTCAGGCACCTCCACCTTCCAGTTGACGAACAGGGAAGCCAAGGGCATGCGCGCAGATGCGGTGGCCCTGGCACTGGATACGGTGGTCAATGAACTGGGCGCGGGCTATACGGAGTTTGGCTCGAACTGGCAGACAGGAAGCCTGATCGGCAACAGCGGGTCCGCCATCCGGCGCACGATCTCGCCCACCGCCTTCGCCCGCTGGCGCGCCGCCCTTCCCACCCACGGCTACAAGGTCTGGGCCTGGGTCCCCCGCGCAACGAATGCCTGTTCCAGCGTCCGCTACGAAATCGGGCCGGTCGGGACGATCTTCAAGGTCACGGTCAATCAGCGGATCGGCAGCAGCGGTTGGGTTGACTTGGGCACCTACCCTGCCATCGGTCTCAACTCCCACCCGTTTGTCAATTCGATCGGCGAGGTTCGCGCCTACCGCGTCGGCACCGACGGACCGATGCTGGTCGACGCCGTCCGCTTCGAACCCGTCGGCGACACCACCGGGGTGACCGCCGTCACCGCGGCGTCGAACTGACCCCTGTTTCACTGGGACTCCCGACGGGGCCCGGCCATCCGGCCGGGCCCCGTCGTTTTCAGGCCCGGCCGAAGCGCCCCCGCCCGCCGTTTGCGTTGGCTGAAACCCCGATAGCCTTCCGCCCCCCGACCCCCCCATGCGCATCTTCGCCGGCAATGGAAACCGCCCCCTCGCGGAGGCGATCGCGTCGCACCTCGGCCTCCCCCTGGGAGATCTGATGTGCGGCCGTTTCCCGGACGGCGAGATCAAGGTCCAGGTCCAGGAGGACGTCCGCGGCAAGGACGTGTTCGTGGTCCAGCCGACCCACAGCAACGACTTCCTGATGGAGCTGCTGGTCATCACCGATGCGCTGCGCCGGGCCTCGGCGGCGCGCATCACCGCGGTGGTGCCCTACTTCGGCTACGCCCGCCAGGACCGCAAGCACGACGGCCGGGTGCCGATCACCGCCAAGCTGGTCGCCAACCTGATGACCACCGCCGGGGTGCAGCGGCTGCTCACCGTCGACCTGCACGCCCAGCAGATCCAGGGCTTCTTCGATGTCCCGGTGGACCACCTGACCGCCCTGCCGGTGCAGCTCGAGTACCTGGCGGCCATGAAGCTGCACCGCCCGGTCGCCTGCAGCCCCGACACCGGTTCGATCAAGCTCGCGGAGCGGGTCGGCAAGGCCCTCGGGTACGACCTCGCCATCATCCACAAGCGCCGCACCGGCGACAGCCAGACCGAGGTCGGGCACGTCATCGGCGACATGGCCGACCGCGATGTGGTCCTGATCGACGACATGATCACCACCGCGTCATCGATGACCAACGCGATCCGCACCGCCCGCCAGTGCGGCGCGCGCAAGGTCATCCCGCTCTGCACCCACGCGGTGTTCTGCGGTGACGCCTACGAGCGGCTGCACGATGTGCAGCTCGACCAGCTCGTGATCACGGACACCATCCCGCTGAAGCGCCGCTTCGCGGATCTGCCGATCACCCCCCTGCCGATGGCGGGCCTGCTCGGCAACGCCATCCAGCGCATCCATACCAACCAGTCGGTGTCCTCATTGTTCGCCGACCTGAAAACCCGCCCGGCCAAGACCGGGTCGGCGCCCTGAACCGGAGTTCCCATGTCCGCCACCGCCTACGCCCTGTCCTCCCGCGCCACCACCGGCACCAGCGCAGCCCAGAAGCTGCGCGCCGCCGGGCAGGTCCCGGTCACCATCACCCGCAAGGGCAAGGACAGCCTGCACGCCGCCATCGACGCCAAGCAGGCGGAGCATCTGGTGGCCAACGTCATCCACCTGTGCGAGGTGGACCTCGACGGCGCCCGCCTGTCGACCCTCAAGGGCGCCGTCCAGCGCCACTGCCTGAGCAGCCAGCTCCAGCACATCGACCTGCTCGCGGTCGACGCCGCCAGCGAGGTCAAGGTCGAGGTCGCGATCATCGCCGAGATGGCCACCGCCCCGGGCGTGAAGGCCGGCGGCATCGGCGAGTGGCGCCACCGCTCGATCCCGGTCCGCT
>JBJOKR010000254.1:0-5528 GCA_046045995.1 Pseudomonadota bacterium | reverse complement strand
CCGGGGCCGTGCTGGATGCGGCGGCGGCCCGATCACCGCATCTGGACGGACGCCCCCTCTGCCCCGGTCTGGTGATCCAGGAAATGCCGGGGGGCAGTGTCTTCCGCCATCTACGGGACGGTCATCGTGTGGCCGGCGGCTGGGCTGTCAGTTCCACCGGGGACGGCGCCAGCCTGCGCGCCTGGCGGGGGGATGGGGCGCGGGTACTGCTGTTCGCCGGGCGGCAGGTGGCCACTGCGGAAGGGATGGAGGTGCTGTCCCTGCTGTCCGACCGGCCGGTGCCGGATGGGCTGCCCCTGCCGGAAGCCGTTTCCGCCGTGCGGGCGGCGGGCGGTATCCCCGTCATCCCCTGGGGCCTGGGCAAATGGCTGCTGGGGCGCCGGCGGGCGCTTGTGGCCTATCTGCGCGGGGCCGAACTGCCCCTGTTCCTGGGGGATTCCGGCCATCGGCCCAGGTCCTGGCCGGAAGCCGGGGTGTTCGCCGCGGCGGCGGCACGCGGCGTGCTGAACCTGCCCGGCAGCGATCCCCTTCCCCTGCGGGGGGAGGAGGGGCGGGCGGGCAGCCTGGGGTTCCTTGCGGACATCGATCCCGACAGCCCCACCCCCGGCCATGACCTGCGCCGGCACCTTATGTCCCTGCGTGACCAGCCGCCGCTGGTGGGGAACGGACGGGGCTGGGGCCCCATCCTGCGGTCCCAGATCGCCCTGCGCCTGGCCAAGCGGCGGGATGGCGGGGGCGGCAATGCCGCCCGGGATGACCGGGAGGAACAGGCCTGACCCCCATTTGCGGCCAGGTTCCAGCCTGGGTTCCCGCCGCTGCCGATCTGCCCTGCCGCAAAATCGCAGGCACCCGGCGGCCGATTGCTGATATCACGCGCGCCTGTTGCTACCCTGGGGGCCGATGTGCCTTCCGGATTCGGGAGTTGGTGCGATGTCGAGCCTACACAAGCGGGCGATGGATGCGGTTCTTCAGGCCGCGGAGATGGATGTTCTAGGCACGCTGGAGGAGCGGGGGATCAAGGACCGCCACTCCGAAGAGGGGGATGAAGCGGCGCTGGACGTGGCGACGCTGCACGCCTACCGCATCTTCATGCGGATCTGCCAGGCCAACGGGCTGGAGGCCGATGCCCACCTGTTCGCCGACATGGCCGCCGAACTGGCGGAGGAAGTCGCCCAGGAAGGCGACGTCCTGGAGGAGTAAGCGGCCCGCCCTGCCGCTCCCCCGCCCTGCCGCCCCCCCCTAGCGCTCCCGGGTGTCCGAGTCGCCAGGGTTGCCAGAGGTGAAGGGGGGCTCGCCCCGCTTGATCTGGCGCCCGTCCCAGGGGCTGATCATCAGGCTGAAGTCCAGCCCCTGCCGCTCCACCCAGGACCCGACGAATCCGACGGCCAGCCGATCGATCTCCGTCTCCGTGGAGATGGCGAAACGGTCCAGGTCGGGATGGCGCCGGCGCATATCATTCACCAGCCGGACCATCCGTACGATCGCGGTGGCCAGATCCGGCGACAGGGCCGAGACGTCGGGAAAGGGGATCATCGCGGGCCCGGTTCCTCGGCACTAATGGGGCGGCACAGATGGGGTGGCACCGGTAGCGGTACGGATGCGGCGGCGGGCGGGGTAGCTATCCTGGCGGATAGTCAGCTTAAAGTATGGGACGTCCGCCCTGTCCGGGGAAGTGGCATCGGGATTTCACTTTGACCTGGGCACCGGTCGACGTATATCCACAAGGAGTGTCCCTTTTCTGCGAACGGAGGCTGCGGCCCCATGGCCCAGGCGCTTGCGACAGTCGCCCGGATCGCCCGTGAGGTGGATGCCGGTCTTCCCCTGGCGCCCGGTGGCATCACCGTGGCGGAGGATGGAAGCATCGAAGTGCGGCGGGAGCCGGCGGCCAGCCGCCACCACTTCTTCCTGGATGGGCTGCTGTTCCACATATCGCTGACGCCGACGACCGATCCGGCGGGCAATCCCAGCACCCTGTACCAGATCTGGGCGGAAGTGGGATACATGCCCTATACCATCGAATCGCCGGAGAAGCGGGCCCGGCTGGCCGCCATTCTGCGCGCCAGCCACTGGCTGAAGCGCGCCCGCTTCGTCCTGGACGACAAGCAGAAGATCCTTGTCCTGGCCCAACAGGATGTGGCGGGTTCCCCCACCCTGGCCGACATGATGTATGAGACGGTGCAATTCCTTCAGGAAGCCCGGCCCTATCTGCGCGTCTTCGGCCAATACCTTTAAGAGCTTGGAGCTTCGCGCCCCCGTAGGTCGCGTGAAGCGCAGCGACATGCGTCACCCGCACCCGGTCGGGAAATCTTTGACAAAAGCCGATGCCGGCCGGAATCCCTCCCCTTGAGGGAGGCTGGAAACCCTCTCCCTCAGGGGGCGAGGGGGTAAGGCCGGCGATTTGTCCCAAGGAGCTGCCCCCCTACTGCCCCTCCGGCACAATGAAGATCTGCCCTGGATAAATCAGGTTCGGGTCGCGGATCTGGTCCTGGTTGGCGGCGAAGATGGTGGTGTAGCGCTGGCCGCCGCCCAGTTTGCGCTGGGCGATGGTCCACAGGTTGTTGCCCGGCAGGATGACGACGGCGCGGGTCGCCCCGCCCGTCTCCGGGATGGCGCGGCGATCGAACGTCACCTCCGCCCGGCTGGCGACGGCGCCCGCCGCATCCGTCTGATCGGCGCGCAGGGCGTAGCGCCCCTCCCCCACACGGCGGTCGGGAGTAGCCTCCCAACGGCCGCGGGTATCGGCGGTGGCCCTTCCGACCAGGGTGTTGTCCAGGTACAGCATGACCGTGGACCCTGGAGCCGCCCGCCCCCCGACGCTCACAACGCCGTCCCGGTCATAGCCCACGGCATCCACGGCCACGGCATCAGCGGGCAGGACTTCCCCCGCCGGCGGCGCCTGGAGCACGCGGGCCGCCCCTTGGGCCGGAGTCAGAACGGCAAGGGCGCCCGGGCCTGCCTCCCCTTCATCGCTCCGCCCCCGCTCCGGCACCATCAGGACGACACTGCCCGCCCCGGCCAGGACTGTACCGTCAGCAGCCTCCGCCTCCACCGTCAACTCCCGGTTGCCGGGGGCCAGCGGTGTCTCCGGAATCAGGACCCATTCACCATTGGAATCCGCCGTGACGGTGCCGACCAGCCGGTCCCCGTCCAGGACCCGCACAGTCGCCCCAGGGGCGGCCCGCCCGGCCAGCACGGCTGTCCCGTCGGCCTCGATCCGGACCACGTCGAAGCTGGGGGCGGCAGGGGCCGGCACGCCGTCCGCGCCTGGGGGCGCCGTCTCCGGAACCGGGGTCGCCGGTGCCTTCGGCGCCGACGCCTGGCTGTCGGACGGGCCGGCGGTGTCACCACTGCCGGACCCGACCCGCCAGACGATGACGCCAAGCAGCAGGACAACGGCCAGGGCCAGGACAGGCCAGAGGATTTGCGACCGGTTCACGGGGATCCCCATTGCGCGGCCCCGCTGCGCCGGGGCGGATCACAGATATCGACACGCATCGACGGCACCATGGGCTCAGGCGAAGCGGACCAGGGCCCAGATTGCCGCTGCCACGATCCCCCCCAGTACAACAGCCCGCAGGATCGGCGCCAGCGCCGGTGCGGGCCCGTGCAGGTCTGCGACCCGGCCCGACAGCATGGGCCCGATCAGGTTGCGCCGCTTGACCAGCCAATAGGCCAGCACCGCCGCGACATGCAGGGCCACCATCCCCTGCAACAGGGTGAAGCCCCAGTCATGCACACTCCCCAATCGGCTGGTCGCGCGGGTGCCGACCCAGCCGTTCAGCGGGGCCTCCACCACGAAGATATCCCCGCCGGACAGGAACAGCCCTGTCACACCCTGAACCAGCACCAGGGCCAGCAGGACGACGACCGCCACGGCCCCAACCGGATTGTGCCCGGGATGGGCGGGCAGCGGTCCCTTCCGGGCCATCTCCCGCACATGCTCCAGCATGGCCGCCGGCCCGCGCACGAAGCTGCGGAACCGGGCAGTCTCACTGCCGACGACGCCCCAGACCAGACGGAACAGGACAAGGCCCAACGCCGCGTAGCCGAACTGCAGATGGCGCTCCCACTCCTCGTTCTCCGCCGTCCACCAGGACCCGGCGAGGCAGATCACCAGGCCCCAATGGACAATGCGGACCGGCAGGTCCCAAACCACCACGGACCGGCCGTGGGCGGGTGGACCGGACCCGCCCGGGTCCGGTCGTCCGGCATCGGCGGGGACCGCCATGGCGGTCAGTCCGCCTTGTATTTGTCGTGGCAGGCCTTGCAGCTTGCCCCCACCGCCTGAAGGGACGGGACCATGCGGGCCGGCTCGCCCGTGGCGGCCGCCTGGACCAGGGCGGGCACGGCGGCCTTGAACTGGTCCTGCAGGGTCGTGAACTCCGCCATGTTGGTCCAGATTTCCGGCTTGGCCTCGCTCTTGCCGACGCCGACGGCGGTGCCTTCCGGCCACCAGGTGCCGATCTGGCTACCCGTCTGCTCCAGCACGGCCGCAGCCGCCTGGGCATCCGCCGCCGTCCCGCCCTCGCCCTTGACGAAGGTGGCGAGTGTCTTCATCGCCCCGCCCATCTTCTTGAAATTGGCCTTGCGCTCTTCGACCTGGGCGACCGGATCGGCCTGGGCCGGGGCGGCCAGGGCCGACAGCAGGAGGGCACCCGACAGGGCCGCCAGGGTGACGGGACCGAACAGACGACGCACGCTCATCAAGCCTCTCCTTCCATCTCTCCCCGGACAGCGGGCCCGGACCGTGGCGGGCGCCCGGCGTCGGGACACGTCCCGACCGGATGACCACCCTTTTCGCCCCTTCCCGCCGGTACCGGACCGCTTGTGCGGCGGGTGCCGATGGTGTAACGCCGACATCTGTCGACCGGGGCGTTGCCGGGCTCAGAGTGCCCGTCGGCCCCGGACAACGCAAGTGACGCGCCTGTTGCCGGCGAACCCGGTGCCGCGGGGGGCCGCGGCATCATGCCCGGACGCCGCCTGCGCAGTAAGATGATCAAGGATTAAGCCATGTCCCATATCCGTTCCGTCTGTGTTTACTGCGGCTCCGCCAATGGGGTGGAGGAGATCTACAAGGACTCGGCGCGTGATCTCGGCCGCCGCATCGCCGCGGAGGGCCTGCGCCTCGTCTATGGCGGCGGACGGGTCGGTTTGATGGGCATCTGCGCCGATGCGGCCCTGGCCGCCGGGGGGGAGGTGGTCGGCATCATCCCCGAACACATCCAGAAGCTGGAGGTGGACCACACCGGTCTGACGGAACTGCATGTCGTGGAGAGCATGCATATCCGCAAGGCGATGATGGTGGAGCAGTCGGACGCCTTCGCCATCCTGCCAGGGGGAATCGGCACCCTGGACGAAGCGTTCGAGATCATCACCTGGCGCCAGCTGATGCTGCACGACAAGCCGGTGGTCATCGTCAACGTCAACGGCTTCTGGAACCCGCTGATCGCGCTGCTGGACCACATGCAGGACACAGGCTTCATGCGCAAGCCCAACCTGCCCGGCGCATCCCGCCAGCTTTACACCAT
>JBJOKR010000253.1:0-5556 GCA_046045995.1 Pseudomonadota bacterium | reverse complement strand
CTTCCTGCCCCGAAGCCCCGCTGTTCCGCGGCTTGGCGAACGCCCTCAAACCGGCACCGTCCTGATCAACGGGACAGCGTGTCCCCTCGAACCCAGAACCCTGAACCCCCAGCCCACAATCCAATCCGGCACCGCGCCGACCGCGCCACCGAACCGCGCATCCGCCCCCAGGCAATCCCCATTCAGATCAACGCTGGTGAATAGGACGGGCTAGCCTGATGCCGAATACCCCTCTTCTTCCGATGCTTGATGTCGGGAACACGGTGGATCGGGCGGCGGTCCTTTTGCGCACCGATGCCCCTGTCAGGTTGGCCGGTTATGTGCCTCGGTATCTCGCTGACGATGTCGCACGCCTTTTGCAGGATGATCCACAATCTGTGAAGATCAGGATCGTCCAGGTGAACGAGGATGCGCCGGTTCAAATGCGCATCCTGTGTCACGCCCGCCTTTGTCCTCCGGAAGATTATGATTTCTGTAGCGGGGAAGAGTTCCAGTTACTTGGAAAGGCGCGGCGGGAGGAGGGGCCTGCCCGTCCGCCGGCCGCTGCGGCCTGATCCCTGCCCCCCCCGATTCCCGTTTGCCCCCCGGGGGCCGGCGGGGTAATGTCCGCGGCCGGATGATCCGTCAACGCCCGAGTAGCCTTTCCATGAGCAACAGCTTCAATCTGGTCACCTGGATGGCCAATGTCTCGATCCGTCTGCTGATCTGGCGGCGTGGGACCCTGGTCGGGACCGATGCCTTCGGCAACCGCTACTTCAAGGAAAAGGCCAAGCGGGCCGGCCTGAAGGAGCGGCGCTGGGTGCTGTATGCGGGGGAGCCGGATGCCTCCAAGGTGCCGCCGGAATGGCATGGCTGGCTGCACTACAACCGGGATGAGCCGCTGCCGGCGAACAGCCCGTTCCACAAGCCGTGGCAGAAGGAATACGTGCCGAACATGACCGGCACGCTCCAGGCCTATCGTCCGCCAGGCCACACCTATTCCGGTGGCCAGCGCGCCCGGGCGAGCGGCGATTACGAGCCCTGGACGCCCGCCTGACGGATCGCCCCCCCGGGCATGCGCTCCACGGGGGCTTGTCGGTCGGGCCTGCCCGTTGCCCGGCGCCTGGTGTTCAGGGCAGGGGACCGGCATCCGGCGCGGCCTGCCGCTGGCAACCCGCGCGCTGCGCCCCATCTGATGGAAGGTACCATGGGACGGGATGCCCGGAGCGGCTCGGCGCCTGCTTGGGGTGCGTGGATGATGCACCCCGGCCCTTGGTCGCGCGGATGATGGGGATACGGTAGGACAGATGAGCAGGAACGTAATCGAAACGGTGATGGGTGGGGTCGTGCTGGTGGTGGCCGGCTTCTTCCTGTTCGTCGCCTATACCTCCGCCGATGTGGGCGGGGTCACCGGCTACAGTGTGACGGCGCGGTTCAGCAGCACCGGCGGGCTGGCCGCCGGGGCGGATGTGCGCATCAGCGGGGTCAAGGTGGGCACGGTCACCGACGCCACCCTGGACAAGGCGACATATCAGGCCGTGGTCACCATGCAGATCGACCCGATGGTCCGCCTGCCCATCGACACTTCCGCCGCGATCGCCAGCGAAAGCCTGCTGGGCGGGCGCTTCCTCCAGCTCCAGCCCGGGGCGGAGGAGGAGATGCTGGCCGATGGCGGTACCATCGACTACACCCAGTCGGCGGTGAACCTGGAGGAACTGCTGGGCCGGTTCATCTTCTCCAGCAGCGGTGGCAGCGGCTCCAGCGCCGCCCCGGCCGGGGAAGCCCCGGCGGAGGCGCCGGCCGCCGGTGGGGGCCTGCTGGGCGGGAACTGACCGGGGCTGCCGCCGGGCGCGGGCGGCCGGGGTCGGGATCGGGCTTTGCCCGCCGGTATCCGCCCCGCCCCGGCAAAGCTGCCCCGGAATCGCCACGGGTCCCGTCGATCCTGTTCCCGCCCCGGCCTCAACGCCGGGGCGGTTCCTGTCGTGAAGGGGGCGATTGTGCCGTCCGCACCTGATCAACACCATTCCAGTCCTGTCGCCGTTTCGGCCCGGGTTCTCGCCCTGGCTCTGCTGGTCTGCGTTGCCGCCGGGTCCACCGGGGCGCAGCAGCCGGTGCCCCAGCCGGGCCTGCCCGGTGCCCCGCCGCCGGTGCCCGGTGCCGCATCCCCCCAGGCGACGCCCCCCGCGACCGTTCCGTCGCAGCAAGCGGTTCCCGCCGATCCCGTTCCGTCACCGGGTGCTGCCCCATCAAACGAGGGCCCGTCAGACGCCGCCCCGGCCGGTGCCACGCCTGCGGACGCGCCCGGGCCCGCCGCAGCCGTTCCCGGACTGCCCGCTCTGCCGGTCCCGTCGTCACCGCCGGTTCCCACCCGGACATTCGAGGACAAGGCCATGGCCGTCCTCCAGGGGTTGGACAAAATCACGGCCCGCACCTCCACCTTCGAAGTGCCGGTGGGCCAGGCTGCCCGGTTCGGCCGGCTGGAGGTGACGGTGCGCGCCTGTCGCCGCACGCCGCCAATCGAAACACCCGAAGCCGCCGCCTTCTTGGAGATGCAGGAACGGCCGCCGGATGAGACGGCGGCGGTGGCGTTGTTCAGCGGCTGGATGTTCGCGTCCAGCCCGGCCCTGTCGGCCCTGGAACACCCGGTCTACGATGTCTGGGTGATCGATTGCAGGAACCAGTCCACCAGCGCCGACTCATCCGACGCGCAGTGAAAGCTGCTCCGGCGGCGCACCGCGTCGGCCAGCATTGTCTTGTACCGGGCCCGCGGGATCTCCACCGCGCCGAATCGGGACAGGTGGTTGGTGACGAACTGGGTGTCCAGCAGGGTGTAACCGCCCTTGACCAGCCGGGCCACCAGATGGACCAGGGCCACCTTGCTGGCATCATCGACGCGGGAGAACATGCTTTCCCCGAAGAAGGCGCTGCCCAGGGCGACGCCGTAAAGCCCGCCGACCAGACGCCCGTCCAGCCAGCATTCCACCGAATGGGCATGGCCCAGGCCGTGCAGGTGACCGTAGCTGGCCAGGATCTCCCCGTTGATCCAGGTCTGGGGCCGGTCGGATGTGGCCTCCCCGCAAGCCGCCATCACCGCCTGGAAGGCGGTGTCCACCCGGACCTCGAACCGGCCCTGGCGCAGCGTGCGGCGCAGGCGGCGCGGCACATGGAAGTCATCCAGCGGCAGAATGCCCCGCATGGGCGGATCGAACCACAGCAGTTCGGTTGAGTCGGCACTTTCCGCCATAGGGAAAACCCCGGCGGCATAGGCGTGCAGCAATAGTTCCGGCGTCAGGACGATCATGGGCGGGCAAGGGGATGGGCTGGCAAAATCATGGGCGGCCAAAGTGTCCCCGGCAACGGATCAGACCCTTGGAAAGGTACACCGACGCGCCGAAATTCCCATCCCTTCCGTAGCGGTTCTCCCGCCGACGGCCGGCTTTACCGCAGTATCCGCCAAGCGCCCACGCAAAGCCGCGAAAGACCCTTTCGCCGAACGGGCTCACGGAACGGGAAAGCTTTATTCAAATTTTATGATGTGTCATTGGCGAAGTCGAATTGTCAGAAAAACTTCTCCGATCTGCGACCAATCCGTTGTGTCACGACGCTAAACAGGGGTGAGGCGCGTTGGTGCAATGCGGCGGACGGCTTTCCGTGCCTGCGTCCACCGTCGATCTGCCCAATCCGCGTCATACGGCTTCCGGTCATGTTTCCCCGTCCGGGGGCCTTGTCCGCAGGAGGGTGTGTCTCGCCATGGCTGATCTGTCGCTGACGTCCCGGGCCGAAGGGCCCGCTGCCGCCTTGGTGAGCAAGGGGGGCGGCCTGCTGTCGAGCTTCTCCATCGTCACCCGCATCGGCCTTCTGGTCGGGGCGTCGCTGCTGACGGTGCTGTTCACGGCCGGGCTGTTCCTGCTGGGCGACCTGCGCACCAGCAGCGCGTCGGACCGGATGGCATCCTTCAGCACCCTGGCGGAGCGGGTCGCTTCCATGGACCTGCAGGCGATGGAGCTGCGGTTCCAGCTCCAGGCATTCCTGCGAAACCGCGATCCGGCTGCTGCCGCCGCCTTCCGGGAGCGGCTGTCCCAGGTGGACCAGACCCTTCAGGTGGTGCGGGCGGAGCCGATGGCGGGCGGAGCGGTGCCGATCCTGGATGCCGTGCAGGTACAGCTGGCGGAGGTGCTTGCCGCCTTCGACCGGGTGCATGAGGCGACCCGCGTCGTCGGCTTCACCGATACGGAGGGGTTGCGCGGCACAATGCTGAGCGCCGCCGGAAGGGTGGATGAGGAGCTGAAGAAATGGCCGGCCTCGCTCGCCGCCGAACTGCTGATCGGGTTGGCCCAGATGCGGGAGGCGGAGCGGGCGTTCCTGGGCACCGGGGAGCAACGCTTTCTCGGCTTGCACCGCAAGGCCTTCAACGAGTTCGGATTCTTCATCCCGCAGAGCCAGTTGGACGAGACGACGAAGCAGCAGGTGGACGCCCTGGTCCGCCAGTACCGTCAGGATCTGGTGGCCCTGGCCGATGCGACCAAGATCCAGCAGCAGGAAGCGGCCACCGTCACCGCCGCTTTCGAGGCCATGCGACCGCAGCTGGACGAGCTGTTCGCCATGACGGGGGCCGGTATGGCCGAATCCAAGCAGTCGGTGGAGCAGATCCGCATCCAGACCCGGGGAACGACCCTGGCCGTCGGTGCGGTGCTGGTGGCGCTTTTCTGCGGTCTGGCCTTCATCCTGGTGCGGTCCATCACCGGCCCTCTGTCCCAGATCGAAGGGGCCATGGAATCCCTGGCCCGTGGGGAGCGCCTTTCCTCCATCCCCGGCATTGCCCGCAGGGATGAGATCGGCGACATGGCCCGCGCCATCGACGTCTTCCGCCGCAACGGGGAGGAGATGGACCGCCTGAAGGCGGAGGAGCAGGAGCGGGAGCGCCTGCGCAAGGAACAGTTCGAAACCCGTCTCCACGATCTGGCCACGGTGCTGGAGATGGAAGTCGCGGCAACGGTGGAGGCGGTGCTGGCCAATGCCGCCGACATCTCCGCCCTTGCCCAACAGATGAACGAGGCGGCCCAACGGACGGGCGAACAGTCCCGCGGGGTGGCCGGTGCGGCGGAGGATGCCACCGGCAATGTCCAGACCGTGGCCGCCGCGACGGAGGAGCTGGCTTCCAGCGGACGGGAGATCGGCCGCCAGGTCACCCGGGTCGCCGACATGGTCCATGATGCGGTCCAGCGTGGCGCCCGCACCGAGCAGGTGGCCGGCCAACTGGCCCGGGCCGCCCAGAACATCGGCCGCGCGACCGAGTTGATCAGCCAGATCAGCGGCCAGACAAATCTGCTGGCCCTGAACGCTACGATCGAGGCGGCGCGGGCTGGTGAAGCGGGCCGCGGCTTCGCCGTTGTGGCGGGAGAGGTCAAGAGCCTGGCCGGGCAGACCGGCAAGGCGACGGAGGAAATCTCTTCCCAGATCGCGGCGGTGCAGGAGGCGACGGGTCGGGTGATTGGCGATATCCGGGAGCTTCAGGACCTTATCGCCGGTATCGACAGCATCGCCGGGTCCATCAGCGCCGCCGTCACCGAGCAGGGC
>JBJOKR010000252.1:0-5600 GCA_046045995.1 Pseudomonadota bacterium | reverse complement strand
CGCCATCGCCACGCCCTCCCACCAAATCCGACACCAACCGAATCACGCAAGCACCAGATTGGCAAGAGCACTCAAGATGTGTGCATCCCGTAGCCCCCTTGAGGGGGAGGGAGGGACCCGCCCGCAGCGAAGCGAAGGGTGGGAGGGTGAGGGGTCCGGCAGCACCGGCCCTGGTGGGGATATCTGTAGACCCGGGCACCGCCCTTCTGGACCCCTCACCCTCCCAAGCCTTGCGGCTTGGGCCCCTCCCTCTCCCTCAGGGGGAGAGGGGTTTTCGGCTCACCCCAGCATCGGCAGGTCCAGCCCCTTCTCCTTCGCGCATTCCACGGCGATGTCGTAGCCCGCATCGGCGTGGCGCATCACGCCGGTGGCGGGGTCGTTCCACAGCACGCGCTCCAGCCGGCGGGCGCAGTCTTCCGTCCCGTCCACCAGCACCACCATGCCGGAATGCTGGCTGTAGCCCATGCCCACCCCGCCGCCATGGTGCAGGCTGACCCAGGTGGCGCCCGACGCGCAGTTCAGCAGGGCGTTCAGCAGGGGCCAGTCGCTGACGGCATCGCTGCCGTCCTTCATGGCTTCGGTCTCCCGGTTGGGGCTGGCGACGGAGCCGCTGTCCAGATGGTCGCGGCCGATGACCAGGGGCCCGATCTCGCCGCGCGCCACCATCTCGTTGAAGGCCAGGCCGATGCGGTGCCGGTCGCCCAGGCCGACCCAGCAGATGCGGGCGGGCAGGCCCTGGAAGGCGATGCGCTCCCGCGCCATGTCCAGCCAGCGGTGGAGGTGCCGGTCATCGGGCAGCAGTTCCTTCACCGTCTCATCCGTCTTGCGGATATCGTCCGGATCGCCCGACAAGGCGGCCCAGCGGAAGGGGCCGATGCCGCGGCAGAACAGCGGGCGGATATAGGCGGGCACGAAGCCGGGGAAGCCGAAGGCGCCCTCCAGCCCCTCATCCTTCGCCATCTGGCGGATGTTGTTGCCGTAATCCAGCGTGGGCACGCCCATCGCGTGGAAATCCAGCATGGCCTGGACATGGGCGACCATGGACCGGCGGGCGGCGGCGGCCACCGCCCGGGGATCACGCTCCCGCATCTCCTCCCACCTGGCCACACTCCAGCCCGCGGGCAGGTAGCCGTTCACCGGATCATGGGCGGAGGTCTGATCCGTCACCACATCGGGGCGGTAGCGGGTGTCCGCCTTCGCCCGGCGCAGGATCTCCGGAAACAGCTCCGCCGCGTTGCCCAGAAGGCCGATGCTGACCGGCGTGCCCTCCGCCTTCGCCGCGTGCACCCAGTCGATCGCCTGGTCCAGGCTGTCGGTGCGGCGGTCCAGGTAGCGGGTGTCGATCCGGCGGTCGATCCGGCTGGGCTGGCATTCCACGGCGATGCAGGATGCCCCGGCCATGGTGGCGGCCAGGGGCTGGGCCCCGCCCATGCCGCCCAAGCCCGCGGTCAGGATCCAGCGGCCCGCCAGGTCGCCGCCATAGTGCTGCCGCCCGACCTCCACAAAGGTCTCATAGGTGCCCTGGACGATCCCCTGGGTCCCGATATAGATCCAGGACCCGGCCGTCATCTGGCCGTACATCATCAGGCCCGCCCGATCCAGGTGATGGAAATGGTCCCAGGTGGCCCAGGCCGGCACCAGATTGGAATTGGCCAGCAGCACCCTTGGGGCATCCTTATGGGTGCGGAACACGCCCACCGGCTTGCCCGACTGGATCAGCAGGGTCTGGTCCTCCTCCAGCCGTGTCAGGGTCTCCACGATCCGGTCGAAGCTTTCCCAGTCCCGCGCCGCCCGGCCGATCCCGCCATAGACCACCAGCTCCTCCGGCCGTTCCGCCACCTCCGGGTCCAGGTTGTTCAGCAGCATGCGCAGGGGCGCTTCCGTCGCCCAGCTTTTCGCCGTCAGGGTCAGCCCCCGGGGGGCGCGCAGGATGCGGGAATTGTCACGGCGGGTCGGCATGGGGGTGTCCTTGGGGGTGGTGACCGCTTGGGGTTGGGGAATTGGTTTTTGGTATGGGGGCATGGTCGTGGGGCGGTCGAATGTCGGATTACGCTTCGCTAATCCGACCTACGGGGCCCCGATGCCGTAGGTCGGATTAGGCGCGGCAGCGCCGTAATCCGACAGGCCACACATCTCACGCCAGCAGCCGCCGTAGCGTCCGCCGGTACCGCCCGGTGATTTCTTCCTCCCTTGGGTGGCGGCCCTGGTCGATGACACGGCGCCCGCCGACCCAGGCCTCCGCGATCGGGGTGCCGCCCGTCTGGGCGAAGACCAGGGCGTCCAGCAGCAGGTCGCCTGTGCGTTCCATCAGGGCCGGGTGGTCGGGGTCCAGCACCAGCAGATCGGCGCGGCAGCCCACGGCGATGCGCCCGGTCGGGCGGCCCAGCGCCCGTGCCCCGCCCTCCGCCCCGTCCAGCCACAGCCGGGCACCCAGGTGGCGGCTGCGGCCTGGCAGGTCGAAGGCCCGTCGGCCGGAGGTCAGGCGCTGGCCGTAATGCAGCAGCCGCAGCTCCTCCCGCGCGTCCACGGTGACATGGCTGTCCGATCCGATGCCGAAGGCCCCGCCGTCGCGACGGTAGGTCTCCCACCGGAACAGGCCGTCGCCCAGATTGGCCTCCGTCGTGGGGCAGAGCCCGGCCACGGCACCGCTTCGGGCCAGGCGGGTGGTCTCCGCCGTGGTCATGTGGGTGGCATGGACCACGCACCAGCGCGCATCCACCGGCACCTCCCCCAGCAGGAATTCCACCGGCCGGGCGCCCAGATGGGCCACGCACTCCTCCACCTCCTTCGGCTGTTCGGCGATGTGGATGTGGATGGGCGCGGTGGCGTCCCTTGCGGTCAATGCGGAAACCGCCTCCCGCAGGGGGCGGGGGGGCACGGCGCGCAGGGAATGCAGGGCCAGGCCCAGGCGCAGATCCGGCCCTTCCTCCCCCCGCAAGGCATCGATCAGGTCCAGCAGGCGGGCGGGCGTGCCCTCGAACCGGCGCTGGCCGTTGACCAGGGGCCGGCCGTCCAGCCCGCCGGTCATGTACAGGACCGGCAGATGGGTCAGCGCGATGCCGGCGGTGCGGGCGGCGGCGATCACCGCCCGGCTCATGGCCGCCGGATCGGCATAGGGCCGCCCCTCCAGCCCGTTATGCAGGTAATGGAACTCCGCGACCGCGGCATAGCCGCCCTTCAGCATCTCCACGAACAACTGGGCGGCGATCGCCTCCACATCCTCGGGCGTCAGCTTGTGGACGAAGTCGTACATGGTCCGCCGCCAGGACCAGAAGCTGTCGCCGCTATCCGTCCCCCGCTCCGCCAGCCCGGCCATGGCCCGCTGGAAGGCATGGGAATGCAGGTTGGGCATGGCCGGCACCACCGGGCCGGACAGGCGCACCACCTCCTCCCCCGCCGTCCCCTCTGCCACCCCCTCTGCTGCTCCGGCCGCCGGGGCGTTCGGGGTGATGGCGGTGATGGTGCCCGTTTCGTCCACCGTGATGCGGACATCGGCCGCCCAGGCATCGGGCAGGCGCACCTGATCGGCGATGAAGGTCTGCATGGGTACCGTCCCCTCCCCCCGGGGATCATCGGGCGGGATTTGGTTGTGCCCGGCACGCCTTACCGGCTGTGGCACCGCCGCCGCCCATCTTGTATATACAAGCATCCTATCCCAGTCCTGGACGCCGCACAAGCGGGACGCCAGGATGGGCCATGATCCCTGCCGCGGTCTCGACGGCGCAGGCGCAGACCTCCTCTCCCCCTGAAGGAGAGGGAGGGGTTGGCAAGGCATTCCAGGACGGACCGACCGATGACCCATCCCCCCTTCGATACCCTGTGGACCGGCGGGCATCTGGCGACGATGGTGCCGGGTGGGGGCGATCCC
Source organism: Pseudomonadota bacterium (assembly GCA_046045995.1). GTDB lineage: Bacteria > Pseudomonadota > Alphaproteobacteria > Azospirillales > Azospirillaceae > Indioceanicola. Next base: position 1,732 of record JBJOKR010000252.1, on the reverse strand, counting down.
TATGGCACCATCGCGGACGGGGCCCTGGCGGCGAAGGATGGGCGCATCGCCTGGGTCGGGCGGGCGGCGGATCTGCCCGGGCGGCCGGGGGATCTGGCGGTGCGGGTGGTGGATCTGGACGGTGCCTGGGTCCTGCCCGGGTTGATCGACTGCCATACCCATGCGGTCTTCGGCGGCGACCGGGCCGATGAATGGGAGCAGCGGCTGAACGGTGTGCCTTATGCGGAGATCGCGCGGGCCGGGGGCGGGATCAACCGCACCGTCGCCGCCACCCGGGCGGCGGATGAGGATACCCTGGTGCGGGAGGCTGCCCGCCGCATCGCGCCCCTGCTGGCGGAGGGGGTGACGACGCTGGAGGTGAAATCCGGCTACGGCCTGGACCTTGGCAGCGAACTGCGCCTGCTGCGCGCGGCCCGTCGCCTGGGGAAAGGGGGGGACTTGCGGGTGCGCACCACCCTGCTGGCCGCCCATGCCCTGCCGCCGGAATATGCGGGCGACCGCGCGGGCTACCTGGACCTGGTCTGCGGCACCATCGTACCGGAGGCGGCGCGCCTGGGGCTGGCCGATGCGGTGGATGCCTTCTGTGAGACCATCGGCTTCACCGCGGCGGAGACGGAGCGGGTGTTCCAGGCGGCGCGGGCCAAGGGGTTGCCTGTGAAACTGCATGCGGAGCAGTTGAGCGACCAGGGCGGGGCGGCGCTGGCCGCCCGCTATGGCGCCCTGTCCTGCGACCACCTGGAATACGTGTCGGAAGCGGGGCTGGACGCCATGGCGGCGGCGGGGACCGTGGCCGTGCTGCTGCCGGGTGCCTTTTACCTGCTGCGGGAGACGATGGTTCCGCCGGTGGATGGCATGCGGGCGCGCGGCATCCCCATGGCCGTGTCCACCGACCTGAACCCTGGGACCAGCCCGGTGCGCAGCCTGCTGCTGATGCTGAACATGGCCTGTACGTGCTTCCGCCTGACCCCGGCGGAGGCGCTGGCCGGTGTCACCCGCAACGCCGCCCGCGCCCTGGGGCTGGCGGGGGAGATCGGCACGCTGGCGGTGGGCAAGGCCTGCGACCTGGCCCTCTACGCCATCGCCCGGCCGGCGGACCTGGCCTATTGGCTGGGGGGCAATCCCTGCATCGGGCGGGTGGTGGGGGGCGTGGACACGCCAGGGCCAGGCCGGGCCCCGGACCTGGCCGGGACCGAAGGGGGAGGGGTGTTGCGGCATCCGCGCCCTTGACCCGGGGTGTGCGCATGGTTTGATGGGCCCGCCGACGGGCAGGTGCCCGCAACCCGGCATGGACATCCCTGGAAGGACCGATGATGAGCGATTCCCCCCGCGCCCTGATCTACACCATGGTCATGGTCTCCGCCTCCGACGCGGATATGACCGACGGGGAGCTGGCAACCATTGCCGAGACGGTGCGGTTCCTGCCGGTCTTCCGCGGGTTCGACATCAACCATCTGACCGATGTGGCGCGGGAATGCACCGCCCTGCTGGGTGATGAGGACGGCCTGGACCGGCTGATCGACCTGGTGAAGGCGTCCCTGACCCCGCGCCTGCGCGAAACCGCCTATATGCTGGCTTGTGAGATCGTGGCCGTGGACGGCCGCGCCAGCCAGGAGGAACTGCGCATGCTGGAACTGCTGCGCCACGGCCTGGATGTGGACCGCCTGACCGCCGCCGCCCTGGAACGGGGCGCGCGTGCCCGTTACACGATCGCATGACGGTCGTGCGCGATAGG
>JBJOKR010000251.1:0-5620 GCA_046045995.1 Pseudomonadota bacterium | reverse complement strand
CACCGGGATCGACGCCTTCGACGCCTGGGTGGGCGAATTGTCGACCACCGGCTATCTGCACAACCATGCCCGGATGTGGTTCGCCAGCATCTGGATCTTCACCCTCCGCCTGCCGTGGGAGCTGGGGACCGCCCTGTTCCTGGAACACCTGCTGGACGGGGATGCCGCCAGCAACACCCTGTCCTGGCGCTGGGTCGCCGGATTGCAGACCAAGGGCAAGACCTATCTGGCCCGGGCCGACAACATCCGCACCTATACCGGCGACCGGTTCGATCCAAGCGGGTTGGCGGCCGATGCCCCCGCCCTGACCGGCCCCGAGCCGCCACCCGTCCGCCCCCTTGTGCCGCGGCCCCATGCGCGGACACTGGTGGCGGACGGGGGGAACACCGGCCTGCTGCTGCATGAGGACGACCTTCATCCGGAAAGCCTGGGCCTCGCCATTCCCATCCGGACGGTCTTCGCCTGCCCGACCCGGCACGCCCATGGCCCGGACCCGGTCGCGCCACCCGTCGCCGCCTGGATCGCGGCCGCCCTGGCGGATGGTGTGGCCCGGGCGGAAGCGGCGTTCGATGTCCCGGCCGCCCCGATCGACACCGCGCCGGTGGCGGATGCCGCCTGGATCGCCGCGGTGGTGGACTGGACCCGGCGGGAGGGCCTGGCCCGGGTGGTGACGGCGGAAGCACCCGTCGGCCCCGTGGCCGACCGGCTGGCCGGGCTGGACACGGCCCTGTCCGCCCGCGGCGTGCCCCTGATCCGGGTGCGCCGAGCCTATGACCAGATGCTGTGGCCCGAAGCCACCAAGGGCTTCTTCCCCTTCAAGGAAAAGATCCCCGCCCTGCTGCGCCGGCTGGACCTGGGCTGAGGGACGGAACACCCGCCGCCCGTCCAAGGATGGTCACAGTCCGCCCCTGCATCGACAAGGGGCGGGTCCCCACATGATTGGTTCATTCCACCGCAATGGGCTGGTATCCTGACCAAAAGGTCAGGTTTTCCCTGTTCGCCGCAGGTGGACCTGCCAACCCGGACAGGGATCGGAGAGGTGTCGGTGAGGTTGGAGCCGCGGGACTTCAGGAACACGGGTGGCGGGCCCGCGGGATCGGGAACGGTTCCGCGCAGGGCCGTGATGCCTGCGTACCTGCATGCCGCGCTGCGGTATCTGGGCGCCTTCCTGACCTTCCTGGCCGCCCTGGGTCTGCGCCAGGTGCTGGACGACAGCCTGCCGCCCGGCTTCCCCTTCCTGACATTCTTCCCGGCGGTGATCCTGACCGCCTATTTCCTGGGGACCGGGCCGGGGCTGCTGTGTGCGCTGCTGTGCGGACTGTCGGCCTGGTACTGGTTCATGCCGCCGGTGGGCGGATTCGGGTTGGATGGCGGGACGGCGGTGGCCATCGGCCTTTATGCCTTCATCGTCGGTGTGGACATCGTCATCATCGACGCCATGCGCCGGGCCGGCGACAGGCTGCGGATCGAACGGGAATTGTCCGCTGCCCTGGCGGACCAGCAACGCACCCTGTTCGCGGAGTTGCAGCACAGGGTGGCCAATAACCTTGCCTTCACCGCCTCCCTCTTGACGCTGCAGCGGTCCCGCATCGCCGCCGATCCGTCAACCGCGGTGGCGGGGATCGACGCCGCCATCCACCGGCTTCACCTGATGGGGCGGCTGCACCGGCTGCTGCACGATCCGGCCTCTGTCGGGCAGAGCCTGGAGGATTACATGCGCGCCCTCTGCGCGATGCTGCTGGAGGTGACGGATGCGGAGCATGTCACCTGTGAGGTCGACGTGATCGACCTGCGCATGGGGCTGGAGCGGCTGACCGTCTTCTCCCTGCTGACCATGGAGTTGATGACCAACGCGGTGAAACACGCCTTTCTTGGGCGCGATGGCGGCCGCCTGATCCTCCGGCTGGAGCGGGTGGGCCCGGACCAGGTGGTGCTGACCGTTTCCGATGACGGGCCGGGCATGACGGCGGAGGCGACACGGGCGAACGGCCTGGGCCTGCGCATCGTGGAGGCGCTGGCGACCCAGCTTCAGGGCAACCTCATCCTACCCGGCCCCGGCGACAGTGCGACCCGGGTGGTCTTCACGGGCTGACCGGGACCGGGCCCCCACCCGCCCTGGATCGTACGCCCTAGATCGTATCGTCCGCCGCGACCGGCGGGTCCGCCGGGCCCAGCGTGCGGGCAATCACCGACGCCAGTTCCGCCGGGCGGAAGGGCTTGGTCAGGCGCCCGGCCACCAGCGCCTCCGCCCCGTCGGGCAGTTCGGCATAGCCGGACGCGATGATGACGGGCAGCCCCGGGTGCAGCCGGGCCAAGGCTTCCGCCAACTGCAACCCGGTCATCACCGGCATGGCTTGGTCGGTCACCACCAGGTCCACCACCTCCCCGCGCGCCAGAAGATCGATGGCCGCACGGCCGGACCCGGCCTCCACCGGGGTATGGCCCAGGTCGCGCAGGATCAGCGCCGTGCCCATCAACACCAGCATGTCGTCATCCACCACAAGGATGCGCAGCCCGCGCGGCGGCCGCAGGAGCGGATCCTCCCCCCGCTCCGCCGCCGAAGGCGGAAGCATCGGGGTTGTGTCGGTACCGGTACCGGATCGGGTGGCCAGCGGTAGCAGGATCTCCGCCACCGTGCCCACACCCGGCCGGCTGGACAACAGCAGTTGCCCGCCCGACTGTTCCGCCAACCCCTTCACCATGGAAAGGCCCAGGCCGGTACCGCGTCCCACCCCCTTGGTGGTGAAGAAGGGTTCCACCGCCCGCGCCAGGGTGGCGGCATCCATGCCGACACCGGTATCTGCCACCACCAGCCGGACCCAGCCGTCTGCCGGCCGGTCCGGATACGGTTCCCCCTCCTGCCCCACCCCTTCCTGCCCCACCCCTTCCGCCATGCCAGCGTCGGCGCCCGGGCCGGGCGGCCCATCGCGGTCGACGGTCAGCGTCAAGGTGCCGCCGCCCGGCATGGCATCGCGGGCGTTCAGGGTCAGATTCAGGATCGCCATCTCCAACTGGTTGGGATCGACCACCGCCCGGGGAAGGCCGGCATCAAGCCGGGTGACGATGCGGACCTGCGGCCCGAGGGTCAGGGTCAGAAGATCCGTCATCCCCCGCACAAGGGCCGGAACATCCACAGATTCGGGCCGCAGTTCCTGACGGCGGGCAAAGGCCAGAAGGCGCTGGGTCAGGGTGGCGCCCCGCTCCGCCCCCTGGACCGCATTGTCCAGCAACTGACCCGCCATCGCATCACCCAGTGGAAGGCGCTTGCGCAACAGTTCCAGGCTGGACAGGATCGCCATCAGCAGGTTGTTGAAATCATGGGCGACACCGCCGGTCAACTGGCCGATCGCCTCCATCTTCTGCAATTGGACCAACCGGGCCGCGCCCGCTTCGACCCGCTGCTCCAACTCGGCGTTCAGGCTGGACAGGGCCTCGGCTGCCCGCATCCGCTCCGACACATCGTCGAAGGTGCTGATCGCCAGCACGGGCGTCCCGTCCGAATCGTTGATGCGGGCAGCACTGACCTCGAACCGGGTGACATGGCCGTCACCCCGGCGATAGACCATGGGCTCCCGGTCCACCGCCGTCGCCATCAGGACCGCCCGGGCCAGGGGATATTCCTCCGGCCGGTAGGGCGACCCATCAGGATGTTCGGCCCCGTAACGGCGGTAATCCGGCACCCCTTGGGAGGGGAGAACGCCGTGGCCAAGCAGTTCCATCGCCCTTCGGTTGTGGAAAATCAGTTCCCCAGTCGGCATGGCGGCGATGCTGACCCCGATGGGCATCTGCTCCAGCACGGCGCGCAGACGGCTGTCCCCGGACTGGGCCAGGGCGGCCAGGCGGCGCTGTTCCGTCGTGTCACGGAAGAAGACGACCAGCCCCTCCGGCGTGGGATGGGCATCGCCGGAGAACCAGCCGTTCAGCCGGCCATAGTAGTGTTCCACATGCACGGGCCGCCCCGTCGCCACGGCTTGGCGGTAAGCCGGCCAGGCGGGCGTATCCACAAAATCGGGGAAGCTGTCCAGCAGGGACCGGCCGATCAGCGGACGGTCCGGGGCGATCCGGTCCTGGGCCCGCTGGTTCAGGTAGGTGAACCGCCAGTCGCGATCCAGGATAAGAACACAATCCGTCGTCGCCTCCAGCACCCGGGACAGGCGGCGTTCGCTATCGCGAAGAGCCGTCTGGACCGCGCGCAACTGGCCCAGCACCGCGGCCAGGGCATGGGTGCAGAGGGCGGCCACCACCAGCAGGGCCTGGGCCACATAGATCCGCGAATCGACAAGGGGCGTCGGCAAGGCGAACAACCCCAGGCCAGAGGCTGTGCCCGCGACCGTGAACAGCGCCAACACCGCCGGTGCCGCGCCGACGATCGGGCGGGGGGCCCGGACCGCGATCCACAGCATCAGGGGGGAAATCACCAGCAGCGGGAAGGCCGCCAGCCACCCTTCCCCGGAAGTTTCAACGCTGGGGGGCTGCCGGGCGAACAGCAGATGGGCGGCAAGGGTCAGCGCGGCGAGAGCGGCCACACCTTCCGCCAGGGACCTGCCCGGATCTGCTGCCATGGGCCGCGCCATCAGGATCAGCGGCGCCACCGTGATCACGCCCACCACATCGGCCACCAGCCACAGGGACCAGAAGGACAGGAATGGCACCGGCGCCAGTCCGGTCAGGACCTTGATCCCGGCCCCCAGGCCGGAGGCGAGGGCACAACCCGCCACCGCGGCCCCGGTGAAGGCGATGACCTGGCCCAGATTGCCCAGGTCGATCCGCTTCCACCCCATCCACCGAAGAAGGACGACGATCGCCAGCGGTTCCAAGGTGTTGGCCAGGATGAAGACCAGGGTGCTGGACCAGGTACCCCCGTCCCAGCGGTTGGCGACGGCAACCGCCGCGGCGATGGCCCCGAGATGGAACCACCGGAGGCGCACATCCACGATCAACAGAATTCCGGCCGCAATGCCGGCCGCGGGCCAGAAGACGGCAAGCCCCTGTGGCTTGATCACCAGCGTCAGCCCAAGCCGGGCCGCGGCGAGATAGAGGAGGAAGGTACCAGCCGCCCCCGCCAGCACCAACAGGGACAGGGTGGACACACGCATGCCCGCTGAGTTCCTTCACGGCGACAAGTGGGGCAAGAGTAGGGCAATCCCAACCCTGTCCCTACGCCGCGAAGGGGGTACCCATAACGATCATGGGGCGTGTTGCGCCTGCCAGCCGTATCCCAAGCGCGCCGGTGGCTGGGGCGGGCCTAGCCGAGAAGGGATGCGTCGAAGGGCGTGCGGCCCTCCATCTGACCGTACAAGCGGAAATGGTCCAGCCCGCTGGCGAAGACACCTGTCTGAACGGCCGCGGCAACGTCCGGATTCCGGGCCAGATACCAGGATTCGCTGAAGCGATCCGTGGCCAGCCGCCCTTCCTCCCGACCGACCTGCAGGAAATGATCCAGCAGGGAGCTGATGCGTCCGGATTCGTACCCTGCCGCAACGTCGGCATTTCGGGCCAGATAGGCATCCGCGTCGAAATACGGATTGGGGTCTAGTCCCCGGAACTGCCCTTCCAATAGGAAATGGGCGAAGGCGTTCTGGTAGTCACCGCGTGCCACCGCCTCCGCTACACCGGGATT
>JBJOKR010000250.1:0-5652 GCA_046045995.1 Pseudomonadota bacterium | reverse complement strand
TCCCAGAGGCCGGACACACGACTGCACCCGACCCCATGTCCAAAAATCGGCAAAATTCCACTTGCATCCAGGGGGGCGTCCACACACGACCTACGGCACGCCCGCTCACCCCGCCTGCTTCACCCGCATGTACCATTCGACCAGGCGGCGGACCTGGCGGTCGGTGTAGCCGCGGGAGACCATGCGGTCGACGAACTGGCTGTGCTTCTTTTCCGTGTCGCTGTCCTTCTTGGAGCCGAAGCTGATCACCGGCAGCAGTTCTTCCACTTGGCTGAACATGCGCCGTTCGATCACGTCCCGGATCTTTTCATAGCTGGTCCAGTCCGGGTTGCGCCCGCCGTTGGATGCCCGCATGCGGAGGGAGAACTTCACCACCTCATTTCGGAAATCCTTCGGGTTGGCGATGCCCGCCGGCTTTTCGATCTTGGTCAGTTCCTGGTTCAGCAGGTCCCGGTTCATCAACTGGCCTGTATCGGGGTCCTTGAAGTCCTGATCCTCGATCCAGGCATCGGCATAATCGACATAGCGGTCGAACAGGTTCTGACCGTAATCGTGGTAGCTTTCCAGATAGGCCTTCTGGATCTCATTCCCGATGAATTCGGCATAGCGGGGGGCGAGATCGGCCTTGATGAATTCCAGATAGCGCTTTTCCGTTTCATCCGGGAATTGTTCCCGCCGGATCGCCTGTTCCAGCACATACATCAGGTGGACGGGATCGGCCGCGATCTCCGTCGTGTCGTAATTGAAGGTGCTGGCCAGGACCTTGAAGGCGAAGCGGGTGGAGATACCGTTCATCCCCTCATCCACCCCGGCGGCGTCCTTGTATTCCTGGAGCGTCTTCGCCTTCGGGTCCGTTTCCTTCAGGCTTTCGCCGTCATAGACCCGCATTTTGGAGAAGAGGTTGGAGTTGCCATGCTCCTTCAACCGCGACAGGACGGCGAAGCGGGCCAGCATCTCCATCGTTCCGGGCGCGCAGGGGGCCCGCGACAGTTCGGAACCGCGGATCAGCTTGGTGTAGATCTGCTCCTCCTCCGTCACGCGGAGGCAGTAGGGCACCTTGATCACGCAGATGCGGTCGATGAAGGCCTCATTGTTCTTGTTGTTCTTGAAGCTCTGCCATTCCGCCTCATTGCTGTGCGCCATGATGATGCCGGTGAAGGGCAAGGCGCCGATGTTCTCCGTGCCGATGTAGTTCCCCTCCTGCGTGGCGGTCAGCAGGGGATGCAGCATCTTGATGGGGGCCTTGAACATCTCCACGAATTCCAGGATGCCCTGGTTCGCGCGGTTCAGGCCGCCGGAATAGCTGTAGGCGTCCGGATCATTCTGGGGATACAACTCCAGCTTGCGGATATCGACCTTGCCGACCAGGGAGGAAATATCCTGGTTGTTCTCATCCCCCGGCTCGGTCTTGGACACGGCGACCTGGCGCAGGCGGGACGGGCGGAGCTTCACCACCTTGAACCGGCGGATATCCCCGTCGAATTCATCCAGCCGCTTGATGGCCCAGGGGCTCATCAAACCGGTCAGACGGCGGCGTGGGATGCCGTAGCGCTCCTCGATCGTCGCCCCCATCGTCTCCGGATCGAAGAGACCAAGGGGGCTTTCAAAGACGGGGCTGACCTGGTCGCCGGCTTTCAGGGCATAGACGGGCTGATCCTCCATCAGCGCCTTCAGCCGTTCGGCAAGGGAGGATTTGCCGCCCCCCACCGGGCCCAGCAGGTAGAGGATCTGCTTGCGCTCCTCCAGCCCCTGGGCGGCATGGCGGAAATAGCCGACGATCCTCTCGATCGTCTCCTCCATACCGTAGAATTCGCTGAAGGCCGGATAGACCTTGATCGTCCGGTTCATGAAGATGCGGGCAAGACGCTGGTCACGGGCGGTATCCACCACTTCCGGCTCCCCGATGGCGGAGAGCAGGCGTTCGGGCGCGCTGGCGAACATCATCGGATTGTCGCGGCAGCCCTCCAGATAATCCATCAGCGAGATGTCCTGCTCGCGGCGGGCCTCATAGGTCTGTGCGTAGCTGGCGAAGAGGTCACTGGCCGGGTACATGGGCGATCTCCTTCAAGCGGGCATGGCACGGGCGGACGGCAACAGGGGCGATTGGGGCGATACAGGCAACTGGGGCACCAACCAGGACAGACAGGATCGGGACGGCATCCCGCCCGGCACCAGGGCGGCCGGCAAAGGCGCCGGAACAGGTGGCCGGGGTGTGGGGCCTGCAACCGGGGAAGCGGGGCGGCAGGGTCGTCAGCGCGGTACACAGCACCGCCACCCCCCGAAGGCGGGGCACCGGTCGGGGACCGCATACCCTCCTGCATTGAAACCGGCAGGAACGGCCGATGATCCCGGCAATTCCGGGCAAGGCTCCGTCCCCCCGCAGTGGTGCGGCACCGGCTCGGCACCCGGTCGGCACCCCGCCGGATCGGCCGGGATGCGCGGGCTGTTCCGGCCGATCCGGACACGGTGGCACTGGCCCAACCGGCATCCGCAATCGGCTCCGCACCAACCTCACCGGCCTCTGCTGCCGGTAATCATCATGCTCTATCAAACCTATTAACGAACCTTGTCGACACCAAGGCGCCGATGCTGCGCAACAAGGGACATAACGCTGGCTGCGGCGGGGACAAGAACGGGATAGCCCCAACAGGCGGCCTTTGATTGATACCCGATCGACACCGTGCGGCGCCCCCGCCCGGGCGAAACAGCACCGGGCGCTGGACGGGCGATGGCCACGGGGGCGGGGGATCCGGCCCGTGGCCGCCGCCAAAAGGTGACGTTTCCCAATCGGGTCCATCATCCATCCGGGCGGTCGGGCCACTATTGCCTTGCAGCATGGGGCGAAATCCCGGCGCGGGGAAGTAGACAAAAGTACCAGGGCAACCCACCGACCCGTCTTGCCCCCCGGGTGGTGCCAGGGGGACACAGGGGGGGGCCGGGGACGGGGAGAGACGACGACGCCCACGGCTCAGGGGGCGATCCAGCCCTGGGACAAATCGCCGCCGGTCCAGTCGAACAGGGCCCGCCGATGCCCGCCGATGTTCAGGAACAGCCAGTCGAGCCGATCCACCGTCACCTCCACCGCTGTGAACCGGTCCCGCCCATGGGCATCGTCCACCGCATCGGGGATGGTCAGCTCCGGCCCGGGCAGCGGCATGCCCGGCCCTTCCGGCTGGCGGTAGCAGGTGCGGCTCTGGTCCCGCGTCCGGGCCCACAGTTCGTCGGGCACCGCGCCTTCCGCCAGGATGACGGCCCGTCCATCGATGCGGATCTGCAGGCGGGCGCCCGGATCATAGAGAAGAAGGGCGACTCGGGCATCGGCTGTCAACTCGGCCAGCTTGGGCGACCGCCGGTCGGTGTGGAAGCGCAGCACCCGCCGGGCGGGGTCCACCGCGCGCAGCACCACCGTCCGCGCGGCGGGCGCGCCATCGGAGCGGGTCGTCGCCACCGTCATGGTGTGGAAGGGGCTGCGGCGGTCGGCGGCCCCGCGCACCAGCCGCCGCCATGCCTCCTCCAGCGCCGCATCCAGATCGGAATGCCAGGGAAGCGGCGGAAGCGGCGGGCGGTGGCTATTTGCGGGCGTGGACATGGTGGGCGGTATCCGGTTCGGGCGGGAGGCGAGACGCGATCAGATTACACCAGCGGACGATGATCGCGACCGATCGCCGTCCGATTCGTTGCTCCCGCAGGCGCCGGGCCGCCGATCGCCAGCCTACAACCGTGGAAAGGGAACCCCGACCCGCGCCACTGCGTTCTGCTTCGCAGGCGCAAGGTGGGCAGGATTGCGGCTAACGCATTGCCCTCCCGCCACAAAATCCGTCACTTCGGGCCTTCACAAAGTCACGATGTTGCGGTGCAATAGAATCATCGACCTTCAATGGGGATCATCATGCAGAGCTTCGACATCCACGCCGCCTTCCACGCCGCCTGCGAGGAGCTGGGGCTGGACCCGGCCAACACCAATATGTTCGAGCTGGAGTGCCGTCGCCAGGGCCGCGAACCGGGGGCCACCCGCATGTACGATCTGGACCGCAACGCCAGCGACCTCTGGGCCGCCCAGCGCAAGCTGAAGCGCGTCGGCTGATCCCGGCCGCCGCATCGCTGCGGCGCTGGATCCAGACAGAAAGGGCCGCCCCGGTCGGGGGCGGCCCTTCGTCGTTCTGGGGGGCGTCGTTTCGGGGGACTGTCAGCGATGCATCCAGACAATAGTGTCACTGATCTATCAGGACCGGCTCCGAAATCCCCTCTCCCCTTGAGGGAGAGGGGGTGGTTTCCGCACAATCTGGAATGTTTCAACCTGCTCTGCCCGTTCCTCAGAACCGGAAGGACAGTTCCACGCCGTAGAAGCGGGGGGCGCCGGCGACGAAGGTGGGGAAGCCGAAGGCCTCGCCCGTGTTGCCGGCGTCGATCAGGTATTCCTTGTCGAACAGGTTGGTGACATAGCCGGTCAGGCTCCACCGCCCCTCCCCGCCCTCGATCCCGACGCGGATGCTGGCCAGGCCATAGGCGCCCTGTTCGATGCCGGGGGTGTTGTTGTCGTCGAAATACACCTTCGACCGCCAGGAATAGCTGGGCGTAATGAATCCGGTCAGACCGGCCGCCACTTCCCCCTGCGCCCGCATGCCCAGCGCGAAGGAATGCTTCGGCGTCAGACGGAAGGTGTTGCCGGCCCGGGTCTGCCGGTTGCCGTCCGCATCCTCATCGGCGAATTCGGCGTCCACATAGGCGTAATTGCCGAAGGCGGTGATGCCGTCGGCGATGCGCAGGTCGCCGCGCAACTCGAACCCGATGGCATCCGCCTCACCCGCGTCCACATTGATGAAGGGCGGGTTGGCCCCCAACGGGTTGGGGATCTGGGTCTGGAAGTTGCTGTAATCGTAGTAGAACAGCGCCCCTTCCAGCTGGACCCGGTCATCGGCCAGGCTGACCTTGCCGCCCGCTTCATAGCTCCAGACGATCTCCGCCTCCAGGATGCCGCTGGTGGCGGGGCTGGCTGTCACCTCCACCACCGCCGGGCGGCGGCCCTTGGAGACGCTGGTGTAGAGCAGGCTGTCCGGCGTCGGCTCATAGCTGGCGACGACACGGCCGACCCAGGAATGGAACTCGTCATCCAAGGCGCGCAGGGCCGTGGGCGGGAAGGCCAGGGCCAACAGGCCCGGCTGGCGCACACCCTGCTGATAGGTCGTCTCCATCTCCTCATAGGTATAGCGGAACCCGGCCGTGATGGAGAGTTCGGGCGTCAGGTAGTAGGTGCCGTCGGCGAAGGCTTCCCAGGCCGTGGTCTCCCCGGTGTTGCGGAACTCACCGAAGGCCAGCGGGTTCAGGCTGGTCGGCAGCACGTCCACGAAACCGGTGAAGCTGGCCGGCAGCAGGCCGCCGATCCCGGCCGCCCGCGCGGTGGCGACGAAGCCGCGGAGCTGGTTGAAGAAGGCCAGGGCGTTGGGGCCCGTGGTCGCGCCCAGCACCGGGTTCTGGAAGGCCGGGAATTCCGGCACCAGGGCCGCCAGCGGCCGGGTGCGGGGATAGGCGTTCAAGGCCCCGCGGATCTGCGGCAGGGCTGGGCCGATGGTCGGGCGGATCTGCTCCAGGAACAAGCCAGCGAAGTTCCGCTCATCGGTGGAGAAGGGAACCCGCTGGAACCCTTCCTCCCGG
>JBJOKR010000249.1:0-5672 GCA_046045995.1 Pseudomonadota bacterium | reverse complement strand
GGCCTGCCAGGGGCGGGGCCAGGTGCGGAAGGCCACGGTCAGCCGGGCCTTGGTGTAGTCACACCCGCCCCAATCGGTCACCGCCTGGGCCAGGTGGCGGAACGCCGGGGCCGTCGCCAACGGATAATTGACCGCGGCCGACAGCCCCTCCGCCCCCACCCGGTCGGTCATGGCCGCCGCCTCCCCCAGGTTGACGGCCAACGGCTTTTCGCACAGGACCTTCTTGCCCGCATCGAAGGCGGCGCCCGCCTGGGCCATGTGGAACCGGGGCGGGGACGCGATGTAGACGACATCGACATCGTCCCGCCGCACCAGATCCTCCACCGATCCGGCCGCCGCTGCCCCGGGGGCCAGATCCAGCGCATCGGCCACGGCCTGCGCCGCCGGGTCCCAGACGCAGGCGACGCGGAAGGCCCCATGGTCGGTCATGCGCTGGATCATGCGCCGGCCCATGATGCCGGCACCGACCACACCCACCTGGATTGTCATGATCTCATGGCCCGATCTGTTTGAAGAAGAAGATGCACGCCTCCCGCGCCCCGGTGGTGCCGGTGGCGTAGCCGGGGATGGTGCCGAGGACGGTCCAGCCGAGACGGCGGTACAGGTGTTCGGACGGATCGCCCGCCCGCGTGTCCAGGGTCAACAGCGACAGGCCCTGGTCCCGGGCCACAGCCTCCGCCGCCGCCATCAGGGCCCGGCCGATGCCCCGACCGCGGGTGGTGCTGTGGACCAGAAGCTTGGCGATATCGCCGCGGTGGCGCTGGTTTTCCTTGGGGGAGGGGTGGACCTGCACCGTGCCGACCACCCGCACCCCGTCCAGCGCCAGCAGCAGGGTGCAGGCGCCGGTGGTCACGGCCCCGACGATGCCGGCCCACCAGGCCTCCGCCTCCGCCCGGTCGGGCACACGGACCCAGCCGATGGAGGCACCGCCCGCCACCCCGTCGCGCAGCAGATCGACCAGACCGCCCAGATGGGTTTCCGCCATCACGGCATCCGCCGCCACGATGCGCAGGGATGACTGCACCCCTTCCGACTCTGGCCCTTCCGACTCCACAATCGCCATCCCCGCCCCTTCTCCCGCCCTACCAGACACGCCGTCACAGTTCCGGCAGGGCCGGCTTCAGCCGCCCGCCCAGGCGCACCGGCTCCGCCCGCTTGGCAAGACCGGTGCGGTCGTCCGTTTCCACGAAGACGCCACAGACGCTGACCATGGCGTCATTCTCCGCCGGGGTGAAGCGTTCGCCCGGGGTCTTGCGGGTCATCTTGTGGATGGCCGTTTCCTTCTTCATGCCGATGACGCTGTCATAATCCCCGCACATGCCGGCATCGGATTGATAGGCGGTGCCGCCGGACAGGATCTGCAGGTCGGCGGTGGGCACATGGCTATGGGTACCGACGACCAGGGACACCCGCCCGTCCACCACATGGCCCATGATCATCTTCTCCGATGTCGCCTCCCCGTGGAAATCCAGGATGGCGGCGTGCACGCCGCTCGGCCCCATGGTCGGCCCGCCCAGGCGGTGCAGCTTCAGCACCCGGTCCACCGCGGGGAAGGGATCGTCCAGCGGGTCCATGAAGACCCGGGCCATGGCGTTGATGACCAGCACCTTGTACCGGCCATTGCGGCTGGACAGCACGGTATGGCCCCGGCCGGGCGTGCCCTCCGGATAATTGATCGGCCGCAGCAGGTTGGGCATGCGGTCGATCTGGCCCAGCAGTTCCTTCTGGTCCCAGACATGGTTGCCGGTGGTGATGCAGTCCACGCCGGCGGCGAAGAACTCCCCCGCGATCTTTTCCGTGATGCCGAAGCCGCCGGCCGCATTCTCCCCGTTCACGACGATGAAATCGGGGGACAGGCGGGATTGAAGCGTGGGCAGGTGGCGCAGGACCCCTTCCCGCCCGCTCCGGCCGACGACATCACCCAGGAACAGAAGACGCATGGGACATCCTTATCCGTGGTTCACCCACCCGCGGCGCCGTGATCGGCACTGTCAGGGGAACCGGGTCAGCCCGCGCTCGGTCAGCAGCAGGTCAAGCTTCTGATCGTAGGGGTCGGTGGGAACCTGTGCCACCCCCTGGGCCGCATGGGCAACCCCCACGGCCATGACCGGCCCTTCTTCCCGCAGGGCGGCCAGCGTCCGGTCATAGAAGCCGGCGCCGTAGCCCAGGCGCATGCCCCGCGGGTCATAGGCAAGCAGCGGGACCAGCACGATGTCCGGCCGGACCACGGGGGCGTCCCGCATCGGCTCCATCACCCGGAAGGGCCCCGGCACCAGGGGGTGCCCCTCCCGCCACAGGCGGAAGGTCAGGGGCCAGCCCCGCCCCGCCACCACGGGCAGGCCGGTATGCACCCCCCGTCCGGCCAAGGCCCGCAGCAGCGGCCGCACATCGAGTTCCCCGGCCAGGGGCCAGTAGCCGGCGACCACGGTGCCGGGGGCCAGGTCGGGGAAGGCGGCCAGGAAGGGATCGACCACGGCCGCGGCATGGGCGGCGGCGGCATCGGCCGGGATGGCCGCCCGTGCAGCCTTGGCTGCGGCCCGCGCCGCCTGCTTCGCCGCGGCGACGGGGTCGTGGACCGCGGGGCCTGCATCATTGGCGGGGCGCATCATGGGCGGCAGGGCCTGGCGGTAACGGGCAGGATCGGGGAAAAGGGCGGAAGGCAGCCACTTGGCCGTTGGTATGTGAATATCCCTCGTGGCCTGCCTCAAGCAGGTGGGCGCCGTGTGCCGACACCAGGGTGACGGTAGGGACAGCTCCCGAAGGGATGGGTATCGGCCCCGGGGATAATGCGACCTGACGCACCGCGCAGCCGCCTTCCTCCCCCCAATCTAGGCGCGCTCGATGCGCTGGGCAATGTCCTCGATGCGCTGCGCGAGCGATTCCAGGGCCGCGGCCATTCTTTCCTCCTCCGCCGCGGTGGCATCGGCTGTTGCTGCGGCAGCGGCGGCAGCGGCGGCGGCGATGGCGGCGGGGTCGGGGCGGGCCATCTCGCGGGCCCGGCGCAGCCCCTCCAGGTCCTGTTGCAGGTCGAAGATCTCATCCGCCAGCACAAGGGTGGTCAGCACCAGCAGCTGCGCCTCGCTCCCGCCCGCGGTCTCACCCGTGATCTCCGCCAGCTTGCCATCGACATAGCCGGCCAGTTCCCGCAGCCGGGGTTCCTGCCCGTCCTCGCAGGCAAGGGCATAGGCACGGCCGTTCAGGGTGATGTCGACACGGGCCAAGTTATTCCTCCAGCACCACGCGCAGGCGGTCGATGGCCCCGTCCAGCCGGCCGGACAACTCCGCCAGCTTGGCCCGCGCCTCCCGCTCGCCATCGCGCGCCTGGGCCACCATCGCCTCCATCGACTGAAGCTCGAAGGCATGCATGTCCAGCGTCGCGTGGGCCGAGACGGCCTGGCGCTCCAGATGCCCGTCCACGGTCCGGTCCAGGCGGCCCAACGCCTGGTCCAGCCGGTCGAGCGCGGTTTTCATGCGGTCAAGCGCCATCGGCTCCCTGTCCCCGGCGATCACGGCGATGGCCGAACAGTAGGGGGGCGTGTGCGCCTGCGTCAACGGAAAGGGGCGGTGCTGAACGGGGGAGGATCAGTCGTCGCGGAGGTCGCGGCCGGTCAGGGTCAGGAACACATCGGCCAGGGTGCGCCGCTCCACCGACAGGTTGGCGATGGTGAAGCCGTGGACCTGCTGCGCCGCCATGAGGGAGGCCAGCATCGGCTCCAGCCGGGGCCCGGACAGCCGGACCACCAGCCCGTCCCGCCCCGCCTCCGCCCCCTGGAACCCGTTGATGCCAGTCAAGGCGCCGGTCAGGGCCGGATCCGCCGCCGGTCCGGCATCCGGGGCGGGGTCGGTCAGGAAGGTGACCGTGGCGCCGGGGCAATGCCGGTCCACCAGGGCGGCGGGGGCACCCATGTCCAGCAGGCGGCCCTTGTCCATGATGGCGACCCGGTGGCACAGGGACTGCGCCTCCTCCATGGAATGGGTGGTCAGCAGGGCGGCCCGACCGCCATCCTTCGACCGCTCCCGCACCATGTCCCACAGCAGGGCGCGGCCCTGGGGGTCCAGGTTGGCCGTGGGTTCGTCCAGGAACAGCAGATCCGGATCGCCGATCAGGGCCAGGGCCATGGCCAGACGCTGCTTCTGCCCGCCGGACAGGCCGCCCGCCAGCACCCGCGTCTTGTCCGCCAGCCCCACCCGCTCCAGCAGGGGCGCCACGGGCAGGGACCGGGCATACATCAGGGAATACAGCCGCCCCAGCTCCGCCACCGTCGCCCGTTCCAGCACCGTGCCCGATTGCAGCACGGTGCCGATGCGGGTGCGGACCGGCTCCAGCCCCCCGGCCGCATCCCGGCCCAGGATGCGCACCGTGCCGGAATCCGCCCGGCGCAGGCCCTGCATGATTTCCATGCTGGTGGTCTTGCCCGCCCCGTTGGGACCCAGAAGCCCCACGATCTCCCCCGGTTCCACCCGCAGGGACAGGCCGTCCACGGCCTGGAGATCGCCGTAGCGCTTGCGCAGGTCGCAGACCACGATCATGCCGGTATCGGTCATCAGCCCATTCCCCCCACGCCCCACCCTGTCGCACCCGTCGCACCCGTCGCCATGGTCACCGGCGGCTCCAGTCCGGTTCCAGCCCGGCGATGAAGCGGCCGGCCGCCACCGCCCCGGCCAGCAGGCCCCAGCCCAGCAGCGACAGCATGCTCATCCACACCGGGTTCAGCGGATCGGCGACACTGATCGCCGCATAGATCAGGTCCATCGCCGCCCCGGCCGGGTTCAGCAGCACGACCAGGTCCAGCTCCCCCGTCCGTTCCGGGGTCAGGATGCGGGGCCAGACGATGGCGACAAGCAGCATGAACGCCATGGCGATCACCACACCACCCTGGGGATTGTCCGACGGGCGGAAGGACTGGAAGACGAAACCAACCGCCGTCATCATCAGCCCGGCCAGAACCATCGCCAGGACGAACAGGGGCAGGTCCGGCTGCCGCACCTCCCCATACAGCATCAGCACCGCCAGCACGATCAGCGCCTGGACCAGGGCCAGGGCCACCACCGCCGCCACATTGGCGAGAAGCAGGTGCAGGGGCCGCACCGGCGTGGTCAGGAAGCCGCGCAGCATGCCCTTGCGCAGGTCGGCGACGAAGCCGGCCGTGCCCGTGCTGGCGCAGGCGCCGGACAGCATCAGCACCATGTAGAAGGGGATGAACCCCATCAGCGGGCCCGCCGGCGGTTCCGGCGCCTGCACCACCCGCACATCGAAGGGCGCGCCCGGGGGTGGTGCGGCGACGGGATCGGCCCCGCCATGCAGCAGCAGGTCCCGGGCGAAGGAGGCCTTGTCCAGGTCGGCGGGCCGGACCGCGATGTGCAGACGCCCGTCGCGGACGGCGACCAGCAGGTCGATCTCCCGGTCGCGGACCGGCTGGTCCCCAGGATCCGCCGTCACCACGGTCACCTGCACCATGGGGTGCAGGGACAGGCGCCGCACCGCCTCCCCCACCGCGATGGCGGGATCGGGCAGGGGGCCGCCCGGATCGACCAGCACCACCGCAAGGGTCGGGGCCAGGGACCGGGGCACCACCTGCCACGCACCCTCCAGCAGGATCTTGTAGAAGCCGATCATCAGGAACGCGATCAGCGGCAGCAGCAACAGGCCGAACAGGGTCTGCTTCTCCCGC